>JAEZIW010000071.1 GCA_023436525.1 Bacillota bacterium | reverse complement strand
GCTATAGCGATGATGTATACGGCTTTGCGTTTTTGCGACAGCGCCGGGTTTTCCCAGCAATGCTTGATAAAATAAACCTGTATGAACATCTGCAGCAAAAATGCCGGCACAATGATGGGCAAAATGTCGTTTAAATTCATAAATGCTCCAACAAGTGTTTTCTCTATTATACCATTTATTTGGCAGCAGAAACAGCAATAAGCGTTTTTGAGAAGGTCATATTCTGGCGCAATCTGTGAAGTTTTTTATCACGAGCCTTTTTAGGCGCTATTTTACTTTTATTTGACATTATTATATAATAAATATATACTTTTAAACGATTTGTCGAAATGTCACACCAAGTCTTTTTTGCCGCGATTCGACATGGTAATTATTATTCTATAAGAAAGCGAGTTAATAGCATGGATTGGAAAAAACTGATTGTTGCTGCAATGATGGTGCTCTTAGCTACGATGATGCTCATCGGATGCGGGGAAAAGCCCGCTGCTGCTGAAACCAGCCTTGCGTCTGTTTCTGTTGAGGAGGAGAGTGCAACCGAACCGGCCGAAACACCCGAGCAAACCGAACCCGAAGAATCGGAAGAACCGGCCGCACCACCCGCTCCGAGCGCTGCGCAGCCGGTTGTTGACGCGGGTGCGATGTCTGAAAACTGGTGGGACGGACAGATCCTGTTTGACGGCGTTGTATATACGCTTCCCTTAGCCTACAGCACCTTGGCCGAAGCTGGCTGGACGTTTAACCTGGCCGACTACGGCTATGAAGATGGCTATGTTATGAACAAGGGAGACAAAACATATTCCACGATTAAGCTGACCAACACCAATTACGACGAAAAATTAGACGTTACCGTTGGCTTTATCAATTCCGGAGACGCTGCGGCCGACATTACGGAATGCAACATATGGTCTTTAAGCTGCAATACCAGGCACGGCTTTGACCCTGTCGCGTCATATCCCAGCATGCAGCTTGCGAAGGGCATTACCTGGGGCAGCACAGAGGAGCAGGTTATCGCAGCCTATGGGAAACCAAATGAAGTTTATGACTCAGAGAGGGGATACAAGGTTTTGTCATATACGAGTGACAATGGCTCTTACTTAGACCTTGACGTTTACGCAGAAGGCGGTGTCAGTAAGTTCGATTACAGTAATTATAACTAAATCAAAACTGAACCCATTCGGTCATCAAAGCAGAGGCCTAAGCGGCTTCTGCTTTTTTATCGGGACTCTTCGGCGATAATATTCTGCCGTTGTCTATTTGTATTTACTACTTGGCTAGACGTATCCAAATAAATGTTGTTATACAGTTTATCTGTGGTATAATTTGCATATATTCATTTTAAAGGAGCTCATAATGAAAACAGCAAGCATAGCCCTTGGTTATATCGGTTCCGGATTGTCGATTCTTTTTAATGTTACCATTATTGCAACTCCTTCATTTTTAAATGAGTTTGTTTTCAGCTTTGTTTATCTCTGGCCGATACTGGCTGTTGTTGGTGCTATATTAGGTATAATAGCGGCTATTTTTGTTAAAAGAAAAAGAATACTATCGGGAGTACTCTTTATACTGGCTGCTGTTTTAAATCTTCAAATTCTGGTGTTAATTTGCTTTGTACTGGCTGCTGTTTTTGCTTTAATGAAGGATAAAGCCAATACTGAAGATGCCGGTGTCAATGTCTAAGTCATTTGTTTCAAAAAAAGCATCGAATTTCTTCAGTGCCTTTGGTGGAGCATAGCGAGATCGAACCGCTGACTTCTGCATTGCGAACGGCAGGCTCTACCAGCTGAGCCAATGCCCGAATTTATATGGTGGGTTTTACGATCAGGGCGATTTATATTGCAAGTTATATGGTTGTGTATTGGCTTTATATGAAGTGCGCAAAGCAGATGTGCGCAAAGAATCGGTAGGATAAAACACCGACACTCTCAGCGCCTTTCGTTTTCTTATATAAAAAAGCCGCCTGCGATGAAGCAGACGGCCATTTTTCAGTAGGCTATGCCAGACAAACATTCACAGCTCTGAACTTGTTCTTGTTTTTCGGATCGGTCTCCGTATCAAAAGTGACTCTCTGTCCTTCGTTCAGCGATTTATACCCTTGGGTCATGATCGCCGAGAAGTGCACAAAGAAATCATCTCCGCCTTCGTCTTTCGAAATAAATCCAAATCCTTTTTCCGCATTAAACCATTTTACTGTACCATTAAACATTGTGGTACCTCCTAAATTAATTATATCCTGCACAAATAAAAAATCACATGTTGTGTAAGCCATTAAATGAAAAGAATGGTTTACATCACATGTGAACTCAATCGGTACATTTAGAATACCTTTAGATAATAACACGGCTTAGTCCAAATGTAAAGGAATATCTTTGACGCCGTTTACCAATTTGGTATTATTGTCATTTTATATCGAACTCAGAAGCAGTGCCGTGCATCAACCCCCTAGCACGAGTAAATTCTGTTGGCACTGCGGCACGCTTCAATTTCGCGGTCTGACAGAAAAATAACCGACATCGCGTCGTCGTGCTTGGAGATTCTGTACTGCTCATTGCTCTGGTTGCGTTTGCACGACGGGTTGTTACTGACCCACCTCAAAAGCCCCATCTTGTCCACGTCAGCCGCCGTTGGCTCGTCCGTATCACACTGACAAAACACAGCCAATTCCTCATCGCCCATCGGGTTCATCCGGTTACCGCTGCTCAGCATCACCCGAACAAAGTATTTGCCTCTGTTCTTCGCACTCTTTTGAATCATTCTCATTTCCTTTCACCAAATAAAAATAAAAAGCGAAAACTCATATTCAATGAGATTTCGCTTGGTTGACACTCAAAATATATGTTTCTACTATTATATGCGAAATTTGCTTGTTTGTAAACAAATCAAAATATTGCAATAGCCCAAACACTTATTTTTGCACGCGCCTATCGTCTCTGCCGATAATGCGTGTGCTGCTGCTTTGGCTCCCGGCTTTGTTTTTGTACGACCACCGGCTTTTTCTCTGCGGTTTGCACCATTTTAAACAAAGCGGCGGCAACATCCAGTGTGGTCAAGTTCATTTCGCTGCTGTCGTTGTTATTGATTACATCCATAATCTGCTCGATGTAGGTGGCATACGAAGAATAATTGTCGTCTTCAATCGTATCCACCACTTTTTTAAGCAGACGCCCCATCCGGCCTTCTTCGATATCAAAAAGCGTCGGCGGCTCATACTTGTTGATTTTTTTCTTGGTGAAGCGCTGGATATCCTTTAGCTTAAAAAGCTCCCTGCCGCTTACAAAGGTATATGCCACCCCCGCTTTTCCGGCCCGGCCCGTTCTTCCGATGCGATGGACATAGTATTCCTCATCGTTCGGAATATCGTAGTTAAACACGGCTTCGATGTTATCCACATCGACACCGCGCGCCGCCACATCAGTGGCGACCAGCACGTTGATATCGCCGCTTCGGAAGCGCGCCATCACCGCATCGCGTTCATTTTGGCGCATATCGCCGTGCAGTGCTTCGGCGGTGTAGCCGCGCGTCTGCAGGCTGGCTGCCACCTCATCAACGCGCTTTTTGGTGTTGCAGAACACCAGCGAGATGCTGTAGTCGTTGCCGTCGATCACACGCGAGAGAATTTCGAGCTTAAACGGCTCGCGCACTTCAATATAGTATTGGTCGATGCCCGGCACCGTGAGTTCTTTGTGCAGCACCTTGATGTGCTCCGGGTCTTTCTGGTACTTCCTTGTGATGGCCAATATGTTTTTCGACATGGTGGCGGAAAACAGCACCGTTTGTTTTTCGTCGGGCGTTTTTTGCAATATCACATCGAGGTCTTCCTGAAAGCCCATGCTGAGCATTTCGTCCGCTTCATCGAGTATCAGCATTTTTAAGTTTTTCAGCTTCAGCGTGGAGCGACGCATATGGTCCATCACGCGCCCGGGCGTGCCGATGATGATTTGCGGGCGCTTTTTCAGCGCCATGATTTGCCGGTCTATCGACTGACCGCCGTATATCGGCAGTATTCTCACGCGCTCTTTGTATTTCGCGACGTTTTGAAACTCTTCTGCGATTTGGATGGCCAGCTCGCGTGTGGGGCACAGAACCAGCGTTTGCAGGTCGTCGGAGCCATCGAGCATTTCGATGGCCGGAATGGCAAAGGCGCATGTTTTGCCGGTGCCGGTTTGGGCTTGGCCGATAATGTCCCTGCCTTGCATGATGGCGGGAATCGTTTGGGTTTGTATCGGCGTTGATTCTTCGAAGCCCATATCCTTTACGGCTTTTTGCACTTCGTAAGACAGATTTAATTCATTAAACTTGACTATCATTTTTCTCTCCTGTGGTATCTCTCGTTTTTAGTATTTCATACGTTTGGCGTATTATCATCGGCGTGATGCGGTATTGAAGACAAACAAAAAGCGAAAACTCATATTCCATGAGATTCCGCTTGATTTCTTGCACGATCAGATTCACCCAAAATATATGTTGAGATTATTATATGCGAAATTTGCCTTTTTGTAAATGAACTTAATTCATAAATACTTTACTCTAAAATAAGGAATAATTTACTTCCAAGTTATCAGACAATATTTATTTTACAAAACTACAATATATCCATCAGAAATACTTTTTTGTAAACATACTGAACTTGGATAACTTGTATTACTATTAATATATTTTACTATCCAATTTATAAATAGCCTAAATACTTATTTGTTATGCTATAAAAACGATTATTTGCAAGTAAATATAATTGAATTACTTGACACACTTTCTGCTTCATCGTATCATAAATATGTACGGAGGATTATTATGGAAGGCAAAATTGTTGAAAAACTATTGAAAGAATTACTGGAAGAGACAAGGCTTCTAACAGTACAAGTTAAAGCAGTAGCTTTAAAAAAATTCAGCAAGGACTATCTTACATCTGATTTACGTCGAAAAATGTATGAAGCTTTTGATGGAGAAAGAACACTGCAACAAATTAGTATCGATCTAAATTGTAAAATAAATACTCTGCAGATTTTTGCCCAACAATTGGTTGATAAAGACTTGGTAAATTTCGAGACAAAGGGCAACTCTCGTATTATAAGCAAATCACTATCCAAAATTGCTGTTTATTATTCAAATGAAGAATTAGGAGAAACCTAAAATGGCTGACGAAAGATTAACATATCTATTGGAAGAATTTTTGCTTTTGTATAAAGTTGTGAATAGGAAAAATGTCATAGGGATATTAAGGGCAGAATTGAACACGGAACAGTTAATAGAGATATACCAAAAATCTGATGGTGAAAAATCAACTAGAGAGGTATCGGCTAGTTTAAAAAATAAGTGTTCCCATACGACAATAATACGTCTTTGGAACAAATGGGCATTGCTTGGACTGGTAGTGCCTGCTAGACAACACGGGCGTTATAAGGCAGCATTCAATTTGGACGAGTATGGTATTTCCGGTATTATTGATGAAGATGAGGCTGAAAGTTAATGGATGTAAATGATAAAATACTTGAAGAGCTTATTGCTATAAGAAAGATGCTCACCATCCTATCGCAAGATAAGATTGCAGATTTTAACGAACAAATACGAAGCAAGTATTTAACAACGGAACAGCGCCAAAAAATGTATGATTTGTTTGATGGTTCCTTAAGTTTGAAAGAAATCGGTGAGGTTGTGGGGACATCTTCTGAAGCGGTTAGATTATTTGCTGTGTCATTGGAAAAAGCTGGGCTTTTAGAATACGTCACTACTTCAAAAACAAAATTTCCAAAAAGGTTATTTTAGCGAGGTGTAATTGTGAGCGAAAGTGATGAACTATATACTGCTGTTAATTATATTAAACACAAAGTTGATGCACTTGAAAAGATAGAGTTATTAAACCTACGTTCAAATAAAGCACTTCGCGATGAATATATTTCGCTTCTAGAATCAGATGAATGGCTTCTAAAAATCTATAAAGAAATAGACGGTGTTAAAGCTCAAAAAGAAATTGCCAAAATACTAAATACGAACGACGCGATGATATCGAGAAAAATCAGCAAATTAAGTGAAGTAGGTTTAATTGAAATAAAAGAAGTAATCGGTAATCAACGTATTTATAAACATTCAGTTGCAGAACGAGCCTTTAAATTGACGGGGCTATAGCTATGCAAGAAGACAAAACCAAGACTATTATCAGGATTATTCACGATTATTGTTATAACAATTCAGCACAATTATTATGTAGTGAGTTTGTACTATCAACTGCTTCCCTAGTTGAAAAACATATAAGGTTAAACACATTGAATCTAGCTAAATTAAAAGAGATTGCTAATAAGCGAAATGACTTTTTTATAGCGAATGATGTTAACTCCCTTATATTCTGCAAAGGGTTATTTAAAAAGCTTAATTACGAATTATCTTTTTATAATTTTCCTTCATTTTTTGATACAATAATAGAATTGAAAAGAAAAATGGAAAATGGGAACTTTCGTGGTTTTCCAAAAAACACGACATCTGAGGATACTCTTAGGAGTACACTTGCTTTATGTATTCAACAAGAAACATTTTGTGAACCACGTTCAGGTGCCGGAAATAATGATATTACAGTACCCTCAGAGAATATAGTCATTGAAACAAAGCTTTGGAATGGAAATGAATATTATCAATCTGGGTTCCCAGAGTTAAATGAATATCTGGATAAAAGCAACTATAACGAAGGTTATTATATTATATTTGACTATAGTCAAACGCCTAACAAAATAATTTTAGAAAAGGGCGAAGTATTTGATGTTCAATATCAAGGGAGATTAATTCATGTTGTTTTTATAAGAATGAATCCAATCCGCCCATCTAAAAAATATCGCAGTGAAAAAAAAGAAACTCAGAGCCGAAACTTGAAGACATGACCCTGAAAGATAAAATAACAGCTATTCTTACAGTGTCAATTTTTAAACAAATTCTTTTTGTTTCGTATAAAAAAAGACACCGAATCACTTCGGTGCCTTTGGTGGAGCATAGCGGGATCGAACCGCTGACCTCTGCATTGCGAACGCAGCGCTCTACCAGCTGAGCCAATGCCCCGTATTCATTTCACAGATTCGTATTATAACGCATTTTCACCCCCTGTGCAATAGTCCCCCGTCACTTTTTTTGATTTTGAAAAATGCCCTCCGTCTTTGTATAATAAGGCTATAAACCCAAAGGACGGTATTCCTGTGAAAACAGACAGACTGGTCGCCATCATCGTGATGCTGCTGCGGCGCGAGCGCGTCTCCGCCAAGGAGCTGGCGGAAAAGTTCGATGTCTCGGTGCGCACCATACTGCGCGATGTCGACGCGATTAACCTCGCGGGCATCCCCATCATCACCTATCAGGGCAGCGGCGGCGGCATCGGCATCGCGCCCGGTTACCGCATCGATAAAAGCGTGCTCAATAGCGACGAAATGGCCGCGGTGCTCTCCGCGCTCAAAGGCCTTGAGGGCACCATCAGCTCAGGCAGCCGAGAGGTCCTCACGGAAAAGCTGAAAAACACGCTTAATACCGCGCAGCTTCATAGCCTTGATACGAAAATGCGCCAGTTTGTGATTGACTTATCGCCGTGGCACGACGACGATGCCGCACGGCAAAAGCGCGCGCTGATTCGCGAGGCGATTGAAACCTCAAACACGCTGCAATTCTCTTATACCGATTCTCAGGGCGGTAAAACGGTACGCACCGTCGAGCCGTATTCGCTGATGTTGAAAAGCCAAAAATGGTATCTTTACGCATGGTGCAGCCTGCGCGAGAGCTTTCGCTATTTCAAGCTGTCGCGCATTCATGAGCTGCAAATCAGCGGCGACATGTTTATGCCGCGCGCGGTGCCGCCTGAGCAGGCCGCCGGGCAGTCGCAATGGCAGGGCGATACCGGCATGGTGAATTTGCAGCTGCTGTTCACACCGCAGATGCAAGGAATCATTTCGGAATGGTGGCCGCTTGAACAAGCCGAAGACGGCCGGTTCGCGGTTGAGGTATCGCTGCCGGACAATTACCAAACGCTCGGCTTCATCTTAAGCTTCGGCAGCCAGGTGGAGGTGGTTTCGCCGCCGCACATCCGCGAAACGCTGAAATCAATCGCCGCCGAAATTTCTCAAATCTACGCCACCTAACATGACATATAGCTGTCAGGTTCACTGTGCTACAATCAGGAAAAACCTTAAGGAGGCACAACATGAACAAACAGTTTCAAATTATCGATGCAAAGGAGCAGCCGGTGCTGGCCGTGCGCACGCGCACAAGCGTTAACAGCCTGCCGCAGATCATCGGCCAGGCGTATGCGGCCATTGCCGCCTACATGCAAGAGCTCGGCGAAACGCCCAAGGAAGCGCCGTACACCGCATATTTTAATATGGACATGGAAGACCTCGATGTGGAAATGGGTTTTCCCGTCTCCAAAGCCTACCCCGAAAAGGGCGATATCAAGCCGGGCGTGATACCGGCGGGCAAGCAGGCAACGGCCATGTATAAGGGCGCATATGAGAAAATGGAACCGACATACATAGCCTTCGGCGAATGGGTCACCGCCCAAGGGTACGAGCCCACAGGCAGCAGTTACGAGTTTTATTACAACGCGCCGGGTGAGGTGAGCGATGACGAGCTGCTGACCAAAATCATGTTTCCGCTCAAATAACGAGGATTAAACGATGTCATCGAAGATTTTGAACGTTCAGCCGTTCCCCGGCGTGCACTGCGAAACCTCCGCCACCGGCACACTGCTTGCGCCCATCGGTATCAGCCTGTCTGAGCCGATGCTGTTTGGCCTGGGTGAGGGCTTAAGCTTTATCTACTGGAACATGAAAACGATGGACGCGCCGTTTTTCGGCGGACGCATCAAGCAGGACGGCATCACGCAAAACCTCGCGAAAAATCTTCAGTTTGAGCTCGATGTCAAAGAGACCGCGTCAATCGGAAAGGCATGGGACAATGCGAAAACAAACATCGACGCCGGTGTCCCGGTCGGGCTCAAGCTCGATTGCTACCATCTCGATTATTTTACGGAGAAGATTCATTTCGCGGGGCATTATGTCGCGCTAACCGGCTACGACGACACATACGCCTATGTGGCGGATACGGGGCGGCCGCAGAAAACCACGCTGGCCAGCCTCGCGCTCGCCCGCAGCGAGAAGGGCCCGATGTCGTCCAAGAATTTGAGCTATACACTCAGCAAAGGCCGCGAGGATTATGATCTGAAGACGGCGGTGAAGCAGGCCATCCGCAGCAACGCGCAGGCGTATTTAAGCCCGCCCATCACGAACATCTCTTACAAAGGGATTGCCAAGGCGGGCAAGGAGATTAAGAAGTGGTTTGAGCACGGCCAAAATATCGAAGCGGAGTTTTCTCAGGCCGCGATGCTGATGGAGGAGGGCGGAACGGGCGGTGCGCTGTTTCGAAACCTCTACCGCGATTTTCTTAAAGAGTGCGCCGCGCTGCTGGCCTATGATGAAATCGCCGAAGGTTATGAGCTGTTCTGCGATATCGCGCCGCTGTGGTCACAGGTGGCTGCTCTTTTTCGGCAGACGGCGCAAACACAAAGCAGAGAACCGGTTGATCAGGCCTCCGAAATTCTCATTGAACTGTCACAGAAGGAAAAGCAGGCAATGGAACGGCTCAGCGCGATTGCCGATTAAATTGTATGTAAGCCTTTCTTCTTTCAGTCGCCAAACGGCGACCATTAAGAGTAGGGGCGATTATTAATCGCCTTTTGGCGGGCGTCTGATAGACGCCCCCTACGGTTCGAGAAATTTTGCTTCTTTTCAGCATTCATGTGCGTTGTTACAATTGCGGAAGCACCCTTGCCTCCCTCCTGGAGGGAGGTGGCAAATGGGGGATGAAGTCTGGCATTTGACGGAAGGAGTTTGCGCTATGTCATTACGAGCATAGCACGGGCGGGTCAAGACACCGCCCCTACGGTTCGAAAAATTTTACTTCTTTTCAGCATTCATGTGCGTTGTTACAATTGCGGAAGCACCCATGCCTCCCTCTGGAGGGAGGTGGCAAATGGCGGATGAAGTCCGGCATTTGACGGAAGGAGTGAATGTGCAGAATCTTGTTAAAAAGCCTCCCTCAGTCGCCTGTCGGCGACAGCTCCCTCCAGAGGGAGCCAAGGGTTCGCATGAACAGTCAATGCAATCAGAGGTGATGACGCCTTTTTCAATCCGGCAAATGAAGGACGGAGTGCTCTTTTGAAAATAGGGGCGATTATGAATCACCTTTTGGCGGGCGTCTGATAGACGCCCCTACGGTTCGAGAAATTTTGCTTCTTTTCCGCATTCATGTCCGTTGTTACAATTGCGAAAGCACCCATGTCTCCCTCTTAGAGGGAGGTGGCACGAAGTGCCGGAAGGAGGCTAAATCAACAGACCTTTACCTCCCTGAGGCGCTTCTTCGGCGTCTCTTTGTTTTTACTCAGCCGTCGGCTGTCTTAAGTTCCCTTCTTTATCAAACGTCTGCTTCAGCGCGCGTTCCGTCGGGAAAATCGCAAGAATCAGCACCACCACTTGCACCAGGCATATCACAACGCCCCAAAGGCCGATTATCTCCGTGTCCTGCCCGATTAACAGCAGCAGCGCAATCGCAGACAGCGGCAGCATCACAAGCCCCACGCGAAAACAATTGCGGCCGCAGTGCTTATGCGCAAATATCCATGTCTCTTGATTCTTCATCGACATCGCTGTGCGGTAGCCATATAAAAAGTTGATCTTTTTCGGCACCCTCACTGAAAACAGCTTGCCTAAAAGAATCATCACCAAAGGGATCAGCAAATCCATGATCAGCATAAAAACCCAAAATCCCAATTGTCTTTCCTCCCTGATCGTTCATTACAAAATTAGAATCAGTGCTTATTGCCGCGATAAGCCATGCCCATATACAGATGCCCGTCATGAAGCTCAACGATCATTTGCTCGAGCCGTTTGCTGCGCGTTTCAACTCTTTTTGCCTGCGTAATCCAGCCGATGTAATCGTTTTGCTGATACGGCGGTCTTTGCTGATAGGCCTGCGTCAGCCCCTCTTCATTGAGCCGATGCCAAACGTCGTCCGGCATCGGGCAGATATCTCTCTTGAGCTTTGAAAAGTCCATATCCGCCTCCTTTTAAGTCCCGCTTACAACAGCAACGCCGTCTATCTCCAATAGAAATGCGGGATTTGCCAATGCGACGACAAACAAAACCGTTATCAGCGGCATGACATCCAGTTTACCCGCTTCCTCCTGAAAAGCTTTGAGGCCGATTCTCGGGTCGACGCCCTGCACCAGATAGATATTCAATTTAATCACGTCGTTCAGCGAGGCGTTTGCCTCGGCCAACACAGCCTTGATATTGCTTACTGTTTGTCTTGTCTGTAAATAAAGGTCACCGG
>JAEZIW010000039.1 GCA_023436525.1 Bacillota bacterium | reverse complement strand
ATGTATACCTACGTGATTGAGGTGTCCTTAATAGCTGTACAATGATCATCATAGCAATATCTCTTTTTACCTCATCGGTTAATACAGGTAATTCTAAATTGCTCAAAGTACACATTGAAGTGATGTTTCTGATTATTTGGGGGATTCTGCTCTCAAATACCTTAGAATACTTATATTCATAGTATAAAGGATCCTCATTCGGAGTTGTAAAGACAAATCGCTCCTTTTCAATTTTGTTGAAATTTCTCTTTTTAGCGATGTCTGCAATATTTACGGTGAACTCCTTCTCTAAAGACTTATCAAATACATGTATATAATATTCACCTTTGGCATTTTTTTCAGAAAAGAATTTCAAATATGCTTGAGGAACAAAGTGATGTTGTTTTGGCTTGCTCATTTGTCTCCTCCATCTTGTTGTCGGGTTTTTGCTCTTTTATTCTGTAATTCCACTTATTTATTTTCTAATTCCATTATTTCTTTAAAGTTAATAATAAAAAATACTCTCCTAAGTTAATTCGACATTTCTATCCAAATTCCTTGAAAATATTGTAACCTCGCAACACAAGAGGGTTAGCCCCACTCCCCCGCTTTTCTTTTGCGCGCAAATCCATTATAATGGGCTTTGAGTTTTTCGGGAGGACATACCATGATCGCTCTGTCTCTAAAAGACATTGCCAAAAGCTTTGGTGCCGATGAGGTTCTCACCGGCGTTACTTTAACGCTCACCGACGAAATGCGCATGGGCCTCGTTGGCCCCAACGGCGCGGGCAAAACCACGCTGCTGCGCATCATCTGCGGCGAAATCCCCGCCGATTCGGGCACAGTCAGCCTCGGCAGCACCGCAGGCTATCTGCGCCAAGAAGTCTCCGAAGGCACGCAGGAATCCGTATGGGATACCATGCTGGCTGTGTTTGCGCACGCCTTTGCGCTGGAGCAGCGCCTCAGAGAGCTGGAGCACGCAATGGAAGACGCCTCGGGCGACGAGCTCGCATGGCAGCGCATCTCGCGCGAATACGAACGCACCACGCAGGCGTTTGAAGAGGCAGACGGCTACGGCTACAAAAGCGCGATCAACGGCGTGCTCAAGGGCCTCGGCCTCGGCGAAGACGTTTATGACCGGGCGGTCTGCACACTCTCGGGCGGCCAGCGCGCGCGGCTGATGCTGGCAAAGCTGCTGCTCGAAAAGCCAAGTCTGCTGCTGCTCGACGAACCGACCAACCATCTCGATACCGACGCGGTCACATGGCTCGAAGGCTACCTCAAGGCATGGCAGGGTGCCGTGCTGATCGTTTCGCATGACCGCTGGTTCCTTGACCAAACCTGCACACATATTGCCGACCTTCACGGCGGCATTACGGATATTTACATCGGCAACTACACGGCGTTTGTAGCTCAGCGCGACGAAAAGCGGCGTTTGATGCAAAAAGCGTATGAGCACAACCAGCGCGAGATCGCGCGCCAGAAAAAGGTGATTGAGCAATACCGGGCATGGGGCAACTCGGGCGGCGGCAAGAATTTTATCAAGATGCACGCGCGCGAAACGCTGCTGAACAAAATGGAGAAGCTCGACCGGCCCGAGGGTGACCGCGACAAGATATCACTGCGCTTAAACACCTCCGCACGCGGCAGCAGCGACGTGCTGGTGATGGAAGACATTGCGCTGCAATGGCCGGACGCGCCCGCGTCTTTATTCTGCAATGTGAACATGCACCTTTATAAGGGTGAGCGCGCCGCGCTGGTGGGCCCAAACGGCATCGGCAAAACCACACTGCTGCGCATCGCCGCCGGGCGGCTTGCGCCCACAACCGGTGATGTATCGGTCGGCTCCGGCGTATCGGCCGGGTATTACGACCAGCTGCAGGAAAACCTCGACACACGTCTGACCGTGATCGAAGAGCTGCGCGGCGATTATCCGGGGCTTTCGGACGGCGAGCTGCGAAACATACTCGCGTCATTCCTGTTCCTTGGGGACGATGTGTTCAAGCCCGTCTCGGCGCTCTCGGGCGGCGAAAAGGGGCGGCTTTCGCTATTAAAGCTGATGCTCGGGCAGGATAATTTGCTGCTGCTCGATGAACCGACCAACCACCTCGATATGGACAGCCGCGAAATGCTGGAGGATGCGCTGTGCGAGTTTAGCGGCACGGTGCTGTTCGTGAGCCACGACCGCTATTTCATCAACAAAATTGCCACGCATGTGCTGGCGCTTCAAGACAGCGCGCTCACGTCGTTCACCGGCAACTGGAGCGACTATCTGGCCGCGCTCGATAAAATGAAGGAACCGCAGGAAACCACCCTGCCGGGCGTCACCAAAACCGTCGCCGCCAAACAAAAGCGTGCCGAGAAGGAAAAGGAACAGCTCGCCCGCGAGGCCAAGAAACGCATTGCGGCACTGGAACGCAGCATTGAGGCCGCCGAGCAGCGGCTGGCAGACATTGAAGCGCAGCTGGCTGATCCGTCATCGCTCGATTCGGCGCGCATCGCTGCCCTTTCGGAAGACCACGCCGCACAGCAACAAGCGGTGGAAGCACTGATGAGCGAGTGGGAAAGTGCACATTTGTGCATCCAATAATTATAATGAATGTCTATATGTATATTTCGTAATAAAAAATTAATAAATTTTTTTTTAAGCGTATTTAAGCATTTATTTGATTTTATGCAATGTTATTCACTTTTTTTGCATATTCGTTGGTATTGAGTTGGTTTTTTTATCATTTGGTTTGTTTTTTTATAATCAGGTAAAAAATATTTTGCAAATTGTCACGCTCGCAATCAGGCCCGACAGTTCGGATATCAATGACACCGGAATCGTGTAGCGCGTCTTCTTAATCCCCACGCTGCCAAAGTACAGTGCCGTGGTGTAAAAAAGCGTTTCGGACGATCCCATCATGGTGCTTGCCACCCGGCCAATAAAGCTGTCCGGGCCATAGCGCGTAAACATCACCGTCAGCATGCCTATCGAAGCGCTGCCCGAAAACGGGCGCATCAATGCGAGCGGCAGCACCTCAGGCGGTATGCCTATTGGTTTAAGCAGCGGCGATAAGGCTGCCGAGATATAGTCAAAGCTGCCCGACGCGGTAAAAACCTGTATCGCAACGATAAAGCCAACCACATAAGGCAAAATGCGCACCACAGTCGTCAACCCCTGCTTGGCACCCCGCACAAACGCTTCATAAACAGACACCTTTTTCGCCAGCCCGAAAACCACGATGGCCGCGATAAAAACGGGCACAAACAGCGCTGAAATACTGGTCATTAACGACATTTTCTTATCCTCTGCCATATCTTTCCCACCACAATGGCCAACGCCGTTGTTGTGGCGGTGGTCACAAGGGCTGTCAATACGATTTCAGCAGGTGCCGCACTGCCCGCCGCGCTGCGCAGCGCAATCACCGTGAGCGGCAGCAATTGTACGGATGCCGCATTGATGATCAGCAGCATGCACATCGCGTCGGACGCCACATTTTTGTCGGTATTCAGTTCCTGCAGCTCTTTCATTGCTTTGAGACCGAACGGCGTGGCTGCGTTGCCCATGCCAAGTATGTTCGCAACAATATTGAGTGTGATATAACCGCTGGCTTCGCTATTCGGCGGTACGTTGGGAAACAGCCAACGGATGATACCGCGCATACGCTTAGCCAGTGACTCAATAAGCCCCGCTTCCTTGGCGACATTCAAAACGCCGAGCCACAGCGCATATGAACCGATGAGGCTGATGCACAACAGCCCCGCCTCTTTGGCCCCTTCAACCGCGGCATCTCCCACAGCTTGCGTATGGCCTGTTGCAATACCCACAACCGTTCCGATAACAATCAAAAACGCCCATATATAATTGATCATTTATTTACCCCAACAGCCATATCATGTATACTCATATCATATATATTCAATTGTGAACGTTTTATTAATGCTTCAAAATCCGAAGAAAAAAGGTTGACATAGGAACGCTATATTTGTTATATTTTGATATATTGTAACACTAACTATATTATATTAAATCAAATTGGGAGATGAAAGAAATGAAATCAACAGGAATCGTCAGAAAAGTGGACTCACTTGGCCGCATCGTGCTGCCGATCGAACTCAGAAGAGTCATGGGTATCGACATCAAAGATCCGATCGAGATCTTTGTGGACGACAGCCACATCGTGCTCGGCAAGTATCAGCCGGCGTGCATCTTCTGTGAAAGCGTCAGCGGCGTCACAGAGTTTAAGGGCGCAAAAGTCTGCCAGGAATGCATGGGCAAGCTCGGCCTTAAGTAAGTCTCGAACTTACAATGTCAGTCGGTAAGCTCTGTTCTTACTGATACGAAATTTATCGGATGCCGCTTTTGCGGCATCTTTTTTTGTCATTCCGGCAGCGAGCAGTTTTTCTATTTCCTTTTCTATATCGCTGTCGCTGACCTCAGCGATTATTTCCTCGGCAGGATCAAGCACAAGCACATACTCGCCCTTGATGTCGCCGGAAAATTCTGCGGCGGCCCTATCCAGCGTGCCGCTGAAAACACGCTCATGCAGCTTTGTCAGCTCTTTTGCAACCACGATGTGACGCTGGGCACCGGCGGCCTCCCGCAGCGCACACAGCGTTTCATGCAGCGCGTGCGGGCTCTCGTAGATCACTGCCGGCATCGTGAAAGCTGCCAGCTGCTCAATCTGCTGCTTGCGCTCTGACGCCTTTTTGGCGAGAAAGCCAAAGAAACAAAATGCCCCGCCGATGCCCGAAAGCGTCACGGCGGTGATCGCCGCGCACGGGCCCGGCACCGATGTCACCGGCAGTCCCTGCTCAACCGCTTCTCTCACGAGCAGCGCGCCGGGGTCGGAAATCAGCGGTGTGCCCGCGTCGGAAACCAGCGCGATATCGCGCCCCTCTTTCAGCTCACTAATAATGAACGCGCGTTTTTCCTCACTGCTGTGCTCATGAAAGCTCACACACCGTGTTTTAATATCGTACGCGTTCAGCAGCTTGCGCGTATGGCGCGTGTCTTCCGCCGCTATATAATCCGCTTCCTTGAGGATGCGCAGCGCACGCAGTGTGATGTCTTCGAGGTTCCCTATGGGCGTGGCGACAATATAGAGCACGGTTTTTCCTCCCCGATACGGTAAATTTTCTTCAGTTCCTCGGTGTATGTGCCGTCCTTCTCATAAACGGCAAGCGTCGGCGCAAACTTGACGCCGGTACGCGCGCCCGCGCGGCCTTCCACCAGCATGAAGTTCGGCGCTTTGTCAATCTGCGGCGCGACAGGCCGAATCCGCTTAGGCTCTATCCGCTTGGCCCGCATCACGCTCATCAGCTCCGCAAACCGCTCGGTGCGGTAAATCATAAACAGCCGTCCGCCCGTGCGCAACAGCTTGGCTGCCGCGCCCACCACGTCATCAAGCGTGCATTTGATTTCGCGCTTGGCGATGCTCACATGCGCGCTGCCGTTATCCTTGCCCGCATCCGCCTTTTCATACGGCGGATTGCAAACCACTGTATCCACACCGTGCGGCACGTATTTTCTCGCATCCTTCAAATCGCCGCAGACGATGTTGATGCGGTCGTTCAGCTTGTTCACTGCAATGCTGCGCTGCGCCATGTCCGCGATGCCGCTTTGTATCTCGATGCCGGTGATGCGGATATCAGGCTGCCGCGCGATCATCAGCAGCGGGATGATGCCGCAGCCGGTGCCCAAATCCACCACGTGCTGCCCCGGCGAAACGTCGGCGAAATCCGCCAGCAGCACCGCGTCGGTTCCGAACGAAAAATAATCGGGGTTTTGTATGATCACATAACCGTTTTGCAGGTCTTCAATTTTTTCACCCGGCTTCAGCTGCATAGGCGCCTCCGGCATTTTTGGTTCATTATATCACGGCTGCCGCTCTGCAAAAAAGTGTCCCGCGCAATGTTTTTGCTGTTTGCCCTGATATGGCTTACGTATTCCGTCAATTAACTCTTTACTATTTTAGCGCGCTAAATTATAATTTGTTGTGTACAACAATTTTATTATACTCAACAGGAGGAATAACCAATGAAAAAGTTACTGGCAGCCGTGTTGGCTCTTGCGCTGATTTTCAGCGTTGCCGCGTGTGCCGCTCCCGCAGCAACAGAATCCGCCGCTGTTTCCGAAACACCTGCGGCATCGGAAGAAGCATCTGCAGCGCCTTCGGAATCCGCATCTGAAGAACCGACACAAGAGGCTGATGCTTCTTGGCAAACAGTTGAAAGCAAGGGATCGTTCGTACTCGGCTTTGATGCCGGCTTTGCGCCCATGGGCTTCAAGGATGAGAACGGCGAATATGTCGGTTTTGATATCGACTTAGCGAACGAAGTTGCCTCGCGCCTTGGCCTGAAAATCGTATTCCAGCCGATTAACTGGGATCTCAAGGAGATGGAACTCAAAAACGGCAACATCGATATGATTTGGAACGGCCTGACCATTACCGATGAGCGTAAAGAGAATATGCTGTTTTCCGATCCCTACATGAACAACCAGCAGATCATCGTTGTGGCGGCTGATTCGGGCATCAAGTCGAAAGCGGATTTAGCAGGTAAAACGGTGGCCGCTCAGGTTGACTCGAGTGCCATGGAAGCCATTGAAGCCGAACCCGACGTGATGGATACATTCGGTCAATTGATCGAAAGCCCTGACTACGTAGAAGCGCTTATGGAGCTTAAAAACGGCAGCGTGGACGCCGTTGTTGTGGACGAAATGACCGGTCGTTACTATGTGCTGGCCGACAATCCGGATGCTTACCTCGTTCTTGAAGACACCTTCGGCGAAGAGCAATATGGTATTGGTTTCCGTTTGGAGGATAAAACCTTCCGTGATAAGATTCAGGAAACGATTAACGCACTGATTGCTGACGGAACAGCCGCAAAAATCTCTCAGAAGTGGTTTGGCGACAACGTTGTGATTGGCGGTTAATGTATTTTTTCGGGGCAGGCAATCGTCTGCCCCGGTTTTGCAGGCGGCTTTTTTACCAAGAGCCTCCTGCAAAGCTTTTTGAAGGGAGCATGGCATGAGCTACTTTGAAGATATGGACAGACTCTGGTCTGTCGTGCAGCAAATGCTCAAGGGCACGGTGGTCACCGTTGAAGTATGGGGCTTCACGCTTTTATTTGCTTTACCATTGGGTCTGTTGATATGTCAAATGTACTTATCCAAAAATAGGATTTTTCGCGGTATATCGAAAACGTACATTGTTATATTCCGGGGTACACCTTTACTATTACAAGTTGTTTTTATCTTTTTGGGATTGCCAATCATATTCGGCTTTACATTCGATAGATTGCTTGCCGCAATTATTGCGTTTATACTCAACTACGCGGCCTATTTTGCTGAAATCTACCGCGGCGGCATACAGTCGATTCCCAAAGGGCAATATGAAGCGGCGCATGTGCTTGGCCTTTCAACCAAAGTGACATTTTCGAAAATCATACTGCCCCAAGTCGTTAAGCGCATTCTGCCACCCATGGGCAACGAAGTCATTACGCTGGTGAAAGACACGGCTCTCGTTTACGCTATCGGTATCGGAGAGCTGTTGCTGGAAGCAAAGGATGCCATGAAGCGTGATTTTTCCATCATGCCGCTTGTTATCGCCGCTTTGTTTTATCTTGTGATGACAGGCGGTTTAACAAAGCTATTTAAGCTTATCGAACGCAAATTCGCTTATTACAGGTAGGGTACCGTTATGTTAAAAGCCACAAACATCAAAAAGAAATTCGGGAAGCTCGAGGTGCTCAAAGGTGTAGACCTTGAAGTGAACAAGGGCGATGTGATCGCCATCATCGGCCCGTCCGGCTCCGGAAAAAGCACGTTCCTGCGTTGCATCAATCTGCTGGAATCGGTGGACGGCGGCAGCCTCGAGATCGACGGCGAGTATCTGTTCCGCGAGGAAGGCGGCAAGGTGCACATCGCCGAGCCCGGCAAAAAGCGCGTGCTGCGCAAGCGTCTCGGCATGGTGTTTCAGGATTTCAATCTGTTTCCGCATCTCTCGGTGATGCAGAATCTGATGCTGGCACCGATGCAGGAGGAAAACGCGAACCCGGCGGCGATAGAAACGCACTGCCGCGAGCTCTTACGCAAGGTGGGGCTTTCGGATAAAGAAAAGAGCTATCCGTGTGAGCTTTCAGGCGGGCAGCAGCAGCGTGTGGCCATTGCGCGCGCGCTGGCGCTCACGCCCGAAATACTTTGCTTTGACGAGCCGACATCCGCGCTGGACCCGGAGCTGACAGGCGAGGTGCTCGCCGTGATGAAGCAGCTCGCGGCCGAGCATATGACCATGGTCGTCGTGACGCACGAGATGGGGTTTGCCGGCGAGGTGGCGAACGAGGTGCTGTTTATGGATGGCGGCGTGGTGGTGGAGCAGGGTACGCCTGCTGAAGTGCTTAAGAATCCGTCTCAGCAGCGCACGAAGGATTTTATGAGCAAGCTGCTCACGGTTTGAAAATTTCCCAAGTTGATATCATTCCGGAATCAAGCGGGAGGGTCAAGACCCTCCCCTACATTCAAAGATAAAAAATTCAGATACCTGTATCCCGAAGGGATATGGTCGTTCCAGATAAACACTAAATCATCATGAAAAACGACATAATTTGGCGCACAAGCGGAGGTCATCAGAAAATTTGTTTATCCAAATCACAACTTGCAGTATCAGATTTTGCTGCTTTCTTACCTTTCCGCTGCGTAACCAGCCGTCATCTTGCTCATAAACCGCCCCATCTTGACCGGGAACCGGTAACACATCATCGTCTGCACTTTCTGCATGAAACTGTGGCAGATAATGAATCTTTTCGAGCCGATATGCTTTGCAAGCCCCCTGCCGACAGTCTTGGGGTCCGCCTTGAACTCCTTGGGTACAGGCAACGGTGCGGCCGAGGCCGTGCGGGTTAGAGGCGGATGAAACAGATGAAATGTGATGCCGTCATTTCGGTATTCGATACCAAGGCACTTTGCAAGGCTCTCAATTGCCCCCTTGCTCGACGCATACGGGCTGATATTCACAAAACCCATTACCCCCACACCGGAACTTGTGAATATCACTTTACCCTTTTGTTGTTTCTGCATATAGGGGACAACGGCCTTTGCGAGCCGCAGCGCGCCAAAATAATTCACATCAAACACATCGTGATACACCTCTTCCGGCGTCTCAGAAGCAGGCGTAAACGTGCATAGGCACGCGTTGTGAACGGCGATATCGATTGTCCCAAAAGCCTGCGCAATCTCGGCGACACTTTTTTCAACGCTTTTGGTATCGCGCATGTCACACACAAACGCGAGCAGCCTTTCCGCATATTTTTCCCTCAATGGTTGTAAATTCGCCGTATACAGATCAAGCACGGCCACAGAATGCCCGTCCTCCAGTAATTTTTCAGCCATGTAATAGCCGATCCCCTGATTAGCACCCGTCACCACAATGTTTGACACTTTACCTTACCCCGCATTCCTTAAAAAAATTGACGATATGTCTGTTCGCTTCCGAGCGAAAATCCGACTTCTTCTGCTCTGTCAGCTCTCCGCTCAATAGGTAGCGCTGTGTATAGAGATAGATCGGCGCATAATATTTGATTGCGATGTAATCGCTGTTTGCGGACGGCATAATTCCGGCGGCTATCATGCGAGAGAATATTCGGCTTTGAAACCGAAGCGGTTCGTCAAACATCCATTTGGTATAAAGCGCCAGCACCTCTGCGTTGTTCAATTGTTCAAGCGATATCAAACGGATAAATCGGTTGCAGAAGCCATCCATCAGGTAATTCTCGAAAAAAACATCGCAAACCATATGAAACGCGGTGTTTTCAATTCTATCAACACCGTTCATCTCCTGATCGAGGAGGTCCATCATCGTCTGGGCTGTTCTCTCAAACGTTTGAGACAGTTCATCAAAAATGGCGCGTTTGTTCTTGAAGTGGTAATAAACCGTGCTTTCTTTGATGCCCACCTGCGCGCAGATATCGCGGATTGATACTGCGGTGTATCCTTCTTTGGCAAACAGATCAAGCGCGACATGCAGTATTCTTGTTTTGGTTGTGACTTCTTCCATGGCTTCCTCTCTAACAGTTGTTAGAGAGATTATATCTAACAACTGTTAGGCTGTCAATACAATCTTCATTAAAGCACGCAACACCAATCTTATATACTTCGGGCAAGAAAAAACGGGTCGGAGCACATCGTCCCAACCCGTTCGTTGATTCAATCGTCCTATTCGTATCTCAGCGCGTCAATCGGCTTTAATGTCGCGGCCTTGTTCGCGGGGTAGATGCCAAACACCACACCCACAAACGCCGAGAACCCGAGTGCCAGCACAATCGTCCCCGCCGACATGCCCATCGATATCTCCATCGCCGTGCCGATAATCTGCAAGCCCACATAACTTAACCCAATGCCGATGATACCGCCCGAAACCGACAGCACCACCGCCTCAATGAGAAACTGCAGCAGTATATCCGTACGCTGTGCGCCAATCGCCTTGCGGATACCGATTTCGCGCGTGCGCTCCGTCACCGACACCAGCATGATGTTCATAATCCCGATACCGCCCACCAGCAGCGATATCGCGGCTATACCCGAAAGCAATATCGTCATGATGCCCATCACATCATTCATCACATCGATAATCGCACTTTGATTGATGATGATATAATCATCTTCGCTGCCGAGCTCACGCGTTAAAAAGTCATCCGTCGCATCCTCCGCCGCGTCCACCGTATCCGGCGACGTTGCCGACACATACAGCGTATCAAACTCCTTGTCGGTAAACAGCCGCTGCGCCGTCGTCAGCGGAATGATAATCGTCGTGTCCTTATTGGCCAGCATCGTATCGCTCGGCTCCAGCAGCCCTACCACGGTAAAATCGAACCCTTGTATCTCCAGCGTATTGCCGATGCAATCCTTGGTGCCGAAAAGCTCATCCGCCACATCCGTGCCCACCACGGCATTGTAACTGTGCGACTCCACGTCCACATCGCAGATGAACCGGCCATAGTCGATATTCTGGCCCGTAATCTGCTGATAGCTGCTCGTGACGCCTTCCACCTTGTAATCTTCGTCCTTCACGCCCGCCGTTACATTCACCGTGCGCGAGACGATGCCTGTCACCCCGTAAATATTCGGGTCTTCCTTGAGTCGGTTCAAATCGGCCATGGTCAGGTAGCTCGGGTCCTGTCCCGTCATCGAAACCTGTAGCAGGTTCGACCCAAGGCTCTCAATCTGCCCGGTAATCTCGCCTGTTGCGCCCTGCACCACGGATATCAGCAGCGTTACGGCAATCACGCCGATGATGATGCCGAGCATCGTGAGGAACGAGCGCATCTTGTTGCCCTTAAGCGCCACAAACGCCATTTTCAGAGCCTGTGAGAACTTCATGCGCCTTCACCTCCGCTCTCATCAAGCACAACGCGTCCGTCGCGGAAGTGCAGCCTGCGGCTCGCGAGCTTTGCCACGTCGTTGTCGTGCGTAATCAGCAGTATGCCGCGCCCCTCGCGGTGCAGGCTCATCAGCATACTCATAATCTCTTTGCCCGATTGCGAATCAAGGTTGCCCGTCGGTTCGTCCGCAAGTATCAGCGTGGGGTGCGTGGAAAGCGCCCGCGCGATGGCCACGCGCTGCTGCTGCCCGCCCGAAAGCTCGGTTGGCTTATGGGCCATACGGTCTGCCAGCCCCACCTTCGCAAGCGAATCCGTTACGCGTTTCTTGCGTTCGGACATCGGCAGCCCCTGATAAATCAGCGGTAGCTCCACGTTCTCATAAGCCGTGAGCTTGCTCAGCAGGTTAAACTGCTGAAAAATAAAACCGATCTCCTTGTTTCTGATCTCGCCGAGCTGACGCTCGGTGTAGTCGTCTATCAGTTGGCCGTTCAGCCGATACTCGCCCTCATCCGCGAGGTCGAGGCAGCCGATGATATTCATCAGCGTCGATTTGCCGCTGCCCGAAGGCCCGATCACCGCGACGAATTCGCCGTTTTGAATCGTCAGCGACACATCATCGAGCGCGTGCACCTGTGCCTCACCCATCTGATATGTTTTTTTAACATTGCGCAGTTCAATCATAGCCGCGCCCCTTATTGCGCCGGAGGATTCGGTGCCGGGCCGCCGCCGCCATTGAATCTGTTGCCGCCGTTCATGCCATTGCTGCTCCACATACGCTCCTGCAGGCTGACTTCTTTCACCCGAGGCACCGCCACACGGTCACCCTCATTCAGGCCTTCTGTCACTTCAATACTGACGCCGTCGGTAATGCCCGTCACCACTTTATGCGTGGCCGGCGTATAATCGAGATCTTTGTTGATATCGCCTTCAAACACCACAAACTTTTCACCGTTGATCGTTTGTATGGCTTCCACGGGAATCAGCAGCACATCCTGCGCTTGCTCGGAAACAATCTGCACATCCGCGCTCATGCCGAGCATCACGCCCTCGGCGTTATCGAGCGCCAGCGTAACAGTGTATTTGGTTACGTTGTTCTGCGCCGTGCCAACCGGGTTGATCTTCAATATATTCGCTTTGTAGGTTTTCTCAGGCAGCGCGTCAAATGTCACCGTCGCGTCATCGCCCGTTTCTATCGACGCGATATCCAGCTCGTCAATCTCCACATCGATCTTCACCGCGCCCGCGTTCTGAATCGTGAACAGCGCCGTGCCCTCCTGAACAGGCTGCCCGGCCTTCAGCGCCAGCCCCGTAACCACGCCGTCTGTGCCCGCTTTTACGCTTAAGTTGTCGATATCGGCCAACACATCGTCCAAATCATCTTGAAGGCTCTCACGCTGCTCTAACAGCGAATACAACGTGCTGGAGAGTATGTCTCCCTCGAGCGTCATCACTTTGCCGCCGCGCGAGATATCATCGCCCGCTTCCACGCGCACATCGTCCACCGTGCCGCCCTTGGCCGATACATACACCGGGTTCGCCACGGTCACCGGTCCGCTGCCGATTTCACCGCCGTTTGCGTCCGTCACCACCGCACTGTCGCCGATCGCAAAACCATCATCGGTAAACTGCACAACAGCCTTGCCGCCCGAAACGCTCACCACCACACCGTCGGCACTGGCCGCCCCGATTGTCACCTTAACGGCATCGCCGGGAACAAGCGTGTTCTTGTATGATATTTCCGTCTTCATCAGCTCATCCGGGCAGATCACAGCCAGCGCGCCGTCCCGCTTCACAACCGCATCCACCGTATCGCCTTCCTTGGCGAATACAGCTTTCACAACACCCTTCACCGGCGACATCACCGATTTGCTGCCCGTGGTAGACCGCGCGGTCAATATCGACATATCTGTTTCGTCAATCTGCTGCTCAAGGCTGCTCTTTTGTGATTCGAGCGCATCGCTCTGCATCACCGCAACCACGTCGCCCGCACTCACGGTATCGCCGTTTTCAAAAAGCACCTCCGTCACCTTGGCGGCCGCATCCGCATAAACGGTGTTGTCGTCCAGCGGCTCCACGGTTCCGGCACCCTTCACCTTCACCTCTATCGTGCCTTTGGTCACATCCACAATGTCATACGTTGTCTTGGCCTGCTCGGCCTGCTTGGCGCGCATCTGCATATACCCGAATACACCGAGCGCCGCAACCACGAGGACGACCACAAGTATCACAATTCTCTTTTTCGACTTCTTTTTCTTGCTCATAAGAGCCTGTCCCTCCGTCTATAAAAATTAAATAGTTTAAGCATAATTCATCTTTGAGCTATTCTACCAAGGAATTTTGTTTGTAAACAGTGGGTTTTGGCATGCTTAACAGATTATTCACATTGCTGAAAGTTGAAAATGGGTTTACTTAAGGGGGATGCCGTATTGTAATGTATTTGAATCCTGAAATATCGGTATATGAGGCGGAAAGTATGTCAAAATAGCGAATACAATCAGCAAAGCCAGCACAATCAACTGCGATGCCAAACGATATGCTGTGCCGTCCATTCGTTTATCCGATACCGTCAGCCCGTACGCTGTCAATAGTCCGGCAGCAATCACAACGAGTGTATTCACCAAGTCAACGGCGAGAGAACCGATGCCGATCGCACGGCTCAGAAAGTAAAGACCGAGCATCAGCAAAGGCATAAGCGGCAGCACGGCGGCGTGTGCAAATGTGAAATTCGGATACGCCTTGCCCACGGTTAACCGGCCGATAATAAAGTATATCAGCACCGGCATAAAAAACAGCTTAACATGCTCCCATGGGCTTTCGTTAACGGGGCTCAGCACAGCTGTGAGAGGCCCCGGCAGCCATACATAAAGAAAATGCCACAGCCCGGCAATCAGAAAAATCACGACGATGCCGATAAGGCTCCAGCACATTAATTTTTGATGTTTTTCGTTTTTCATATGTGCTATGTTTATGTTTGCTTCGGTTAAATCAGAATTTCCAAGGCATCAAAAACATGACGCACCCCGATCACCTCGATACCTGCGGGTGCTTTAAGCCCCGCGAGATTCGATTTTGGTATCACAGCTTTTTTAAAGCCCATCTTGCTGCTTTCTATCAGCCGCTTTTCCACCTGCCCCACCGCGCGCACCTCGCCCGTCAGCCCCACCTCGCCCATCGCCACCGCGTCGCTGATCGGCGCATCGCGAAAGCTCGAGACGATACTCGCCGCCATCGCAAGGTCTGCCGCGGGCTGGTTCAGCTTCATGCCGCCTGCCACGTTGAGATAAACATCCTGATTATATAGCTTTAGCCCCATGCGCTTTTCCAGCACGGCCACCATCAGCGCCATACGCCCAAAATCAAGCCCCGCCGCCATTCTGCGCGGCATCTGAAACGATGTGAGGCTCACAAGCGCCTGCAGTTCGAGCAGCACCGGCCTTGTGCCTTCAATCGCCGGGTACACACACGAGCCTGAGGCCTCCTTCGCGCGCTCACCGAGCAGCAGCCCCGAGGGGTTCTCCACCTCGTGCATGCCGTCGTCGCGCATATCAAACACACCGATTTCGTTGGTGGAGCCAAAGCGGTTTTTCACGGCGCGCAGTATACGGAAGGTCCCCTGGCGCTCGCCTTCGAAATACAGCACGGTATCCACCATGTGCTCCACCACGCGCGGGCCCGCAATCGCCCCTTCTTTGGTGACATGACCGATGATGAATATCGCCGTCCCGCTTGTTTTGGCTTCGCGCGTAAGCAAAGCGGCGCACTCCTTAATCTGGCTCAGGCTGCCCGCCGCAGGCCCAAGGCGCGAGGAATACATCGTCTGTATCGAATCCACCACCACAAAATCGGGGGCGTTCTCGCGAATGCGCGTGATGCAGCTGTTCACCTCGGTTTCGGCCAGCAGCCTCAAATCGCTGTTGATCGACAGGCGCTGCGCGCGCAGACGTATCTGCCGCAGCGACTCCTCGCCGGATATATACAGTACGCGTTTGCCGCTGCGTGCCAGAGAATCGGCCACCTGCAAAAACAGCGTGGATTTGCCGATGCCCGGTTCGCCGCCCGCCAGCACCACCGACCCCTCCACCACGCCCGCGCCGAGCACGCGGTCGAGCTCACCGTACCCGGTTGACCAGCGCGCGGTGTCCTCCATCGACACATCCTTCAACAATACCGCCTGCTCACCGGGCGGGGCGGCCACTGTTCCCCTTTCGGGCGCGGCCACAGCCATTTGCTCCAGCGTGTTCCATTCCTTGCACGACGGGCATTGCCCCAGCCATTTTGCGCACTGGTAGCCGCATTCACTGCAAACGAATGCCGTTTTTTCTCTCGCCATCCCAGCCTCCCAACAATTCGTGTTTCTTTGTTATTGATTATATATACTTTTGGTCAGATCGCAAAGAAAAAGAAATAAGGCCTTCAACAACGAAGGCCAGTTTAAACAGTATATAAAGTGATGCTGTGTTGCCTATATCGAAAGATCGATATGATGGATGGTACCCATCGAGCCGTCTTCATTGAGGAAAATCGAGCTGCTCTTCATCTCGCCGTACTCATTCGTCATATCCTTCATCTCAAACTGTGTGCTCACGTCATTTAAGTAGATCGCGCCGATGCCGGCATCGCCCAGCTTAAACAGCGTTTTTTGTCCGTCCTGCGTCATGGTCAGCACCGAAAGCTTGCCGTATATCTCGTCCGCTTCGTCAATCCAGCCGTTCTTGTCGCTGTCGAAAGCGCGCAGCTCCGCAAATCCGTTGCCGCTCGAAGGCCCGAAAAGCTCGTTTCCGTCATTGATGGTGCCGTCGCCGTTTTTGTCAAACGCGAGAAAACCGCTGCCGCCCGTCGCAAACGAAATGTTTTCGGTTTTACCGTCTCCATCGAGATCAAATGCGTGCTTAGTGGTGCTGAGCGTGGGCGCACCGCCGTTCATCACGACCACAAGCGGGTCTATCTTCGCGTTGCCCAGCCGAAGGCTCATTCCTGATTCCTGATAAAACGAGCGCGACATCGCAAACTTCATGTCAAACGCAATTGTACGGCCATCTGCCGTCTTGACATAGCCGCCGGATTTGAAGGTGACATTTTCCTTTTCCGATTTGACTTCCCTGTAATCGTACGCAATACCCCAGTCAAACGCAATATTACGGCCGTCTGTCATGATCACTTTGCCGCCGGAATTGAAGCTTTTATCTTCATTTTCCGATTTAAGTTCCCTGTAATCGTATGCAATACCCAAGTTGCTTTTTGATCCGCCGCTTCCATTCTGCATATCCACAGTCGGGTCCTTAAACTTAATGTGTTTTCCTGTCAGTGCGTACACAAGCGATTCAAGAAGATCGATGCGCGAGTCGTAGGCCTGCCCTGTTACCGCACCGATGTCATTATTCAAATAAGATCTCTCGGTGTTGACCTGAAATCGCGACATATCGATATCAATGAAAAAGGCAGGGGTCTCCGCGCTGTTTGCGTTGTTTGGATCTCCGATCCACGCGTTTAATGTTTCGCTTGTGCTTTCTTCCTTCACAAGGCTGTGAGCGCTGCTTTGCGACACGCTATAACTTTCAATTTTCATCGTTTTCGGCCTCCTTGCCAATAAACTCCTAAATTTCAGATACCTCCATTAATTTCTATCGTCATTTTCTCACATATCTTTACATCAATATCATTTGTTAATAATAACTAATATTTCATACAAGCATCACGATATCGTCTATTTTATCCGCTGCGCGCGCAATGGCGCCTTCCCGCTCCTCATCGGAGGTGCCCGTTCCGTCAACCAGCAGCTCCTCAAAACGGCTGATGCCCACAAAGCGCATCACATCGTGCACATAGTTCAGCCCCTTGTTAAGAGCAGGCCGTAATATCCAGGGAATGTGTGCACCCGAAGCCTGAACGTAGATAAACAGTCTTTCTTGGTTTTGCAGCAGCCCCTGTGGCTTATCATCAATGAATTCTATCGTCTTTCCTGCCTGTATCACGCAATCGATATATTCCTTAACAGGTGCGGGAAATGAAAGGCTCCACATAGGGGCCGCCAGCACATACACGTCGGCGCTGCAAAACTGATCGCACAGCGCTGCGATTCTCTCAACTTCACGCTGCTCACTCTCGGGCAGCCTTTTTCTTTCTTTGTCGCTGATGATGGCGCTTCGGCCCGCAAAATAACTGTGCTTTAACTGCGGAATATGGTCTTCATATAAATCCAGCTCCTCAAACTCAATCTCCGTGTATTTTTCTGTGATTCGGTTAACAAGCTGCCGCGCCACGGTTTTGCTAGCCGATAAGTTTTCGGGCTTTGGATTCGCACTGATGTATAAGAGTTTGTTCATAATATCGCCTCCGATATGTTTTTTGTTAGTATCTGCATATCGGACGCTTTCTATCTTTGAGAATAAAAAAAGAACCGGACTTGGCTCTTAAATTTTTATTTGAGCTGCATGTATCATCGCTATGAAAGATTACCGTATCAAAGGTGGTGGCTGCATCATCTGAAATTGGTCTTACACAAAAGAAGAGCCGCGATACCGCAGCTCTCCGATTGACCCTTTATTCGATTTCAATATGTTTTTCGTGTGCCTTTTGTTTGGGCAGCGTCACATATAAAATACCGTTTTCGAGCTTTGCCGAAATGCTTTCTTCTTCAATGTCTTTAAGGGCAAACCGTCTGATGAGCTCTCCCTCCGTGCGTTCTTTGCGAATATAGCGGGCATCCTCGGTGTCTTTTTGCTCCTGCGCCTTGGCGGTTATCGTCAGCACGCCCTTTTCGCAAATTAGCGTGATGTCTTCTTTTTTTACACCCGGCAGTTCGGCTTCCACCACATAAGCCTCTGTTTCTTCCTTAATGTTGGCTCTCACCGCAGCCACAGAAGTCTCGTCGAAGAAATCTTTCCACAGCCTTCCGCCAACCAGTTGTCCCTGATATGGTAAAAATGTCATGATACATTCCTCCTCGTTAGTTTTTCGTTTGTGTTAATTGAATTATAACCAATAGGTCAAAGTTAGTCAAAGTCTATTATTGGTCATTATTTTCCGCATTTCGTGAAATATCGCCGATACAGCAGGTTATTCAAAAAAAGCTGATTCATTCGTCATTTTTCTTTATCGCTTGCTTGCGGCTTTAGAATTACGTCGCAAATTTTCTGAATTATCGAGCCAATTAAAAAACGGCTGAATCAGCCGTTTCAACTGCAAATAAACCTGTAGTCGATTATTCTGATATCAGTTAATATCGACAAGTGCATTCTCGACGGCTTTTAATATGGCCTTGCTTGATGTCGTGGCCCCGGATATTGCATCCACATCAAGTCGCTGCTCTTCGATTATTTTATCAATCACACCTTCTGCCAATTTTGAATACTCGCTTGCCCCTCCGCCATCAATTTTTACATCGACAATCTGATGATCTTTTATTTCTACATCAACCTTATAGTCGGTATTGCTGTAAGCATATTCACCATGGTATGTACCGTCAGACAGCGATTTCAGATCCACATTAGTTATTTGCATAGATCTCACTTTTTCATATTGGCTGCTAGGCAGTATCACGACAAATAGCAGCACAGCAAGAAAGGCAGCAATTCCCACAGAAACGCAAATGACGACGATTTTTTTCATTAGACATCCTCCATAAAATTTATAGAGGGATTGTATCGTTCATACTTAAGAGAATCAATCGAGAAAAAGGCTGATTTTTTTGATTTTACTCATCATACTTTTGTATGAGTTTCATTTTACATGGGAACATGATGGGATTGGACAGCATTGATTAATTCAATCTTATTTTGCACGTTCATCTTCTTGTAGATGTTGGCTACGTGTGTTTTGACGGTTGGGATTGAAATGGCCAGCTTTTCGCCGATCTGCCGGTATGTCAAACCTGTCACTAAAAAACCGATAATTTCTTTTTCACGGTTTGTAATATGAAAAGCATCCAATATAGCTTCGCTATTATCACGATTATATTGCTGACGCGATCGGTTGAATTGAATATTAAATCCTTTGACGATATAAAAAAAACTCATTGCGCAAAAAATGCTGTAAAAAACAAAAACCGAGAAAAGACCAAACGAGAATGTTTCACCGATTCTTTCAGCAAAGATATCCGCGAATAATACAGGAAACAGCAGAAGAGATATCAGCAACAGGTTTCTTATTCCGTTGCGTATCATAGAAAAACGAATTTGAGAAAGATGAACCAATAACATCAGTGTATTATACAGTATATTGGCGAAAAACAGCGCGCTGCCCAACCAAAGAATGACTTGCACACCTGTTATATCAAACATAACTGATACTAGCACAGGTATCATTGAATAACCGACCAAAATCGAAAAGACATTTGTGGACATATCTTTTTCGAGAAGTGTATAAGTTAAACTGGTGAACGAATAGATAAGCAGCGAACATCCTGCCGCCGATACAAATCTCAATAGTGTTTTTAGAAGGCTGCTTTCAACGGCATTTGTTAAAGCGTATGCGGTTACCATCTGCTCAATCAAAATAAGCGTTAATGCAACGGCGCATAGTAAAAACAGCTTAAGAATTTTAGGCCGATTCTTAATCCATAAAAACAACAAAATAAGAATAACGGAAAAGCCTAAAGTAAATGACAGAATGTAAAAAAGCACGATGAGATGTTCCATAATCAGACGACCCTTCCGATTGCCCGCTGAAGTCTGCAATTTATTTATAGTTCATGGGTGTTCATTTTGCAACAGCCAAAGGGCTTTTTAATAATCAGCTTTTTAGTTCAATTAAAAACGGCCTTATCGGCCGTTTTTGATTTCTGCTATTTAAGGCTCTCCACAAAGCTTTTGATGCGGACAAGCGCCTCTTTAAGATTCTCAAATGAGGTTGCATATGAGCAGCGCATAAAATTATGCATCGTATCCCCAAAAGCAGTACCCGGCACGCAGGCCACCTTTTTCTCAAACAGCAGCCGTTTACAGAACTCATCGGATTTGAGCCCCGTTGAACTGATGTTGGGGAAAACATAGAACGCGCCGAGCGGTTCAAAGCATTTTAACCCCATTTCGTTAAATGATGTGTACATCAAACGCCTGCGGCGGTTGTATTCTCGCATCATCTGTTTTATTTGCACAAATTCGTGGCTGCACTCATAGCGCATCGCTTCGGCGCCTGCATCCTGGCTCATACCTGCCGCACACAGCATTGTATACTGGTGAATCTTAACCATCGCATCAATAAATGGCTTAGGCCCGGCCGCATAGCCAAGACGAAAACCCGTCATTGCAAACGCTTTGGAAAAACCGCTGATGACGATGGTACGTTCCTTCATACCCGGCAGCTGGGCGATAGAAAAATGCTGCTTCTCGTAGGTCAGCTCAGCGTATACCTCATCCGCAATCACAACCAAATCGTGCTCGATGATGATATCCACGATTTTTTCGTAATCCTCTTTCGTCATGATCGCGCCCGTCGGATTGTTGGGAAAAGCGATGATTACCGCTTTGGATTTGCTCGTAATCGCTGCCTTCAGGCTTTCGGGTGTAATACGGAATTGATCCTCTTCCGTTAATATCATGGGCACGGGCTTTCCGCCCGCCAGCGTCACACCGGGCATATAAGCCACATAAGACGGCGCCGGTACAATCACCTCGTCACCCGGGTTCATAATTGCCCGAAACGCAAGATCAAGGCCTTCGCTTGCACCCACCGTAACAACAATCTGGCTGATATCATACGTCAGAGAGAAACGCATGTCCATATAATCGCGTATGGCTTTACGCAGCTCGGTGCTGCCATGATTCGATGTGTAATGCGTCCGCCCAGCTTCGAGTGAGTATATGGCGCTTTCGCGTATATTCCACGGTGTGTCAAAATCAGGCTCACCGACGCCAAGCGAAATACAGTCTTTCATTTCACTGGCGATGTCAAAGAACTTGCGAATACCCGAAGGCGGCATATCTCTTACGACTGTCGATACTTTTTGTTCCATCGTCATGGCGATACCACCAGCCTTTCCTCCTGCTCTTTCGCTGTGAGTATAACGCCCTGCTCTTTGTATTTTCTCATGATGAAGTGCGTCACCGTGCTTGAAACACCTTCGAGTACGGCTAGCTTTTCAAAAACGAACTGCGATATTTGCTTCATGCTGTTAGCGCGTATCACCACAGACAGATCATACGTGCCCGACATCAAATAGACGGATTTAACTTCGTTAAAGCCGTAAATCCGTTCCGCCAGATCATCATATCCAAGCCCGCGCTTGGGAACAACTTTAACCTCAATCAGTGCCTCGGCTTCCTCCGAAGCCACTTTTTCTCTATTGACAATCGCCGTGTATTTGACGATGATCTTTTCCTGCTCCAGATTAGCAATGGCTTCTTTTATCTGCTCTGCCGAAGCGCCGGTCATCAAGGCCATATCGTCTATGCTGGCTCTGGCATCCTGCTCCAGCATATCGAGAATTTCACAATACAAATTATTCTTCATTGATATACCCCTCCGTGCACACTCCGTTATTTTTCGTATTGTACCACTGCCGCCCGTTCAGCGTCAAACACAAATATACGGGCGTCGGCAAATGTTCGCTCTTTTCGAAAAGAAATCAATGTATTTAGCGCAAAATCCCTTCTCTAAAAGTGATTCCAATTATCAGCAACGATGCATTGGTCAATTTCTTATCTATAGGCGCTCTTGGCTTCAAACCCGATGTCAAACAAAAAGCGCCGCATCCACATGGAACACGGCGCTATTGTGCTGATTAACCTTAGTAACGATCTCTTCTTGCTCTGAAGCAATCGCTGCAATATACAGGTCTCTCGCCCGTGGGCTGGAACGGAACTTTGGTCGTGGTACCGCACTCTGCACAGGTGGCATCAAACATAGGACGATCGCTCGTTCTCTTCTGATGTTTTCTGCTCTGGCGGCACTGCGGACATCTCTTGGGTTCGTTCTCAAAACCCTTTTCCCGATAGAATTCCTGCTCAGACGCGGTAAACACAAAATGAGAACCGCAATCCGCACACGTCAGTGTCTTGTCTTCAAACATTTTTTCTCCTTTTTTGTAACCATGGTACTTAAAGACGAGATGACATTTCTTAACTCCGGATACATGTTTGAAACAAACACGCGGCTAGAAACTCTTTTCTTCGGCTTCGGACGACCATAGGATTTATATGCGGTCTATCACAACCGCATAAACCTTATTAGAATCATCATATCATCAAACTATTTATCCGTCAACACCGATACGCTTAAATTCGCCCATTCCATGCGGTTTTTAAGCATTTTGCCAACTTTTTTACGCTGTTGGCACGGGTGCATTCGGATCGGGCACCGGTATCACCGGAATACTCGGGTCAGGACCATTGACATACACCTGACCGGTATACGATCTGTAAGTATGCTTTTCAAAAACGTCCCGGCTCAACTCTTTGCCCTGCAGGTCTTTAATAATTTTATAGGCTGTGGCCGAAGTCGCCCCACGCGCTTCCCGATACGTTACTGACGCACCGGGGGCTATCGGCGTACCGTCGGGCGTTGCAACAGCGTTATAAAAATAGTCTGTCGCCGGCGTTGCAGCCGTACCGCCTCTTTTCGATTCATATGTCAGTATCACGTCACCGTGGGTGGGGTCTACCACCGGTGTTCCGTAAATCTCAACAGTGACATTCTGCTCGTCTCTGTTCATATACGTCACGATATACATCGGTGTCGCATTCACATTCTTCAGCTTTAAATCAGGGCTGCCTGTGCTGATCGTCGCATCGAGGCCAATGGGTATATAATCGGAGATGATAGAATGGTGCGTCGCACTCTCAATCCCAACACCTGCGCGAATACACGCGTTATAAAGCGTGCTTGATACCTGACAGACACCACCGCCCGGATCGGGCACGTAGGCACCGCCTTTAATTCCGGCCGCTTCGTACCAACCTTTCGAAATGCTTCTCGGCCCCGCCGTCTCATTGATCGACCACACCACGCCCGGCTCTAATATGGTTCCGTTCACAATGCCCAGCATTTTGGCAACGTTCTTAATACGGTTTCCGTTGTTGTGCTTGGAATAGCTGCTTGTCCACGATGCAATCAGCTGAGTCTGTGCCTTGATTTGATCAAGCTTTACGGTCGGTTCCGTCACAGTCGTCGGCGCGGTAATCACAGAGCTTAAATCGCCGTCTTCCACCGCCTTGAGAACCAGCGCGGTCAATTCATTCACATCTGTGGCCAATCCGCGCTTTTCAGGCGTATATAAAAACCGTGAAATATAGGCTTGCGTGGGGATGTATCCGTCAACGTATTTGTTATTGTTCCAGTATTCGTATCTGAATTTGTTCGGCTTTTGATCGTCGGCCAGCATCACAAGCTGCGGCGCCCCTTTGGCGGCCGCATCATAAGTGGCCGGGTCATAAGGCGTGCCATCCGCAAAGTAGCCGTCTTTCATAAACACAAACGACGCGTCCTGTGCCGCCACGTTAAGTGAGGTATCAAGAGCGGTTAATGCCGATTTTACGGACTCTTCGTCCGCATTCACACTGACCTCAAAATTCTTCCCGCTTTTCGCCGCTGCAAGATCCGTCATACGCGCGGCAAAATCGCCGGTACGCCCAAACTTAATGGCCTGTTCAATCACATCTTTATAATCGGTCGTCAGCCCGACAGACGGTGCATCCAGCGTTGTTATCTCGCCGCCGATGTCGAACTGAAGCTGGGTTCCGCCCATTATCTGGCTTTCTACGTCTTTGGTGGCTTCAAGAGCCTGCTCCTCCGTCATGCCGGAGATATCGATACCGTGCACCGATATGCCCTGCGCCACCGTATTGAACTCGATAATACGCTCCACATTGGCTGCACTGGTATTGCCCAGCAGCAGCACAGCTGCCACACCGAGCCCCACAACGAGCACACCAGCAGCCACGATTAAAATAACTTTAAGTTTATTGTCTGGCTTTCTCGCGCCTTTTTTCACCACAGTGATTGTTGCCTCTTCGGCCATTCCTTCTTCCTCCAGTTAGCTATGTCCAGCTTTATCTATCATATAATAATAAAGCCCGTTTGTAAATCGAAACAAAAATCCACAGTTACGCTTTAGCCCGTTATTGTGCAGGAGGTGCCACCGGTGCATCCGGGTCAGGCCCGTTCATATATATCTCACCTGTGAATGATTTATAGACGTTGTGAGAGAAGGGCTCCGAAAAACGCTTCACCACATTGCCGTCGGCATCCTTATACAGCTTATAAACGTCCCACGTCTGGCTTGCGTGGCTTTCTTTCCAAACCACCTTCTGTCCAACGGGAATCGGTGTGCCTTCTTTATCTACTGCCGCATTGTAATGAATAACCGGCTCCGGCGCGGGTTCAAACGCCACCTTCTTGTTCTCAAAATCAACGATGTAGCCATGTGCCAGCGGCGGCCCGTAAATATTCACAGTCAACGTTTTCTCGTCTTCATTGAGCACCGACTCAATGTATATCGGCATATCATAAGGATTGCCGAGTTTTAAGTCTGGGCTGACCGTACTGATTGTCGCATCCATGCCCTCGGGGATATAATTCGACGGCCAGCTGTGCGGCCTTCTGGCCACGATGGTTAATTCCGCACGTATGGCAGCGTTATAAAGCGTGCTTGATACCTGACACACACCGCCGCCCACTTCCATGCGGTATTTACCGTCCGCAATGCCCGGCGCATACGCCCAGCCGATCGTTTTGGCCGTTTTGTCGTCTCTGGGGCCGGCTGCATCGTTGATAGACCATGTAATACCCGGATCTATCACCGTGCCGTTTACAATGTCTGCCATGATGCGAATGTTGGTCACGCGGTCTTTATTTTCAAGGCTGCCGCCTTTAAAGCTCGACTGATAGCTGCTGATCAGCTTCGTGTTCGCCTTTAGCGTTTCGATATTAATCTTCGGATTCGTTATAATGGCGGGCGCTTCCAAAGGGCTGACATCACCGCTGTTGATTTTTTGGCACAGCAGCTTGGCAAAAGCCGCCGCGTCAATATCCACACCCGTTACGGCATCGATATATTCAAAGCGGGCTTCCCCCTGCACATCGTCACGGATATTCAGCGTCGCGTCCTGCGGCAGTTTATCCATAGACGGCTTCAGTGCCGTCAGTTTTTCCAGCACAAGCGCTTCGTCTGCGTGCATACCGAGCTTGAAATCGTAGCCGCTTTCCTTGGCCTGCCGCTGCTGCTCTCTGAGCGTCTCGCCGTCTGCCAGCTGCCCGTACTTCATCGCCTCAACCAGCGTTTGCTTAAGGCTGGATGTCAAACCGAGCTCCGCAGCATTGTATGTGAATTGATTGGAACCGGCTGTAAATGTATACGTGAAAGCGGCTTCTTTTTGCTGTGCGATCGACAGCAGCGTCGCATCCGCCAATGCCTCTTCCATCGTCCGCCCTGAAAGGTCCACACCTTCTACGGAGACACCGCTTAAAAACCGCCCCGTTTCCACAAGGCCGGCTTCCCGCTGCTCGGCCGTTTTATCCACGCCCGCCAGCAGCAATATCAGCACCACAATCAGCACCACGATCAATATGCCAAATGCCATCATCAGCATTTTATACATGTCGTTTTGTTTCCTTCGTTTTTGCAACGCTCAGACTCCCCTTTCTGCTATGCAACAACTCAGCTTAAGATACAATAATTTAATGCCGTTGTAAATACGCAAGCATGTATTGTCATTGATTTTACAATTTTGTCATGACTCATTAACCGGGACTTTTTATTATCTTAATATGTGCTTTGCGCTGCCGCGGCCCGTCGTATTCACAAAAGTATATGCTCTGCCATGTGCCGAGAATCAATCGGCCTTCTTCAATGATCACCGTTTGGGAAAACCCGGTCATCAGGGCCTTTGTGTGGGCATCTGAATTCCCTTCTCCGTGATAGAACCCGGCATCCGGCACCGCGCGGTCCAGTGCAAAAAGTACATCGCGTTTCACATCCGGGTCGGCATTTTCATTGATGGAAACACCCGCCGTGGTATGCGGCACAAACACACACACCAGCCCATCTTTCGTATCGCTTTCCTTTACCGCCTGGCGAACTTCGGGTGTGATATCAATCAGCTCACATCTTTTTGAGCTGCTTATGTTAATTGTTTTCACTTTTTTCCCTCATATGATAGGAAAGAATATATAAGCTGTCACTCAGGTGCACATTCTCCACGCTGACGCCGCGCCTGACTTCCACATCCACGGGCGCGAAATTCCATATTCCCTTAACACCAAGGCTGACCAGCATATCGGCTGTTTTTTGCGCATAGGGCTTGGGCACCGTGATAATGCCGATATCCACATTATTTCCCTTAACATAATCGTTCAGTTCAGACATGGGGCGGATTGTCTTACCCCCGACATCCTTGCCGATTTGTTGCGCGTCGGCATCAAACACCGCGATGATGTCGTAGCCTTCCTCGGCAAAGTGACGGTATTTCAAAAGGGCTTGCCCGATATTGCCCGCACCCACAACCACAGCCCGGTAAGTTGAGCCGATACCGAGTATCTTCATAATCTCCTGCTTTAAACGGTTCACCTGATACCCGTATCCCTGCTGCCCAAAACCGCCGAAGCAGTTAAGATCGCGCCTGATTTGAGACGCGTTGAGGCTCATATCATGGCTCATGCGTGACGACGACACGCGTTCAATCCCGGCTGTTTCCAGCTCAGACAGGTACCTATAGTACTTGGGCAGCCTGTGTATGACCGCATCCGAAATCCTGTTATCCTGCATCATACGCCCCTCCTTTCTGTTTATTATATCATATTTTACTCGGCCAAACCAAGCTTTTACGCCGGGCCCGGCCAAAATGAAATTATGTAAAGTTTTCTGGGGGCAAACCGAAACCGTTTGACGCAACTGTGTTCATAAGGTAGAATTATTTTGTCAATTTAAGCGTATCCTGTTTTTTCTGCCATCTCAATGATGGCTTTCACCAATTTTATTGGAGGCTAATATGAATAAAAAAGGAAAAACATCTGCATTTATCATGGGTCTTGTTGCAGGCATATTCAACATTATTCTTGGTATCATTTTGCTCCTTGGCGGTTTGGTCGCTTCCTCTGTTACTTATATGTTAAACTTTTCTGCGGGAACGAGCATGATTGGGATCATATTCGGGTTGGTGTTTGTCGTCACCATCGTCAATCTTGTCGGCGGCTGTGTTGTCGGCAGCCACCGGATAGCCGGCGGCGTGATGATGATGGTGTCCAGCCTGCCGCTGCTTATCGTGTCTCTTATCAGCGTTATCGGGTCAGCGATGGCGTCCTATTATGATTATGACAGTGCCGGTTTGTTGTTTGGTGTTTTCATATTGATAATAGAATTGCTGTCCGTCATTGCCGCCATTATTGCATTCAGCGGCCCGAAAGCCTTTTCGGTTCCCTATGGTCAGCCTTATCAAGGCTACGGCCAGCCGCCTTATCAGTCGTATCCGGGCTATGGCTACCCGCAGCAGCCGTACCAAGGCTATGGCCAGCCGCCGCAGGGCTATGTGCAGCAACCGTATCAAGGCTACGGTCAACAACCAAATCAGAGTTATCCTCAGCAGGGCTATTCACAGCCGCCTGCGCCTGCTGCTCAGCCCCAATCGACAGAGCAGGCAGCAGGCCAGCCGCAGCCGACAGCTCCCCCGGATGACAGCGGCAGTACGACTCAGGATATGTAATTTGTTAAAGGCCTGTATCACGCGGTACAGGCCTTTTCTTATTGTTGAACGAAGTCGTATGTTTCTCGATACAACTAGATGAACAGGTTTGTATCGCTGCTCTCGGCCGCGCCGAGGTAAGAGGCCACACCGGCCAGCTCCACGCCGTCTATCAACTCCTCGTGATGAATACCCATCACATCCATCGACATCGTGCACGCCACCAGCCGCACCCCGCTCTTCTTTGCCTGCGCAATCAGCTGATCCAACGTCGCGACATTTTTCTTTCTCATGATGCCCTTCATCATCTTAGAGCCCATGCCCATCATGTTCATTTTGGATAGCTTGAGCTTTGCTGTGCCGCGCGGCATCATCGCCCCAAACATCTTCTCTATGAATGTTTTTTTCACCTTCACCTTTTCATGGCGGCGCAGTATGTTGAGCCCCCAAAACGTGAAGAACATCGTTACGCGGCGGCCCATCGCCGCCGCACCGTTCGCAATAATGAAGCTCGCGAGCGCTTTATCCATGTCTCCGCTGAACACCACCATGGATTTGTCGTTCCCGGCGCTGTTCTTAAGTATATCGCCCGATTTATCGCCTTCTTCAATGCCTTTCTTTATCCAGACAGAAAAACCGGCATCGGTTTTCTCACCCTTCAAATACGTGTTTTGCGTGCGCGCACACCATGAAGCCGCATCCGCAAAAAAACCGGGATCGGTCGCGGTGATGTTGATCACGTCACCGTCCTTGGCATCCAGCATGGCTTCATACAGCTTGATGACGGGGCCGGGGCATTGCAGTCCGCACGCATCCACTTTCATGGTATTGCCCGGTGCCGCTTTTGGCACGCTTTTTTGAGGCTTGGCGGGTTTCGGCGCATCCGCGCTCATTGTGTAATCCTTGCTGGCGATACGGTACGTTGTGTATCCGCCCGCCAGATTACGCACATCCTTAAAACCGTTTTGGTTCATCAAGCGCGCCGCAATATACGCTCTTATGCCCACAGCACAGTAAACGATATAGGTTTTATTTTTGTCGAGCGTCTGCATCTTCTCCCGGAAGCTGTCTACGGGAATATTAATGCTGCCGGGTATCGCGCCCATCGACACCTCGGCAGGTGTGCGCACATCGATAAACACCACATCACCGCCCAGCGCTTTGAGCTCCCCGAAGGTGATGTTTTTCAGCACGCCGGACAGAATATTATCTGCCGAGTAGCCCGCCATGTTCACCGGGTCTTTCGCGGACGAGAATGGCGGCGCATAACAGAGCTCAAGCTGTTCCAGATCATAAACGGTGGCATTGAAATGCATGGCCGCTGCCACCACATCAATGCGCTTTTCGACACCCTTATAGCCAACAGCCTGCGCACCCAGCACACGTCCGTCAGGTTTTGCGAACAGCAGCTTCAGCGTCAGCGGCATGCCGCCCGGGTAATAGCCCGCGTGAGACAGCGGATGAATGATTATCACACCAAAATCCTCATGCAGCTTTTTGCCCGCGCTTTTCAGCTGCTTCTCGTTGAGCCCGGTGGATGCCACCGTCATATCAAACACCTTAGCCACCGACGACCCGAGTGTGCCTTTGTATGTCCTCTTCATCCCGCAGATGTTGTCTGCGGCCATACGGCCCATTTTATTGGCCGGGCCCGCGAGCGGTATCATCGTTTTTTCCCGTGTCACAAAGTTTTCCACTTCAATCGCATCACCCACCGCGTATATGTTTTCATCTGAGGTTTTTAAATGTTCATCCACCACGATGCCGCCGCGTTCATTCGTTTTTAGGCCGCTGTCAATTGCCAAAGACGAATTGGGACGCACCCCGATAGCCAGAATCACAATATCCGCAGGAATGCTGTGTTTATCCGTCACCACCATAACGCCGGTTGCTGTCTCGTCAAAACGCTCCACGCGTTCACCCAGTGCCAGCGTCACACCGTTATCCGCCAGATGTTTATGAAGAATCTGCGCCATCTCATAATCAACAGGCGCCATCACCTGATCGAGCATTTCGACCAGGGTCACCGAAAGCCCCGCGTGCTTCAGGTTTTCCGCCATTTCGATGCCGATAAAGCCGCCGCCCACCACCACGGCGGTTTGCGCCTGCGCCTCTCGCATGGTTGCAATAATGGCGTCCATATCGGGTATGTTCCAAAGCTGCTTGACTTTATCGCTGTTTATCCCGGGAAGATTCGGCACGATCGGCGTCGATCCCGGAGACAGCACAAGCACGTCGTAGCTTTCGTCATACGCATGCCCATCACGAACAACCGATACGGTTTTATTGGCTCTGTTGATGCTTTTTACTTCACTGTTAACGCGCACATCCACATTAAACCGCGCATTGAACGATTCGGGCGTTTGCAGCAGCAGCTTTTCACGCTTGTCAATCACGCCGCCAATGTGATAAGGAAGCCCGCAATTTGCAAACGAGATATACGGCCCTTTCTCAATCATGATGATTTCGGCAGACTCATCGAGCCGCCTTAAACGCGCCGCGCAGCTGGCCCCGCCGGCCACACCGCCCACAATAATAACTTTCATATGTTTACCTCTCTTCCTGTAATGACAGCGCACCCATCGGGCAAAAACGCACGCATTTTCCGCACTCGATGCATTTGTCCTGATTCACATCAGGCGCATTGTAACCCTGCTGAGATAACGCATCCGCGGGACAGACCCGGATGGACGGACACGAATGATTTTGCGGACATTTGTGCTTCAAGACTTCTAATTTCATATATAACACCCCTTGAGAAGTCGAATCGATATTTATTTCACAATTCAAACTATAGTTTAAGTGTGAACGGTTTTCTGTAACTATATCACTTAATTTCAAAATACATTTTTTATTATTATTTCTTTTATTTACTCAAGATATGTTATGTTGTATACTAATAGATATAGATGGCAAGAAGTATTGTCATCAAGTTTGATTACACTTTCTCCAATTATCAACACAAAACAATAAATATATTAAAAGAGGATTGGGCTCATGAATGACGATACTGTGCTTGAAGAAAAGCAGCCGCAAGGCTTCGGCGGATGGTTTGTTCTTATTCTCATTGGTTTGTTTGCCAGTATTATATTGGGTACTGTTCAATTTTTTCAGTATTCAGAAGTTTGGCAATATGTCGATTTTGGTTTGGGGTCTTTATTGACCATTGATTATCTCAACACAATTATACTTTCAATTGTGATTCTCATTTTCATATTCCGCAAAGATATCCGATTCAGACTCATGTACCTTATACAAACCTGTATCTCTGTGGTGATAATAATATGTTTGTTCGCAATCATCGGTACTGCTGACGGGCAAATGATCGGTTCCATGCTGGGGCGCATTCTTTGGACAATTTACTTATTTAAATCCGTGCGTGTAAAAAACACTTTTGTCGATAAAAAACCAACAGAAGAAAACAAGGATTTTTCTGTGTTTTAAAATTTTTTGGATAGCTTATCTATATTATCTTTCATTAGCCTGTGTATAATTAACAGCTTTATTTTTTCCGTTTCTGCAAAAACTAAGCTCAAGAAAAAATGTATTGCAAGCAGAAAGGAATAAAGAAATGGCATCAGGAAAAAGAAAATACGGTCCCGATCATCCGTGGACGAAATTTAAACTGGAATGCGCTAACGAAATCGGCATGACGCAGTATTGCAAAGAAAACAACGATGAATATAAAGGCGATCTGCCTGCCAAAGTCAACGGTGCCCAGGGCGGGCCGATTGGCGGCGAAATGGTGAAGCGCATGATTCAAATGGCCGAAAAACAAAAAGGTCTTTAATCAAAGCCAAGTAATAAGCGAATGTAAACTTAAAACACCCCATATCGGGGCGTTTTTTTAGGTCTCTTTGTTTTGTTCCGATGTAATTTCCGTGATGCGGACACCGTAATTATCGTCGATGACCACAACCTCGCCTTTGGCAAACAGCTTGCCGTTCACAAGCACGTCAACCATCTCGCCCGCCAGCCTGTCAAGAACGATGATCGACCCGCGGTTAAACTCTAAAATTTCTTTGATGCTCTTGCGGGTTTTCCCCAGAACCACCGTTACATGAAGCGGCACATCGATAATCAGATCAATGTTCTTGACCGTTTCGGGATGCATTGAATAGTCGCTGCCTCTGTTATCAAACGATTCGAATTTAACCGCTTTTAATTCTACCTTCTCTTCGTTTCGCATCCGTATATCATCCTTTTCGTTTGCCGCCGGTGCTTGGGCCATCGGCGGTGCTGTTTGCACAGGCCTTGCCGGCTGTGGCGGCGGGGCCGGTGGTGTCGGCGGCGCTGCTGGTGGCGGCGGAGCCGGTTCCGGTACATCACCAATCAGCTTTCGCGCAAGATTTTTTCCGAATTCAAAGGGCATAATCTGCACAAGGTTACTAACCAGCAGATCTTCAATTTCCAGACGAAAACTGACTCTTATCAGCAGTTCGCCGTCTGAAACCGTTACTGTGTCACGTGTGAGCTCGCGAACAACCGGCGGTGAAATATTAATGCTCACATGCAACAGATCAGCAAGCGACGTGGACGACGACCCAACCATTTGGTTCATCACTTCGCTGATGGCACTTAAATAAAGCTCTTCGACATCCGCATCCGGCCCCACCAAAACCTGCGTGATAGCCAGAGCGTCTTCCTTCTTAAGTAAAAAAACATTGGTGCCGTCAATGCCCTGTGTGTAAGAAACCTCGGTTGCAACCGTTGGCCTTTCGTAATCGTTCAGATACTCACAGCCCCTGCAGGTGCTCACGCGCGGCGTGGTGATATTCACGCGTTTGCCCAGCAGCGTCGATAACGTGGTTGCCGACGTTCCCATGCATATATTGCCGATCTCTCCGAGTGTATCCTTTTCCTGATCAGAGAGTGTCATTTCCATATCGTTATTGACGGGATCACTATCGCTGCCCGGCATCTGACTCATCCGCTAGACCCTCCTCCAAAATATCCACGATTTTGACAGCAAAGTTTGAACCCTGCATACCAACAAACCCTTTAAACTTGGGGATATGCTCAACTTTTACCGTCACCGGCGTGTGTATGCTGTGTTCTATTTTTATCACATCGCCAACCTGCGTGTTCAGTATGTCACGAACAGTGGCTTCAATTTGATTAAATACGGTGCTCATCGTTAATGTTACACCCGACAGCCCTTGCTGTAATTCGTTAACATTCAGCGAGCGCTTGCTGAAATCCTGTTCCGCATACCACGTTTTCATAACCAGCTTCTTGGCAATCGGCTGCACCGCTACGTTGGGAATACAAATGTTGATAATATCAGAGATGCCTCCAATCTTCACATTCATGGTGATAATGGCAATCGGCTCATTGGAGGATACAATTTGCACATATTGCGAGCTGGTTTCAATTCTCTCAAGCCGCACATCAACTTTGTTGATCTTTTCCCATGACTCGTTCATGAGGTTAAGCATTTTTCTTATGATGCGTTCCATTAAAGACAGCTCAATCTCAGTAAACGGTTTATCAAAGGCTTGCATTTCTCCCGCTCCGCCAAGCAGGCGGCTGACAATCTCGTAAGACACTGCGGATGAAATCACAAAAAGCGAATTGCCCTGCAGCGGCGGCATACTGATGATGGATACCACCACCGGTGAGGGCATGGAGTTGCTGAGCTCAGAAAAAGACTGTTCCTCAATAGAAATCACGTCCACTTCGCATAAGGCTCGCAATGTACCGGAAAGATACGTTGAAAGACGGCTCGCATAAGTATCGTAAATAAAATGGAGCGTTCTCATCTGTTCCTTGGAGAATTTGTTGGCGGTGCGGAAATCGTATTTTTTTACAGTCTGCGTGTCATCAACCGGTGCTTCCTCCACATGGGAGTCTTTGCCCGACGTTAAAACGCTCAGCAGTTCATCTATTTCATTTTGCGATAAAATGTTCGCCAAGTTTGTTCTCCTTTGAGAGCAGCCGTTTACACTATTGTATCACATAATCATTAAAATAGATCGTTGTAATATAGTCAAGCCCCATCTTTTCCTTCAAATTTCTCACTATCTCTGTTCGCAGCTGATCTTCAATCCCTTGGCTTCTCAGTTCCTCTTCGGTTTTGCTTCGCAGCGTGAAAACGATGACATCGCGCAGAATATGATTATTCTCAGTTAAATACTTGGTAACCTCGTCTTTCTGCGTTGTGGATATCTCCAGCACGATCGTGGCCTTTAAAAGCCGTGTGCTGTCCGCAATGTTGGTCACAAAATAGTCACCGGGCACGTAAAACATCGTTTCGGGCTCTGGCGGCGGTGCCAAGAACAAGAAATAGACAGCAGCGCCCGCTACCACCAATACTCCACCGACGATAATTAAAATCTTTTTCATAGGCTTATTCCTCAATATTCTTTAATAGATTTGCATTATCCTTAAGTATACTTTCGATAACGAAATCAACTCGGCGATTACGCGCCTTGTGTTCCTCACTGTCATTTGGAACAACAGGATGATATTCCCCAAGATATGTCGGCCTCATTTTGTTTGGGTCTATATTTTGTGATAGTAGAAAATCGAGAACACTATACGATCTGGCGCTGGATAGCTCCCAATTATCCTTGTATTGGCTGTTCTGTATCGGCACATCATCCGTATGC
>JAEZIW010000061.1 GCA_023436525.1 Bacillota bacterium | reverse complement strand
GTGGAAAGCGGATTGGAGCCAGTTACCGACATGATGGCACCGCCGCTTTTCAATACACGACACAAGTAAGCGGTTTTGGCTTCAAGATGAACGCTGAGAGATACCTTCACACCGTCGAACGGTTTCTCCTCGGCAAATATCTTTTCGAGATGCGACAGCACAGGCATATGATCCTTAACCCATGCGATTTTCATCTCCCCGGATGGTGCCAGTTTTAAATCTCTGATTTCGCTCATTCTACAGTTCCTTTACGATGTTTTTAAGGTACTCCCCAAACTGTTTGCTCAAATCGTTTCGGTTCAGCGCAAACTCAACAGTGGCTTTTAAAAAGCCAAGCTTATCTCCCACATCATAGCGTTTGCCTTCAAACTCATACGCATACATGTCCTGCGTGTTCATCAACGTTTTTAACGCATCCGTCAGCTGTATCTCTCCGCCTTTACCCGGCTGCTGACCCTTGAGAATATCAAAAATCTCGGGGGTGATGATATACCGGCCGAGTATGGCGAGATTCGACGGTACTTCGTTCACATTCGGCTTTTCCACCAGGTCTTTCACGCCATGAAGCCGCCCGCCGCCGATACCGTTTGACGGATCGATGATGCCGTATTTATCAGTGTCGGCGTTGTCGATACGCTGCACACCGAGCACCGACGCGCCGCGCTGCTCGTAGACGTCCATGAGCTGGCCGATTGCGGGCTTTTTTGAGACCACCACGTCGTCGCCAAGCAGTACCGCAAACGGTTCACTGCCCACAAAATCGCGCGCACAGCCGATGGCATGGCCAAGGCCTTTGGCTTCCTTTTGCCTCACATAAAACACGTTAACAAGCTGAGAGATATCTTCCACCATGCTCAGCATAGACGTGTTGCCTTTTCTTTTCAGTTCAGATTCCAGTTCGTATGATTTGTCAAAATGGTCTTCAATATTGCGCTTCCCGCGTCCTGTGATAATGAGTATGCTTTCTATGCCGGCTTGAATTGCTTCTTCCACGATGTATTGTATTGTCGGTTTATCAACAATGGGCAGCATTTCCTTAGGCTGTGCTTTGGTCGCCGGTAAAAAACGCGTACCGAGGCCCGCAGCCGGAATCACTGCTTTTCTGATTTTCATTAATCTTCCTCCAAATTGAATCCCTAATCAACATATTATACTATACGAGACGGGTATCGGTCATTACCATTCTGTGAATTATATTCACAGAATTACGTTTTGCAGTTTGTATGATAACATACGCCATTAACCGGCAATATTTTTGTATTGTCCTATTATCGCTATATCCTGCGATTCCAGTATTCTCGCTCTGCATCGCGGAAAACGGCTTGTTAAAAGCCAAATGCATCCCGTTGCAAAACGCTAATAAGGGGGTTCAGTCCGCCGCGTTGTTGACTCTCTATCTGTTGCTGTTTCCTCAGCCCGGCGGCCAGCCCATCGCACGCCCGCCAAGCAGATGAAAATGCAGATGCCCCACCGTTTGCCCGCCGTCTTTCCCGATATTGGTGACGATTCTGTAGCCGTCCTTCAAGCCGAGCTCGTCAGCCAGCTTTTGAGCCACACGGTAAATATGCGCCACCGTTTCAAAATCAACCGCTTCAAGCGCCGCCACGGAATCAACATGCTTTTTGGGGATAATCAGCACATGAACGGGCGCTTTTTTATCGATGTCGTGAAACGCCAGCACCTTATCATCCTCATAAACCTTTGCGGACGGAATCTCGCCCGCGATAATTTTGCAGAACAAACAGTCTTTCATTGAAACCTCCTTATTCGCCCAAAACCGTACTGCCATGCATATCCCTCAGCGTTACTGTTTTGATTTCATTTCTTTGTGCCTCAGCCGCCACGCGTACATAGCGTTCACTGTATCCTTCCATGCAGCCGGGAAACCGCTCGGATGGCTCTTCAAAAAGCACCCGGGCTTCCCTGCCGATCAGCCCGCGAATGTATTGCGCTTCCAGCGCTTCGCCGAGGTGAATCAGCTCAGCAGCGCGCTCTCTGGATACCAATTTTGTAACACGCGGCTTCATGGCAAACGCGCGTGTGCCCTCTCTTGCCGAATACGGAAAAACGTGAATACGCGCAAATGCCGCTTCTTTCACAAAAGCCATCGTCTCCTTGTGTTCCTCATCCGTTTCCGCAGGAAACCCGGAAATCACGTCTGTCGTAATGGCCGGATTGTCAAACCGATCTCTCAGCTGCGAAACAAACGCCATGTACTCCCCGGGCGTGTACGGCCTGTTCATGCGTTTCAGCACCCCGGCGGATCCGCTCTGCAGTGACAGATGAAAATGCGGACACAGGTTTTTTGCATTCACAGTTTTGTTCAAAAAGTCTTCACCCAGCACACCCGGCTCTATGGACCCGAGGCGCAGACGCGCGCCGCAATTATCCAGCGCCTGAATCAACTCGCCCAAGCCGCGATTATTATCGGTATACGACGCGATATGGATGCCGGTGAGCACGATTTCTTTGACGCCGCTTTTCGCCATCTCATTCGCTTCATTCAATATTTCATCAAAACCCCGGCTGCGCGACCGCCCGCGCACATACGGTATGATGCAGTAGCTGCAAAAGCAGTCGCAGCCCTCCTGAATTTTCAGCACGCCGCGTGTTTTGCCTCCGGGTGAGCTGACCTGCATAGGCTCGAAACCGCAGCCCTTCAAATCGTGCGTTAAATCAATCGCCGTTTCGCCGTTCAGCAGCTTTTGCGCCACCTCGGCAATGCGGCCTCTGTCATCTGTCCCCACCACCGCGCTGACACCTTCAATGGCCAGCAGCTCCTCGGCTGCACGCTGCGCGAGGCACCCGACGACGATAACATGGCCTGTCCGCGCAGCGCGCCTTATGGCTGCGCGCGACTTTTTATCGGCCACCGCCGTAACGGTGCAGGTGTTCACAATCACAATATCGGCAGGTTGCTCAAATGCCACCGTTTCAAAACCGTTTTGCTCCATAAGAGACTGCATATACGCAGAATCATAAGCATTGACCTTGCAGCCGAGCGTATAGAACGACACCTTTTTCACAGCTGCATCTGCCCCTTTTCGTAAAATATTGCCGCCATCACCGCGATGCCCGCGGTTTCGGTTCTCATGATGCGCGGCCCCAGTGTGGCCGAGACGCCTCCGGCCTCGCGCATCAGCCTGACTTCGGCTTCTTCCAGCCCGCCTTCCGGCCCGATCACGACGCCGATATTTTTCGCATCGCCTTGCAGCGCCTTCTTCAGCGATGTATCGCGTTCCTCTTCCCAGCAGACGACCAGTTTGTCGTGCGCTTTCATCAGCTTAAGCGCCTCATCGAAGCGCAGTACATCATCGACAGACGGAAGCACGCTCCTGCCGCACTGCTTCACGGCGGCCAAAGCGACACGCCGAAGCCTTGACGCGTCCTCGGGGCGCTTCACGCAGCGGCGAGCAATAAACGGCACAACGCGACTCACACCAAGCTCAACGGCCTTCTGAACGATCTCCTCCATTTTTGCGGATTTCGGATACGCCTGATAAAGCGTCACACTGATGCCGGGCTCTGCTTTATTGCTCTCTTTGGAAATGATTTGCGCGTCGATTTGCGCACCAACAGCTTTGATGCGGCATAGATAATCGTAGCCCGTCCCGTCAAACACCATAATGTCATCACCCGGCAGCATACGCAGCACGTTTTTAATATGCTTGGCTTCATCGCCGATGATTACCAGATACTTTTCTTGAACCTGTTCAGGCTCGGTAAAAAAGCGGTGCATCAGCTTTTCCTCGCGGCAATGGCCCGCCAGTCTGCCATGCTCAGCGTTTCGATAACGCTGAACCCGTTTTTTTCAAGCGATGCTTTCACATCGTCTTCTCTCTCGTCAATGATTCCCGACATGATGTAAACGCCGTCTTGCGCAAGGTAATCCCCTGCATTTTCGTTTAATCGGATGATGATGCCCGCGATGATATTCGCGAGTATGATATCGTATTTTTCTTCCGGCACATTCTGAAGCAAATCCGATCGGCGCACATCCATCACACCGGCATTGTTAGCCTCTGCATTCTCCCGTGCGACCGTCACACTGACGCTGTCGTAATCCAGTGCCATCACGCTTGCGGCACCAAGTTTGGCGGCACCGATGCCGAGTATGCCAGAGCCGCACCCGACATCAAGCACCTTGGCTTTGGGCGGCATATATTTTTGCAGCAGTTCAAGGCACATGCGCGTGGTTTCGTGCACACCCGAACCGAAAGCCATGCCCGGGTCAATCTCGATGACAATGTCACCCGGATCCGTCACATAATTCTCCCACGTCGGCTTCACAACGAAACAGCCCGCCGCCCTGAATGTGGTAAAATGCTTTTTGAAATTCTCATTCCAATCGGTATCGGCCAGCGTGTTTACGCAAACTGTCAGCGGCCCCATCGCCTCGCTCTTGATTTCGTCAAGCCTATTTTTCACGTAGTCAAGTGTATCCGAAAACCCGTCTTCGCCGAAATAGGCTTTTACCGTCACAGCGCCCAGACTTTCAGCCGGCGGTGCCAAATACTCATCACGGTGTGCCGCAGGGACGCTGCCGCCCTCTGTCTCCGTGCCGGTGGCTCCGGCATCCATCAATATCGAAGAAACGAGGTCGGCGGCTTCTTCGGTGGTTAAAACGTTAATCTGTTTCCAGTTCATTCTCCCTTTACTCTTTCAAAAAAACTTTTGCTCTTTGTCGACAATTTATCGAATTCTCGGAGCAGTGATTTTTGCTTCTCGTTCAGCTTTTTTGGCACCTCAATATTCACCTTTACATACAGGCTGCCTTTTCGAGACGAATGCAGATGCGTAATGCCCTTATCTTTTAAACGGAACACTGTTCCCGTTTGTGTGCCTTCGCCCATTTTAAGCTTGGCCTTGCCGTCGAGCGTCGGAATGGTCAGCTCGGCCCCCAATGCCGCATCAGTAAACGACACCGGAATATCAAGGTACAAATCGTAGCCTTCCCGCGTAAACAGTTCATGTGTTTGAACATAAATATAAATCTGAAGATCGCCCGGAGGGCCGCCGCGCTGCCCGGCCGCGCCCGCACCGCGCATCGTTAAAATCTGTCCGTTGTCGATGCCAGCGGGAATATCCACACTGATTGTTTTGAGCTTTGTTAATATGCCGCGCCCGCCGCACTCGGTGCACGGCTCTTTGATAATGCTGCCGCGCCCGCCGCATTCCGGGCAGTCAACCACGTTGACAAAGCTGCCGAATGCCGTATTGCGCTGCTGACGAATCTGTCCCGTGC
>JAEZIW010000242.1 GCA_023436525.1 Bacillota bacterium | reverse complement strand
ATTTGTAATTTGCATGAGTAAAACACAGCAACACGTATTTCTATGTCAGAAACTTTCAAGGTGATATAATAAAGATTGTCAACAGCAGCGGCACGGTTGTGGTAGAATATGCGTATGACGCTTGGGGTAAACCCATTGCTACAACAGGCAGCATGGCCTCCACGCTGGGCGAGGATAACCCATTCCGCTATCGCGGGTACTTCTACGATGAAGAAACGGGGCTTTACTACCTAAATCAGAGGTACTATAACCCGGAGTGGAACAGGTTTGTCAACGCGGATGATGTATTAGGACAAACAGGTGGGCTACACACTCACAATCTATTTGCCTATTGCGTTAACAATCCGGTAATGTGTATTGACTCAAGCGGTAGAATTTTCATGCTACTGGCAGCAGCTATTGGTGCCGTTGTTGGCGCAGTAGTTGGGGGAGTCGTTGCAGCAGTTAACGGAGGGAACGTACTTGAAGGAGCCATAGCTGGTGGCGCTATTGGAGGAGTTGTTGGGTTAACTTGTGGTGCTGCTGCCGGAGTGCTTCTGGCCGGGAGTGCAGTTGCTTCAACCGCATCTGTAGTGACTGGGGCGAGTGCGTTAACAGCAGTTGTTAGTGGAGGCGGGATAGTGGCAGGTGCAAAAATGCTTGCTGATAATGTTTCACAATGGATAAACAGATTGCCCAGTGTTTTTTGGTCTGGAGGAAATCCAGCACAAAAAGCTTCTGAGTCAGTTGCCAAATGTGTTGGAGGGAACACACTTGAGATGACACGATTAGGACAGTATTTGACAAAACTCGATGCTACGATTAAGACATGGCGCGCTGCATCTCAAAATTTTGCGAACGTGGCGAGTAATACAAGTCGTTCTATTTATTCAATACAAAATTCTGCTTATGTAAATATTGGAAGCACATGGCGTAACGTAGAATATCCTTTGCTTCGTGCAAGAGATATTATATATGGCGTCGTAACAAAAAATGGAATGTCTTGGCCGAACTAATATGGATATGAAACAATTTCTAATGAGTAAAAAATTTAATAAAACCTCACCACAAGATTTTGGCCTGGTACAGGATGAAAAATCTGGTCTATTTATAATGACCACGGATAATTCATTATGGAAAAGGCGTGACCTTTATGATTTTGGGTGGGGTAAGGAATACGGTTTTTATCGTATTCCTTTACCGAAAAAGCTTGATGAATTGATTGATATAATAATGAATACACGATTTGAAGAAAATAAATATGGGGCAGCAGCTGTTATACTTGATGATTTTTGTGAAGAGTTATTAATAAAAAGCTGGGACATATTTAGAAATAACAATCAGTTCAAGTATATCGAACTTTTTAAAATTCTTAAATTAGATAGCCCGTTTAACCGAAGCGGTGTACTCGGGAAAAATGTAGAACAGATAACAAGTGAATATTTGCAGTGGGTGGAACTGGCACAAAAAGTGAAAAAACTGTTTGGCGAAAGAAAAAGAGGTAGATAAGTAAGCATCCGGGTGTAAATAGTTTTGTGCTTTCACCGAATCTATAAAATTGGGCGAGAGACGATTGGAACTTGTCGTGGAAGAAAACTGCGAACTGAAGAAGAATCTGACCCCAGTTATGAATCCGGTCAGTCCATTGTCATAACACATTCATATTTGCATGATAGAGCATTTTCTGTAGCGATTTCGTTGGAGAAAATGCTCTTTCCATATGTAATTGCATGAGCAAAACACAACAGCTAAACAAAACAAGCGCCATGAATGTAAGGCACAATAAGCGGAGAGTTTTACTGCATTTTTACTGCATCAGAAACAGTAAAACATATAAAACAGTGTAATTATTGCACGTAATGAAAACATTGAAAAACCGAGCAAATGGCTTTATAAAGGGATCTGCGCATTGTAAAGCTGTTTTGGGGATTTTGGGAAATGAAGACTTTTAATCAAGGTGTCCGGAGTTCGAATCTCCGGTGGGTCACCAGGCGTAAAGCCCTTGAAACAATTGCTTTCGAGGGTTTTTTGTTTTGTCCGACAAAAAAACCAGCGATGGATTGCAGCTTTTTAAACGTATTAATACCTATATGCCAAATCTTCAAAAATAAACATGGGATGTTTTTATCAAAACCAAAGTTTTTTGGTCAGAATATTGAGAATAATATATATTACATGCTATAATAAAAACTTAAGACATATCGGCTCAAAGATTTAGCGGAGGCTAATGAACGAATGAAAATTGTTATTGCAGGTGACGGTAAAATCGGTTTTACACTGTCGGAACATCTTTCGCGTGAAGGCCATGATATCACAATTATTGACAACAGAAAAGATGTGCTGCAAAGAACCGTAGAATTTTTAGATGTTATTACGATAAAAGGCAACGGAGCCAGTGTTCGCGTTCTTCAGCAGGCAGGCGTTAACGATGCCGATTTATTTATCGCCGCTACCTCCACAGACGAATTGAATATGCTGAGCTGTGTTTTGGCAAAGAAGCTGGGGGCGCCCAATACAATCGCAAGAATCAGAAATCCCGAATACAGCGAACAGCTTTGCATGATGAAGGATGAGATGGGCCTTAGCATGGTGGTTAACCCCGAACTGGCTGCCGCGATGGAGATTTCACATATTATCAGTTTTCCGTCTGCTTTGAATGTCGGCGTATTTGCCGATGACAGGGTGTATTTGGTCGAGTATAGAATTCAGTTCGATAACTCGCTGACAGGGCAAACGATATCAAAAATCCATCAGGACTATTCCAAAGACGTTCTTATATGTGCCGTCTTCAGAGATAAAGAGATATTCATACCCAATGGCGATTTTGTTATTCAAGCCAATGATCATATTTACATTGTGGGTGAATACGAAAATATCCGCAAATTTATCATTTCACTGGGACATGCCAATGACAAGGTAAAGTCGGTGATGATAGCTGGCGGCGGCCTTATCGCCCAGTATTTAAGCCACATACTCGGCGAGTATGGTATTAAAATTAAAATTATCGAAATAAACCAGAATAAATGTGAATACCTATGCGAATTTGTTCCGGAAGCCCTCGTTATTAACGGAGACGGCACGGAAAAAGAGCTGCTCGATGCGGAAGGCATAGAGAAGGCCGATGCCTTTATTGCATTGACGGATATGGATGAAGAAAACCTGATTATGTCTATGTATGCGGTTTACAACGGTGTTTCCAAAGTCATCACGAAAATAAACAGGCTTGAGTACGCAGCGGTTATTCAAAAAGCAGGCATAGATAAAGTCATCAGCCCAAAGTACATTGCTGCGAATCACATCGTTCGTTTTGTGCGGGGAATGCAGAAGAAAAAAGGGAGCGATATCAAAACGCTTTATCGTATTATGGGAAAGTCTGCCGAAATCGTAGAATTTGTGGCCACCTCTTCCACTCTGTATCTTGGCGAGCCGTTATCCCAGCTTCCGTTTAAAAAAGGCCTGCTTATTACAACCATTGTTCGGGGCGATGATGTGATTATCCCCAAGGGGAACGATGTTATTTTTGAAGGTGATCACGTTATTGTGGCAACAATGATGAACCAGCTCGAAGACCTGAATGAAATTTTCAAGTAGCAGAGGGCAGCAGATATGAACTTCGGCATGATTAGAAATCTTTGCGGTCAGGTCATCAGATTCGAAGCTGTTTTTATGGTCTTGTCACTGATTGTGGCTTTTATTTACGGTGAATTCAAATCAGCCGTTGTTTTCAGTGTGATTATAGCGGTTATGCTGCTGTTAAGCTTTGCCTTAACGTTTAAGAAACCCTCAAAAAGATCATTCTATGCAAAAGAAGGCGTGGTAACCGTATCGTTATCTTGGGTTATCATCTCCGTTTTCGGCGCAATGCCGTTTTTTTTCAGCGGGGCAATTCCATCAATCATCGATAGTTTATTTGAGTCCATTTCCGGCTTTACGACAACCGGTTCAACCATATTAACCAATGTTGAAATCTTGGATAAAAGCCTTCTGTTTTGGCGCAGTTTCACCCATTGGATCGGAGGCATGGGTGTGTTGATGTTCGTTATGGCCATATTGCCGCTGTCGGGTGCGGATCCGCTGCATCTTATGAGAGCGGAAAGCCCGGGGCCAACCACCGAAAAACTTGTGCCCAAGGCTCACCAGATGGCCATCATTCTTTATAAAATATACATTGGGATGACTCTTCTTGAAATCGTGCTGCTGCTGTTTGGGGGAATGCCGCTTTACGACAGCATTGTCCATACTTTCGGAACGGCGGGAACCGGCGGTTTTTCAATTAAAAACGCATCTATTGGCGCGTACAACAGCGTTTATATTGACGTTGTCATCACGGTCTTTATGGTCTTGTTTGGAGTGAATTTCAGCGCGTTTTTCCTCTTGCTTGCTAAAAAATTCAAGAGTTTTTTTGCACATGAGGAGCTGCGGGTTTATTTGAGTGTTGTCATTATTTCAATGCTGTTGATTGCTGTTAATATTACGGGGTCGGTATATCAAAGCTTTGCCGACAGCTTGCGGTATTCGTCCTTCCAAGTGGCCTCTATCATGACGACCACGGGATATGCCACGGCCAATTACGATCAATGGCCGGTATTCAGCAAACTGCTGCTTCTTTTGCTCATGTTTATTGGCGCTTGCGCGGGGTCTACGGGCGGCGGCATTAAGGTTTCCCGGTTTATTATCATGTATAAAACGTTGAAACGAGAAGCGTTAAAAATTCTGCATCCTCAAGCCGTGAGCCTGATTAAGCTTGATAAGATACCGGTGCAGGAGGATGTTATAAGGGGTACCGGCGCGTTTATCGTTATTTACTTAGGCATAACGGCTGCTTCGATCTTATTCATTTCTGTTGAGGGATTTGATATTGAAACGACCATCTCTTCCGTAGCCACATGCATCAACAATATTGGGCCGGGCTTGGGGATGGTATCTCCAATAGGGAATTTCTCCGAATTCTCTGTCTTCAGCAAGATCGTTTTTTCTATTGATATGCTCATCGGCCGTTTGGAGGTTTATCCGGTTTTACTGCTGATGTCACCGGCCATTTGGCGCAGGAGATAGGCTGCGGGTTATTTAAAAAAACACCTATTAAAAATACGATTGGAACCGACATCCTTTTGTTTTGATGGTTAAACAACAATGCACCGCGTCAAGCGAGTGTTTTTTTGTCTAAAGAATACCCCCGGAAGTGCCGGGGTTCCAAAAGGCTTAAGCTATGGATAAGAAAACTCCTTTTGCTATATTGAAAGCGGTCTAGCAGCCGCAGAAGTAAAATCATAAGGAGGATCACCAAAATGGATGACACAAAAAGTCTAGCACATACAAAGTGGAACTGGAAGCTATGCTGTAAAGGGTGGTAAGTTTCATTTATTCGTACCTCGCTCCTTTGTAGATTCAATACGGTCGGTCTGCGCGTTAACTCCTTCCCACTTCACGGAATCGACTGATCTGCAAATGAGCCGGCGTCACGCTGTTTTGTAGTGGTTTATCAGCTTTGTTCCGTCCATTATCATAAAAGAAAGCATCATCTGTATGCCGAGCAGCAGCGAATGAAAGTCCCAAACAATCGTGGGCTTGTCTAATAGGGCGATAACCTATTCCTTTTCAAGGTGCGCTCTTCATTGACGATAAACCGCTATTATTGTACTATAATGTCATATACACATTATGCCAACAGAGCCATTGTAAAATTGAGAATTTTGGGGAACCCGTACTTAACTGACTGTGACGGAGGTGAGGCTGCAACAATGAGATTAAGACGTTTCACAAGTATTTTTACCGTTATGGCGATTGCGCTCATGCTTCTGCCCGCCACGGCGCGGGCGGAAGATGCAAGCGTCACGTATATAGACGCGTCCGGCGCGGAGCAGACCGTAACCGCTGTCGTCGTCGATTCTGCTACGTCCAGCCTTGACACCGGTTGGTATGTGGTGAACGCCAGCGGAATAATGTGCTCGGGCACCATAACAGTGAGCGGCAGCGCAAATTTGATATTGGCCGACGGCGCGTCGCTTGCGGTTACCGCAAGCACGGATAAAGCGGGAATCAACGTTGCTCAGGGCAACACCCTTACGATTTTCGGACAGTCCCTTGGCACCGGAACGCTGAACGTTAACGGATCGGGAGGCAGCAGTGGGTTAGGCGGCGGCAATGGGAAAAGCGGCGGAACGGTGAACGTATACGGCGGCAATGTCACGGCAACGGGCAGCCACGGCGGTACGGGCATCGGCGGCGGATATATGGGAAGCGGCGGTACGGTGAACGTATATGGCGGCAATGTCACGGCAAAGACCGGCAGCAGTTACAGCGCGGGCATCGGCGGCGGTTATGGCGGTTCAGGAGGCAATATCACGATTTGCGGCGGAACGGTCACGGCAACGGGCGGCGACGACGGTTCAGGCATCGGGGGAGGATACAGGGGTGGCGGCGGCACAGTCGTTATCAGCGGCGGCAGTATAAGGGCGCGGGGAACCGACGGCGGGGCGGCAATCGGCGCGGGTAGATTAGGCAGTGGCGGTACGCTGGAAAACTCCGACGGAGATAATGTTTACCTTACTACTGTCACGGTGAAGGACGGCAGCGGCGCGGCAGTCGCGTCGTCGAATATCAGCTTGCTGTCGTGGGGCGCGGGCAGCGCCTATTACGCCTACGGCGTAAACGATGTGAAAACCGACGCAAGCGGAACGCTGTATCTGTATCTGCCCGAAGGAACGGCGGCGATGGCGGCGAAGACGCCCGCACCGCTCAAATACTGCGGATCGGTCACAGCGAACACGTCTTCGGGCATACTCACGCCGGATACGCAACCCCCAGTCGTTACGTCCGTCGAACCGGGCGGACAGTATGCGCCGCTTGACGGCAGTATCGTCATTACTTTTGATGAAGAAGCCATAGATGGGGCGGGAATGGTCTCTGTTTCGAGCGGCGGCGCTTACACAGCGCTTGCTGGCGGCACCTGGTCGGCTGGGAACACCGTTTACACCCTGCCTTATACCGGCTTTTCAAACCGCACTCACTATACGGTCAAGGCCGAGGGTTTTAAGGATGCCAACAACAATACGATGGCGTCCGCCGATACCAGCCATACCTTCCGGACTACGCCGCCCGTTTACACGATTACGTATGACCTTGCAGGCGGAACTGTAAGCACACCAAATCCGGCGAGCTTTACGGACGAAAGCACGGACTTTACGTTTGTGAGCCCCACGAGGGCTGGCTATACCTTCTCCGGCTGGTCGGGCACGGGCATTGCCAGCACAGACCCAAGCGTAACCATCCCTCTTGGTTCCACCGGCAACAGGGAATATACCGCTCATTGGACGGCCAACGACTATACGCTTGAATTCGACGCGCAAGGCGGAACGGTATCTCCGACAAGCATCACCGTGACTTACGACGCGGCGGTGGGAGAACTGCCGACGCCCGGAAGGACGGGCTACACCTTCAAAGGATGGTTCACCGAAGCGGACGGCGCGGGCAACGAGTACACCGAAGAAACCGTATACCGGACGGACGGCAACAGTATGCTCTATGCCTGCTGGACGGCCAACGACTATACGCTTGAATTCGACGCGCAAGGCGGAACGGTATC
>JAEZIW010000199.1 GCA_023436525.1 Bacillota bacterium | reverse complement strand
CGGTGTGATTGCGCTGCGGCCCCCCTGTCACATCAGTCTGCTGTTTGTGGATAAGCAGTATCATCATCAGGGAATTGCGCGCGCGCTGTTTGAACATGTGCTGGGTTTGGTGAAGGCTGAAGGCGCGCATAAGGAGATGACGGTGTTTTCGTCGCCGTATGCCGCGGGATATTACCGCCGCATGGGCTTTGCGGATACGGATACGGAACAGACGGTGAACGGCATACGGTTTATACCGATGAAGAGAAGTATTTGATTATTAGAAAGGTGATAAAAAGTGAACAGGATAACTGTTGAACCTTATCTTACACCATATGGTTATGAAGAATACTATTTTACTATAGATAAAAAGCTGATTGTCGAATACCTTGACGACTATATTCGACTTTGTCTATGTGATAGTTTAAAAACATTTGGCAGCGCTCTTGGTCTTTGCCCAACACTAGGAAGAGACATGGTATGGCCCGGTGACCGCTTGTTTGTTTGGGAATTAATTTATAAAGAAGAACAAATAAATCTGCCGATATTAGTTTGTGAACAAGACTTAGATTTCAGCTGTGTCGTTATTGTCGTTAAGATTCGTAAAGATGACCATTTTGTCTATTGGGATAGAATAGGCCTATTAGATCACAAAAATGAAGATTTTGAGGTAGAGAAACAATCTGGTATACTATGCGTTGAAAAATACTCTCAAGAAGATTGGAAGAAGTATGGCAAAAATATCGCTAGAGCCAAAGTGAATAGCCGCAAATGGTGTCGATGGATTTCAGAAAACTGGTCTGAAGAATTGTTAAGAAGGCGCAGAAATTATACTTTTCCTTATCTTCAAAACGAAGAAAATATCATCTGGATCAACGACACAAATTTTATATTTGCCCGTAACGAATATGAAGAGTGTGTTTTATTTTATAAGCAAAAACTGTGAGACCAATTTCTCCAATTGAATTTTTTAACGATGGCTGCATCACCACTCCTTCCGTCAAATGTCGGATTTAAAAATCCGCCATTTGCCACCTCCCTCTCGGAGGGAGGCAGGAGTACCACGAATAAAAAAGCCTCCTTATGAAAGGAGGTGGCACGCGCCAGCGTGACGGAGGATTGTACGCAACAGCACAATGTAACAAAATAGGAGGGCATGGAAGCCCTCCCCTACGTTCAATTCAGCAGCCACCTGCATGGAACGGTCATACCCCATCCGGGGCACAAGCGCCCGTTCCCTACAAAACTTTATTCCAGCACCGATGCGGCGACTGCGTCCGCGAGCGCATTTAGCTCGCCCATCTGCGATTCCTTCAGCGCCGACTTGATCACCAGCGGCGGCGCGAGCAGCTCCATATTCTTCATTGTGCCGATCAGCTTTTCCATCTCGGTGTGCGCGGCAGGTGCCCACGAGCCATTGCCCACAATGGCCACCTTGCGGCCCCGTAAATTCAGTACCGCCATTTCACGCAACAGCGACTCCATCCCGAAATACAGCCCCGCGTTGTAAGTCGGCGCGGCAAATATCAGATGGCTGTATTTAAACGCATCGGAGATGATATACGACGCATGCGTCTTGGATACATCATACACACGCATATCCGCCACGCCCTTTTCGGCCAGACGATTGGCAATGGTATCCGCTGCATTTGCGGTATTGCCATACATCGAGGCATATGCGATAACCACGCCCTTTTTCTCAGGCTCATAACGGCTCCAGCGGTCGTACTTCTCAACGAAATAGCCGACATCCTTGCGCCAGATCGGCCCGTGCAGCGGGCAGATCATTTTAATATCTGTCCCGTCCAGCTTTTTCAACAGCATCTGCACCTGTGCGCCGTACCGCCCGACGATATTCGTGTAGTAACGGCGCGCCTCGTCGAGGAAATGGCCTTCAAAGTCGTACTCGTCGGCATAAATATTGCCTGACAGCGCACCGAACGTGCCAAATGCATCCGCCGCAAATAATATGCCTGTCGTCTGCTCGTATGTTGCCATCACTTCCGGCCAATGCACCATGGGTGCAAACACAAAACGCAGTGTGTGGCTTCCGATGTTGAGCGTATCGCCGTCCTTCACCTCGTGCAGCCGCGTTTCTATATCGAGATTGTAAAACTGACGAATCATGTTGAACGTTTTTGAATTGCCGACAATCTTCAGCTGCGGATAACGGCGCGTCAGCTCCTCTATAAACGCGCAATGATCCGGCTCCATATGGTTGATCACGAGGTAATCGATCGCACGGCCATCGAGCACGTGCATAATGTTCTCCAAAAATTGCTGAGTTATCGCCGAGTCCACCGTGTCGAGCAGCGTGACTTTGTCGTCCATAATCAAATACGAATTGTAACAGACACCGTTTGGCAGAGGAAACATATTTTCAAACAGCGCGAGGCGTCTGTCGCTGCCTCCTGCCCAAAATACCTTTGGTGATATTTCCTGTGTGATATGCATGAAAATCTCCTTCTCTACAGAAAAATAGTAAATCGTTCAAGGATCAATCATTCTGTCAGCCCGTTGATAAGCTTTATTCAGTCATTATTAGCTTGTCCGCTCAGAATGGATACAAACCCATGTTCAAGCGTTTTACCACGGTATACTTTCCACTTCGTCGTCACATCGCTTCGTTTAGTGAAAAGCCCGACATACTGAACAATTTATTATCAATCTGAATGATCAAACGATCCTTTTGTTATTATAACAGCGGTCTTTCGGCTCGTCTAGCCGATCATTGTCACCACATCGCCCTCTATCGCGGCGGCAATCATTGCCTCGCAATCGAGCTTGCTTTCCGCTTCACGGATATCTTTAAGGCGCGGCTTGGTGACCGGGTGCTTCGGAACAAACACGGTGCAGCAGTCTTCATACGGCAATATCGATGTCTCAAACGTGCCGTATTTCTGCGCCAGTTCGGTAATCTCCAGCTTGTCCATGCCAATCAGCGGGCGCAGCACGGGCATAACCGCCGCGTCGTTGGTGGCGGCAAGGCTTTCAAGCGTCTGACTGGCCACCTGCCCCACGCTCTCCCCTGTGATCATCGCGAGGCAGCGGTCTGCCTCTGCCAGCCGTTCCGCGATGCGCATCATAAAGCGGCGCATCAGTATCGTCAAATACTCCTGCGGGCATTTTTCATACAGCGTCATTTGTATTTCCGTAAACCGCACCACATGCAGCCGAATCGGCCCCGTATAGCGCACCATCAGCTTTGCGAGATCATGCACCTTTTCAAGAGCCTTGTCGCTGGTGTACGGAAAGCTTTCAAAATGCACCGCCGAAAGCGCCACACCGCGTTTGGCAACCATGCAGCCGGCCACCGGGCTGTCGATGCCGCCCGAAAGCAGCAGCGCTGCGCGCCCGTTGCAGCCCACCGGCATGCCACCCGGCCCTTTGAGCACGCGCGTGTAGCAATACGCCTTGTCCCGAATTTCCAAGTAAGCCGTCAGCTCCGGATGCTCAAGGCTAACCTTGAGACCCGGCACGGTATCGAGTATCACGCCGCCTGCCTCCGCCGCTATCTGCGACGATTTCATCGGGAACCGTTTGTCTGCCCGCTTTGCCTCCACGCGAAACGCAACCGTCTCTTTGCCAATCCGTTGCCTTTCCTCCGCCACAAGAGCGGCCAGCACCTTCGCCGCGGCATCAAAATCCTGTTCCAGCCTGACACCCGGGCTATATGAATGAATGCCGAAAACACGCCCCAGAGCTTCGAGCGCGGCATTCATTTGGTTTTCCCTTACGTTTTCAACATAAACACGGCTTTCCCCGCGCCGCACCAAAGCGCCTTCAATACCGCTGAGCGCCGCCGCGATGTTTTTTACGAGCGCTTTTTCAAAATACGGGCGGTTCAGCCCCTTTAAATGAATTTCCGCGTATCGAATGATGATGATATTATCCACGATGTGAGTACCTCCGAAGCTGCCGAATCGCATTTTTCAGCGATTCCAAGCATATTTGTATATCGTCTGCGGTATTGTCTTCGCACATGCTGATGCGCACCGTGCCCTCGGCCAGCGAGCGCTTGATGCCCGATTCGAGCAGCACCCGGCTCACCTTGCCGCGCGAACAGGCCGCACCCGTGCCGATGCAAACGCCGTTTTCACCCAGCGTACGCACCAGCACCTCGGCGCGTACACCCTCAAACGATACGCTGACGATATGCGGCACAAAAGCTTTGGGCACGTTGATCACTGCGTCGTCAATCTGCGATAAGCCGTCTGTCAGCATATCGCGCAGCGCATTGATTTTCTCATAGGCATCCCTTCGGTCAAGGCCGCGCGTCAGCGCCTCGCCGAACGCCTGTATACCGAGCGTGTTCTCAGTACCCGCTCGCAGCACGCTTTCCTGGCTGCCGCCGAGCAGCACGGGTTTCACGGTGCAACCCTGCCTCGCAAGCAGCGCGCCTGTGCCCTTGAGCCCATGAATTTTGTGGGCGCTCACCGTGTAATAGTCCGCGCCGATATCGGCGAGGTTCACAGGTGTTTTGAGCAGCGCCTGTACACCGTCGGCGTGAAAAAGCGCATTGGGATTCTTGGCTTTTACGGCCTGCGCAATGGCTTTGATGTCGTTCAGCGCGCCGGTTTCGTTGTTGACGTGCATGATGCTGACGAGCGCTGTGTTTTCGGTCACAAGTGCCGCCACATCATCCGGCTCAATCACAAAACCCTTGGGCGACACGGTATCCACCTTTGCGCCCTGCTGCTCCAAATGCTTGAACATCACGTACACCGAAGGATGCTCCAGCGCGCTGGTGATATAATGGGCCCCCTTGCGCACACCCGAGAGCACAGCCATGTTGTTGGCTTCGGTGCCGCCTGATGTAAACACGCAAGTGCCGCCTTCAAGCCCGAGGCTTTTTTGCACCAGCTGCCGGACGGCCTTTATCTCACTGAAAACCGATTCCGCGTTTTTATACGCGGCGGAAGGGTTAAACCAGGCGTTTTGGGTATGATGCGGCACAATCCGGTCTAAGTAAGGTTTGGTGGTTGCCGCGTTGTCGAGATAGACTAACAAAAAAATAGTGCCTCCCTGAGCGAAATAGTATATAATTATGTTTATAATAACACGTAACGTGGAATATATGTAACAGTTTTTATGCAGAGGTTGCGCTGATTGCCGCATTTGTTTTTTCAAATCGGCGGTTTTCTCAACCGACGGAGGATTTATGAATTTTTGTCCGAATTGCGGAAACAAGCTCAGCCCTTCAGATGTGCTATGTTCCCGTTGCGGTTCGCTTATCGAAAGGGCTAAAGCGACAGTTAATACACAGCCAATCTGCAACCCTCAGATTGTGCCTCCGGCAGGAATTTCGGATACCGAAGAAGACTTAACACTTCCCGGACAAATTTCAATACAGGATCTTGTTGCTCCTCAGTCAAATGAACCAAAGCCAACATTTCCGCAGGAAAAACAGTGGCTGGAAATTGAAGAGCTTGATGCGCCTGCTTTGCCTGCCGAAGCGGCCGCGCCGATTGTGGATACAGCCGACGTAACGCCTGATGTGCCGGCTGAAGAACCCGTTGCCGAAACCGAAGCTGTTATCGTTGCCGAAGAACCGAAAGCCGCGGCAGCCGAAGTGCCGATCAAGAATGACACGATGCGGCCAAACAAGCCGGACCATGCGGCCCGTAAGCCTTCAAGCACGCCGCGCGAGAAGACTCCCAAAAAACGTATTCCGGTCGTTGTGGTTTTTCTGTTATGGGTTCTTACAACAGCCGCCGTGTTTGCGGGGAGCTATTTTGCAGAAATCTATGTCACCGAGAATTACGGCGGCTGGGACGGCTTTGTCAGAGATGTGACCAAAGGAAAGGTTGAGATGGATATCAGCTCTGCCTACATGTCGAGCATAAAGGTGGATGTCAGCGAAACCGAAACAAAGGACGGCGCTCCTGCGCACCAGTTTAAAGTTGACCTTGCGGACGGCAAAAGTGTGAGTGTCAAGTCGCTCCAAGAAAGCCACCCCATGCAGAACGGCAGCGTCTCCTTCACGGTATCCGACGAAGCGCTGGCTAAGAGCCTTGGCGTCGTCACATCGAATGCAACGATGGAAACAAGCGGCATAAGCCTTGAGGTGCAAACATCCTCTCAGTCGTTTAATTATCCGATCACATCGATCTTATTAAAGCTGACCGATGCGCAGTATAAACGCGAAAAGCCGTCCGCCGAAACACTGACAACCACGGATACCGGGCTGAAAATCGCGCTGACCGTGTCACCCGATGCCACGGTATTTATCAACAACGAAAACAACAGCGCCAAGATAGATGATTTCGGGCACCTGACGGCCACAATGCCGCTTGAGCTTGGCGATAACCTGTTTGTTATTGAGGTCATTCAGCCCGGAAGACGTTCCGTTAAAGAAAACTTTACGATGACGCGCGAACTGCCTCAGATTTCGTTCTCGCTGCGCGATGCGTATTTAAGAGTGTTCGACTCCGCTTTCGAATGCCGCGGCACCACGCAAGCCGGGGCATCTGTTACAGCCCGGCTGGACGGCAAGAAGTTTACCGCGTTGGTAGGAAGCGACGGCGTTTTCTCGTGTGCTTGTACGCTGGAAAACACAGGCGTTTATCAAATGGAAGTGACGGCGTCTAAAGAAGGCCTAGCGGATGCCACCGGTTCCGTGATGGTTGAGTATCTGCCCGCGCAGTCCACATATATCGAAAAAGCAAAGCTCATTACCGTTGACAAAATCATTAAGGATATGAGCGTTTACAAGGATACCGACATCAAAACGATGGGCCGTATTGACGGCAACATCAAATCGGAAAACCACACGCAGACGTTTGACATCAAGTCGAAGGAAGGCGCGGTCATGAAGTGCTATTACTACGGCCCTGAGCACCTCTCGGCAGAGCTGGAATACACATTCTACGGACGGGTTGATGCGGAAAAGAAGAGCTTTTACGTGATGTTTGTGGAATAGCACTCAAAAAGACTATCGTTCAGAGTCCCCGGCCAAACCGGGGACTTTATTTTTGTTCACCTCCAAGAGCGGCTCTTGAAGATTCGAAATAGAATGCTCATCAATGCTAACATGCTGTAACCTTCAATTATCCATATACCCTTTCCCCTGCCATACGAAGTGTTGTGGCGGATTATTTGACTTTCTGTTATAATATGGAGAACGACAGTATAGCAATAATGTTAAGGTTAACGGAGTATTGGGAAACATGCTATTATTTATATAACCGGAGGTAACAAAAATGAGGCCAAAAGAAGTTTTACAAATGTTTGTTGACACTTTCAATCAGGCTGATGCCGAAGCATTGTCATTACTCTATGCGGAAGACGCTATCAACCATCAGGTCGCAAATGAACCGATACATGGTCGTGAAAAAATTAAAAAGTTCTTTGAGAATGAATTTGCACAAGCCAAGATGGTTTGTATCGTGGAAAATATTTTTGAGGATGGGCAGTGGGCGATTATGGAATGGCGCGATCCCCTAGGACTACGAGGTTGCGGTTTTTTTCAGGTTGTAAATGATAAGATTATTTTTCAGCGTGGCTATTGGGATAAGCTATCTTTTCTCAAGCAGCATGGATTGCCGATTGAATAACACATTATGAGCAAAATGGCCAGTAGTTATATGACACTTCAACCTGAACAGTATCCATATAATCTTCGCCAGAGTCTTCAACGCATTTTTCTTATTAGAATAAAAGCCGATTCGGGAAGGCTCCCGAACCGGCTCTCAGAATCAAATATACTCTTTTATGCGGAATGTTCCTTCTTCGCCTTGGGCAGCGCCTTTTGCTTACCCTCTTTGTCTCCGAGTATCAGCATCGGCACCTTCGCGTTCCTCACCGTGTCTTTGGTGATCACGCACTTTTTCACATCGATGCGCGACGGCACCTCATACATCACATCAAGCATGATGGATTCGAGTATCGCACGCAGACCGCGTGCGCCCGTTTTGCGCTCGATGGCGAGCTTCGCGATTTCGTTCAGTGCGTCGTCTTCAAACTCAAGCTGAACACCGTCCATCTCGAGCAGCTTGCCAAACTGCTTCACCAGCGCGTTTTTCGGCTCCGTCAGTATGTTGACGAGCGCCTTTTCGTCGAGCTGATGCAGCGTGACAATAATCGGCACGCGGCCCACAAACTCAGGAATCAGACCGAACTTCAACAAATCCTCGGGCAGTATATTCTTATAAAGCTCCGAGAGATCCTTCTTTTCGCTGCTGACGACGTTCGCCCCGAAGCCCATCGTTTTGCGGCCGATACGCCGCTCAATGATGCTCTCAAGGCCGCCGAATGCGCCGCCGCAAATGAACAGAATGTTCGTGGTGTCAATCTGCAAAAACTCCTGATGCGGATGCTTGCGCCCGCCCTGCGGCGGTACGCTGGCCACCGTGCCTTCAATGATTTTAAGCAGCGCCTGCTGAACACCCTCGCCCGACACGTCGCGCGTGATAGACGGGTTGTCGCTCTTACGGGCAATCTTGTCAATCTCGTCAATGTAGATGATGCCGCGCTGAGCGCGTTCAATATCGTAATCGGCTGCCTGTATCAGCTTTAACAGAATGTTTTCCACGTCTTCGCCCACGTAGCCCGCTTCCGTCAGAGACGTGGCGTCGGCCATCGCGAACGGGACGTTTAATATACGTGCGAGCGTTTGAGCCAGCAGCGTTTTGCCGCAGCCCGTGGGCCCCAGCATCACGATGTTGCTCTTTTGCAGCTCCACGTCATCCGTTTTGGTATCCGAGTTGATTCTCTTGTAATGGTTATACACGGCCACCGCGAGGTTTTTCTTCGCGTCAGCCTGACCAATCACATAATCATTCAGCGAATCGACGATCTCGGCGGGCTTTGGAATATCACCGATCTCAAACGCCGACGCTTCCTGATAGTCCTCTTCAATGATTTCTTTACACAGTTCAATGCATTCGTTACAGATATAAACACCGGGCCCGGCCACTAGCCGTCTGACCTGTTCCTGTGCTTTGCCGCAAAAAGAGCACTTGAGCTGCTTTTGGTCGTCTGTGTAGTTCGGCATTGATTCACCTCTTTTCTTTGTTACTTCGATTTGGGCGGGATGATTTCGTCAACCAGCCCATAAGCGAGCGCTTCTTCCGCGCTCATGAAATTATCTCTTTCCATATCCGCTTCGATCTTTTCGACGGGTTGGCCAGTTCTCTCCGCCATTATCGCGTTCATCTTTTTCTTTGTTTTGATGATATGCTCCGCATGAATCGCAATATCTGTCGCCTGCCCGCGTGTGCCGCCCGACGGCTGATGAATCATCACTTCGCTGTTTGGCAGCAGCTTGCGCTTGCCCTTGGTACCCGCCGCGAGCAAAAACGCGCCCATTGAAGCAGCCAGCCCGATACAGATGGTGCTCACATCACACTTGATGTGCTGCATTGTATCGAAAATGGCCATGCCGGCCGTCACCGAACCGCCCGGGCTGTTGATGTACAAAAAGATATCCTTATCCGGGTCTTCCGCTTCTAAGAAGATCATTTGCGCCACGGCCAAATTGGCCATGTTGTCTTCAATCTCTCCGCTCAGAAAAATGATTCTGTCTTTAAGCAGACGAGAAAAAATATCGTAACTTCTTTCACCCTTGCTTGTTTGTTCAATGACATATGGTACAAGTGTCATGCTTTTTACCTCCGCCTATATCATACTATTCTACTCGGCCGAAGTGTTTTCCTCTACGGCTTTGTCCTTCTTGACTTTTTTCTTGGCTCCGGAAATGACGGCGTTATCCACAAGAAAACGCACCGTATTATCATACGCCAGATTTTCTTTGATATACGAAAGCTGGTCTTCGCTCAGCTTCGCGGCGTATTCCTCCGGGTCCTTCTTTGCGCGCTCAGCACGAGACGCGATCTCTTCCTTGATCTGTTCTTCCGTGGCTTCAATGTTTTCAGCCTTCATCACGGCTTCCACAGTCAGCTGCGTGCGAACGGATTTTTCGGCGCTGCCTTTGTACTCAGCTCTCAAATCCTCAATCTTTGTGCCGGTCATCTGCAGATAATCCGCAAGCTTCATGCCCTGATACATCAGCGAATACTCAATCTGCTGCAGCTGGTGGTCGATCTGGTTCTCGATCATGCAATCGGGCAAATCGATCTCGGCATTCTTCACCACTTCTTCAAGCACGGCGTTTTCCAGCTCGTGCTTGGCCTGATGCTCGGCCTGTTCTTCCAGCTTTTTGCGAACATCCGCTTTGTACTCGTCAAACGTATCGAACTCTGATACGTCCTGCGCGAAATCGTCATTCATCTCCGGCATTTCCTTCGCCTTCACATCGTGCATCATGATGTGGAACACGGCATCTTTGCCTGCAAGCTCGGTGGCCCGATAGTCTTCGGGGAACTTAACGTTGATGTCCTTCTCGTCGTCACGTTTCATGCCGACAACCTGCTCCTCAAAGCCTTCAATGAATGTGTGAGACCCCAGCTCCAGCGCCTGATTTTCGGCGGTACCGCCGTCAAACTTCACGCCGTCTACGCTGCCCGAATAATCGATGATAACCTTGTCTTTATCCTGCGCCGCACGATCAACGTCTACCCATCTTGCGTTGCGCTCCGCCGCCAGCAATATCTCGGCATCCACCTGCGCATCTGTCACTTCGGCCTTAACTTCTTTAACCTTAACGCCTTTATATTCACCAAGCTTCACATCGGGCTTGACAAAAACCTCCGCCGTGTAGCAAACGCCTTCCTTGCCGATCGCCGTGACATCGAGCGTCGGGCGCGATACGGGAATGATTTTCAATTCATCCACCGCTTTGGTATAGCTGTCCGGAAACGCAATATCAAAAGCATCCTCATAGAATATGCCTTCGCCGTATTGTTTTTCAATAATCGGGCGCGGCGCATGGCCTTTTCTGAACCCTTGAATATTGAACTTACCTTTGTTCTTGAGGTATGCCTGATGCAACGCCGCCGCAAACTCTTCCGCCGTGATGGTGATCTCCATTTTTACTTTGTTTGCGCCAACGTTTTCCACTTTCGCCAATGTATTGTCCTCCTAGAGATGTTCTATCCAAAATAACGGCCTTCTGTATTGCAAAAATGCCGCTCTATATAGTAACATATATACAATTTCAATGCAATCAAAAACAAACGAAAATTCATTGAAATTTCATATCATGATACCCTTTTGCCGCAGGAAATAGTATTGAAATGTGCAAAAAGGAGGCGATATGAAAAAAACAAAAAATCCCGCGGTCGGGTATTGCATAAATATACACTATACCGTATAATTATAAACATCAATTTGGAGGTTTAGGCAATGGAGAAGTTAAAAGTTTTGCTGGCCTATTCGGGCGGGCTCGACACCTCGGTGATTATACCGTGGCTCAAAGAGAATTACGACTGCGACGTGATCGCAATGGCGGCGGATGTCGGGCAGGGCGAGGAGCTCTCCCCGCTTAATGAGAAAGCGATTCAAAGCGGCGCGGCCAAGATATACATCGAGGATTTAAAGGACGAATTTGTGACGGACTTCGTATTCCCGACGCTCAAAGCGAGCGCGGTGTACGAAGGAAAATACCTGCTCGGCACGTCTATGGCGCGGCCCATCATCGCCAAGCGCCTTGTCGAGATTGCCAAGAAGGAAGGCTGCACCGCAATCTGCCACGGCGCAACCGGCAAGGGCAACGATCAGGTGCGCTTTGAGCTGACCATTAAAGCGCTGGCACCCGAGATGAAGATCATCGCGCCCTGGCGCATATGGGATATCAAATCGCGCGAGGATGCGATTGCCTACCTTGAGGAACGCAATCTGCCGCTGCCCGTATCCAAAAAGCGCCCGTACAGCATGGACCGCAACCTTTGGCACTTGAGCCACGAAGGCAGCGATTTGGAAGACCCGTGGAACGAACCGCAAGACGACTTATACATGATCTGCACACCGCCCGAAAAAGCGCCTGACAAGCCCGCTTATGTGACGGTCGGCTTTGAGCAGGGTGTGCCGGTATCGGTGGATGGCGTGAAGCTTTCTCCCGTCGCCTTAATAGAAAAGCTGAATGAGATCGGCGCCGCACACGGCGTGGGTATCGACGATATGGTGGAAAACCGTCTCGTCGGCATGAAATCGCGCGGTGTTTATGAGACACCGGGCGGCACAATACTTTACGAAGCGCACCGCGCGCTCGAAAGCATCACGCTCGATCGCGATACGCTGCATTACAAGCAGGGCGTGGCGATCAAATTCGCCGAAATGGTGTATAACGGCCAGTGGTTTGCGCCGTTGCGCGAGGCGCTCAGCGCGTTTGTGGATGCCACGCAGCAGACGGTGACAGGCGAAGCGCGCATTAAGCTCTATAAGGGCAGCTGCGTGGCCGCCGGTGTTAAGTCTCCGTATACACTGTACAGCGAGGAGTTCGCAACCTTCGGGCGCGACGCGGTCTACAACCAGAAGGATGCCGAGGGCTTTATCAATTTGTTTGGCCTGCCGCTTAAGGTGAAGGCGCTGGCCGACCAGAAGAGGAATAAGTAATGAGCAAAAAAATGTGGGGCGGCCGCTTCTCGGCGGATACAGACGCGCTGGCGGCCGGCTTTCATTCATCAATATCGTTCGACTGCCGCCTGTACCGCGCGGACATTCTGGGCAGTATGGCGCACGCCAAAATGCTGGGTGCTACAGGCATCATACCCAAGGCCGACAGCGAGCTGATCATCAGCGGGCTGCAAAGCATTCTCGCCGATATCGACGCGGGCAAGGTCAGTTTCAGCGAGCAGGATGAAGACATCCACATGAATATTGAACGGCTGTTAAC
>JAEZIW010000198.1 GCA_023436525.1 Bacillota bacterium | reverse complement strand
GTGCTCGAATTCCTTAACATTGAAGGCGCTAACATCAAACTCGGCAACAGCTCGCTTGCCGATAACGTTCAGGATAACGGCATTTGCACCCAAAGCAGCCAGTTCGATTTTCTGCTTGATCTTGGCGGAAATTTGATTAACGCCAAAGATGGCGAGGTTTACGTTCCGATATGCTATATGAAGGATGGCACGGCCAAACTGGGCGACAGGGCTGTGATATGCGGAAAAGAACTGACCGTTGCCGGGTTTCTCCGCGATTCTCAAATGAATTCGCTGCTGTCTTCTTCAAAACGCTTTCTTGTCAGTGAAAACGACTATAATCATATTCAAGGCTTCGGAACGAAAGAATACTTGATTGAGTTCCGTCTAAACAATCTGTCGGCTCTGGGGGCATTTGAAACCGCGTATTTAGCCGAAGGGCTAGAAACAAACGGCCCAGCCATAACATATCCGCAGTTTGCAATGATTAATGCCATTTCTGATGGAATGATGATTGCCGTCATACTTCTTATCAGTATTCTTGTGGTGACAATCGCTTTATTGTGCGTACGTTATACTCTTCTTGCAACAATCGAAGACGAATACCGAGAGATCGGTGTTTTGAAAGCGCTGGGGCTTCGGATGTTAGATATTAAAAAAATCTATCTTTCCAAGTATGCGGCCATTGCCGCGGTAGGCTGTCTTATCGGGTATGCCCTCTCATTTGCATTCAAAGGCAGTCTTCTTGAGAACATAAGGCTGTATATGGGTGAAAGCAAGAACGGATCAGATGCTTTTATGTTCGGCATCATCAGCATTTTGCTTTTATTCTTAATCATCTTGGCCTATGTAAACGGCGTGCTTAAGCGTTGTGCAAAAATATCGGCGGTTCAAGCAATTCGCTTTGGTTCTTCACAGGAAGACCCTAAAGGGTCTGCGTTCATGTGTTTGAGTAAAAACAGGCTGCTGAATGCCAACATGTTCCTTGGTCTCAAGGATGTTTTCGTGAGAAGAAAGCTGTATGGCACAATGCTGACTGTGCTGGTGATTTCGGCATTTATGATCATTGTTCCGCAAAATCTATATAATACCGTTGCCTCAAAAAATTTTATCAAGTATATGGGAGTTGGATATTGTGATATTCGCGTAGACATACAGCAGACGGATAATATTTCTGAGAAAACAGCAGAAGTTGCGGCGGTGATGAGAAAAGACAGCGGCATAGCAAACCACGCTGTGTTTTACACGAAAACCTACAAGGCAAAATTGGATGACGGTACAGAGGAGTCTATTAAAATTGATATGGGTGACCATTCGGCTTTTCCCGTAGAATATACAAATGGCCGATATCCCGCAGCCGATAACGAGATCGCGCTGTCTGTCATTATTGCCGGAGAACTGAATAAAAAGGTGGACGATCAAATCCGTCTAACGGTTGGCGGAATAGAGAAGGTTTTTTCGGTATGCGGTATTTATTCTGATATTACCAACGGCGGCAAAACCGCAAAGGGTACTTTTTCTGATGACACAGCAGATATAACGCGAAGCGTAATCTATGCTGAAGCCGATAAGCCGAAAGTCAACGAGATAATATCAGAATATGCCGGCAGATTCAGTTATGCCAAGATATCGGGCATTGACACATACATGTCTCAAACATTCGGTTCGACGGTTAACGCCATCGGGACGGCGTCTTATACGGCGAGCATCTTAGCGTTGATTATAACGGTGTTGATTACGATGATGTTTATTAAAATGCTTATTTCAAAAGACAAGCAGCCAATTGCTGTGATGAAAGCATTCGGTTTTACGAATTCTGATATTAGAGCGCAATATATAACGCGTTCGATCTTTGTTCTTATTATCGGAATGATCATAGGTTCGATTCTTTCAAACACACTCGGAGAGCTGCTGGCGGGCGGGCTCCTTTCTGCCTTTGGCGTGGCCTCGTTTAATTTTGAAGTCAATCTGTTTTCAGCTTACGTGTTAAGTCCCCTGTTAATGATAGGCGCCGTCCTTATCGCAACAATCATCGGTACAGCCGGTGCGGGGCGGATAAAAATATCTGAATATTTGAAGGAGTAAAATATGAAGAAGATTATTAGCGGCGAAAAAATAGTAAAATCGTTCGGTGCGGGGGATGAGAGACACATTGTATTAGACAGCGTTACGATAGATATTCACGAGGGTGAATTTATTTCCGTCATGGGGCCTTCGGGTTCGGGGAAATCCACGCTGCTGTTTGTGCTGAGCGGAATGGATGGCACAGACGGCGGAAGAGTCGTATTTCGCGACAGAGATTTATCGGCACTCAGCGAGAAGGAACGGGCCGATATGCTCAGAGAAAAAATGGGTTTTGTTTTTCAGCAGCCGACATTTCTAAGAAACTTGAATATACTCGACAATATACTTCTTCCATCAATGCACGGCAAGAGGAAGCATGCGGAGAAGAACGAGAGGGCGAGAATGCTGATGGACAAAGTGGGCATAGCAGAGTTGGGAAAACGCTCTGTTACACAGGTTTCCGGCGGTCAGCTTCAACGCGCGGGAATATGCCGGGCGCTCATGTCGAGTCCGGAGATTGTTTTCGGTGACGAGCCCACCGGTGCACTCAATTCTAAAACTGCACAGGAGATAATGGACATTTTATCAGCCGTCAACGCGGATGGCGTCACGGTGATGCTGGTTACCCATGACGCTAAGGTTGCGTCTAGAACAGAACGTATTCTTTTTATGAGTGATGGTAAATTAATAAACGAGCTGAAGCTGCCAAAGTATGATGGAAGCGATATTGAAGGCAGAGTAAAAGAAGTGACGAAGAGAATGCGGGAGGCTGGGATTTAGTTTGCTTATATAAGCTTCTTCTAAGAATTTTTGTAAAAAATAAAAGAGTCAGAAATATTTCTTCTTTAATTCACCATTGAATTAATATATAATACCTTTTTAGAGGGGCAATTTAACGGTTTACAATTATTTGAGGAGGATATTTCATATGCCATTAGTTACAACAACCGACATGTTTAAAAAAGCTTACGAGGGCGGCTATGCCATTGGCGCGTTCAACGTCAATAACATGGAAATCGTTCAGGGTATCACGGAAGCGGCCAAAGAGCTGAATGCACCGCTGATTCTGCAGGTTTCCAAGGGCGCAAGACAGTATGCCAACCCGATCTATTTAAGAAAGCTTGTTGAAGCGGCACTCGAAGACACCGGTCTGCCGATCTGCCTGCACCTTGACCACGGCGATACGTTTGAAACCTGCAAAGACTGCATCGACGGCGGCTTCACCTCCGTTATGATCGACGGCTCGCATCATTCGTTCGAAGAAAACATCGCTGTGACCAAGAAGGTTGTGGAATACGCGCACGATCACGGCGTGGTTGTGGAAGCTGAGCTCGGCCGTCTGGCGGGCGTTGAAGACGACATCAAGGTTTCCGCCGAGGATTCGTCTTACACGCGTCCTGAAGAAGTGGAAGAGTTCGTCAGCAAAACGGGCGTTGACTCGCTGGCCATCGCCATTGGAACAAGCCACGGCGCGTTCAAATTCAAAGGTGAGCCCCAGCTGCGTTTTGACATTCTTGACGAGGTCTCCAAGAGACTGCCCGGATTCCCGATCGTGCTGCACGGCGCATCGTCGGTCATCCCGGAATTCGTTGAAATGATCAACAAGTTCGGCGGAGATATGCCGGGCGCTCAGGGTGTTCCTGAAGAGATGCTGCGTCAGGCCGCCAGAAGCGCGGTCTGCAAAATCAACATCGATTCTGACCTGCGCCTTGCGATGACAGGCACAATCAGAAAATACTTTGCCGAGAATCCGTCTCACTTCGACCCGAGACAGTATTTGAAACCGGCGCGCAGCGCGATTAAAGACATGGTCAGACACAAGATTGAAGTTGTGCTTGGCTGCGCTGGCAAAGCGTGAACAATTGATTAACATAATCCGGCGTTTGCTGTTCGCAGATGCCGGATTTTTTGTTTAAAAGAATACGGGTAAAGCCGAGGCTCAAAGGCCTTAGCGATTAGAAGAGGTGTAAAAAAGGCTCACAAAGCGAACGCTTCATCATTGCCTGCCGGAGACAGCCGCGTGACGGAGCCTTTGTTTGAGCTGGCTGCGTAATAGCGCACGTCCTTGATGCATAGTATAAATTGATACGATCTGAGGGGGCAAGGCAATGGGGCTTGGCATAGATTTTTCTGTGGTGCTTTTCTTCGGGCTGGGCCTCGCGCTGCTCTATTTTACAGGCTGGCTGCTAATCGCACCGCTTAAGTTTATTATGAAGCTGATCATCAGCGGATGCCTTGGGGCCTTGTTGCTGGTGATACTCAATTTGGTCGGCGGCCTTTTCGGCATTACGATTGCTGTTAATCCCTTGAGCGCGCTGATTGCGGGATATTTCGGACTGCCGGGTATTGTGCTGCTGCTTGTTTTAAAGCTGATTGCATACTGAAGCAAACAAAAACCCCCTTCCTGGGGGTTTTGTTGGAATTGATACAAACAAACGATTTTTCCGGAGGTTGACTATAATCAATGGATTAAAATTAGCCGCGACTAACTTTATAACGAAAGTTTAACATGAACAGCCTTTCAAGTCAATAGCCTTATACAATTACTCAAGGGGCTCAGAGTCGTCTGCTTTTCCAGCCAAGTACACAACGGCGTTTTCCAGCAGATGATCCTTTATCATTGTGACCTTGATGGTCAGCCCGAATTCCTCCAGCTCAGGCGTTGAGCCATCGGAAGGGATGGTCCCGAGTATACCAAAAACGAGGCCGCCAAACGTGTCGTACTCGTCTTCGGGCAGCAGAACACCGAGTTCTCTTGAAACCTTATCGAGAGAGGCCGCGCCGTTTATGCGCCACGTGCCGGAATCGATTCGCTCGATCAGCGGCGACTCAACTGGCACAGTGATATCGTCCCCGAGGTCTCCAACGAGCTGCTCCAAAAGATCGAACATCGTGATGATGCCGCTCATACCGCCGTGCTCATCAAGCACCACCGCAAAATGATTGCGGCTTTTTTTCATGTTGCGGAACAATACATCTGCGCGCACCGTTTCGGGCACGAAATAAGCCGGTTTGACCGCGGTGTTCATGACGGCTTCACGGCTCTTGTCTTTAAGCCGGAAATAATCCTTGGCATAGAGAATACCCACAATGTTGTCGGGGCTTTCGGCACAGACCGGGTAGATGGAGTGGCGGCTTTGAATAATCGTCTGCTCCCACTGCGCGTCTGTTTCATCAAGCCAAAGCAGCGAAACCTCGGTGCGGTGCGTCATGATTTCATCGGCACTTGTATCGTTGAATTCAAATATATTCTGAATAAAATCTTTTTCCTCGGGCTGAATCGCGCCTTTTTCGCTGCCCGCGTCCACCATCAGGCGAATTTCCTCTTCAGTGATTTCTTCATCGTTGCCGTGTGGGTTGATGCCGAAAATGCGCAGTATGCCGTTGGCGGATACGGTGAGCAGCCAGACAACGGGCGCAAAGATTTTGGAAATGATATACACGAGCATCGAGAGTGACAGTGCCAGCTTCTCCGCCCTTTTCATGCCGATGCGCTTGGGCACCAGCTCGCCGAGCGTGACGGTGAAATAGGTGAGCAGCAGTGTGATGATCACAACGGAGATGGTGCCGAGCACAGCCTCGGGAATATTGATGCCGATACCGGCCAGCGCATCGGCCAGAAGATCCGAGAAGTTCTGTGCAGCAAACGCGCTGCCGAGCAGGTTAACGAGCGTAATGCCGATTTGTATCGTTGCGAGAAAACGCGCGGGCTGCGCGGTCAGCTTGCTGAGCCGTATGGCGCGCTTGTCTCCGGCTGCCGCCATTTTGGCCACCTTGTTGTCGTTGATGCTGATGATGGCGATTTCGGCACACGCGAAGAGCGCGTTGATGAATATGAGAACAACCTGAAGTACGATTTGCCCGAATATCGGGTTGCCGTCGTTCAAAGAATTACCTCCAAAAAAGGATCAATCCAATTGGCAGGGCTACGCTCCTGCTTTGATCCCATTGCTTATTTTAAAAGAATTATACTGTATTCATGCATGCAAAACAATGAAAAACAGAGCAGACTTGTGATTATTTATGCGGATGGTATTCTTTGAGCGTAAAGAGTTGTTTAATCAGTGGTTTATCGCCAATGCCCACCTTCTCTTCTCTGACAAATGAATTTATTAATAAGCATTAATAAAGATTACCAAGACTATAGAATAATGAAAGGTTAAGGAAAAAAGTATTTATAATAAAATAATCACAAAAAAATAAAAAAGCAAAGTAAAACAAACAGGATAATACTGCAGCGATTATTTCAGAGATTATTGTATTTTGAAATGAAACTTTTAGAGGTTTTCCTCGAACTCATTCATAAAGATCAGAATGGCAGACGTGCCCGTCATGAGTAATAAATCGACATATATTCTTGCTAGATCAATCTTTTAGTTTAGATAAGCGATCTGCGCCGCGATTCATGCAATAAAAGGTGAATTGAGACGATTTTCTGGCCGAAAAATGGCAGTCTTCTTGGTCCGCGAAAATGCCGTTTTGAGCGCATTTTTTGCTTGCTTTTTAAAGTCTTGCGTGTTAGAATACTCGTGCTGTAGATTTTTAGGAGGTAGCAATGGACGGTTTTGTGAGTGTCTTAGTGCTTGTCATCGAGATAATCCTTTGTTTGTTCTCTTTGTTCATGATCGCTGTGGTGCTGC
>JAEZIW010000159.1 GCA_023436525.1 Bacillota bacterium | reverse complement strand
GTGCAGGAAATCGCATCGCTGCTTGGCGAAACCACCGCCGAAACCCGTTTCGCACTGTCACGTCTTAAGGAGGCGCTCAAGGATGAATGACCTTTGTACGGATATCGGTTATGTGAGCCTCAATAAGCACGGCGAAGAAATATGCGGCGATCATGTTGATGTCGTGCAGCAAAAGAGCGGGCCCACAGTGGTGGTGCTTGCGGATGGTCTCGGAAGCGGTGTTAAGGCGAGCATACTCTCTACCTTGACGGCCAAAATCGTATCCACGATGATGGCCAACAGCATGCCCGTTGAAGACTGCATATCCACAATTGCTGCCACGCTGCCAATATGCCGCGTTCGTCAGGTGGCATACTCCACGTTCACTGTGATACGCATTGACAGCAACATGGAAGCGGAAATCATACAATATGATAATCCGCATGTGGCACTGCTTCGCAGCGGCAAAAACGTGGACTACCCGAAGATTTCCGAAATCATCGACGGTAAAACAATATACAAATCGCACATCGCTCTCAAGGAAGACGACAGCTTCATTGCATTCAGCGACGGTGCTGTTCATGCAGGTGTGGGGCGTTCTCTCAATTTCGGCTGGCAAAGAAACGAGATCATCTCGTTCCTAGAATCTGTCTATAAGCCGGAATACACCGCGAAAACCTTGAGTTCTATGCTGACAGGCAAATGCAATGCTCTTTACGGCGGTGAACCCGGAGACGACACCACCGCTTGTGCTGTGAAGATACGTCGGCGCCAACCCATCAATTTTATGATCGGGCCGCCTGCATCTCCCGGCGACGTATCAAAGATGATGTCGCTGTTCTTTTCAAAGGAGGGCAAGCATATCGTATGCGGCGGCACCACATCAACGCTTGCGGCGCAGTATCTTGACAAGCCTTTGCTGACGGGTCTTCCGAAATATGCCGATCCGGCCATTCCGCCTACCGCAAAAATTGACGGTGTTGACCTGGTGACGGAAGGCGTCATAACGATTAACCGCGTGCTCGAATACGCGCATAGTTATCTTGACGACAACGCGCAATATCTTGACTGGAGCATTAAGCACGACGGCGCGTCTCAAATAGCGCGGATGCTCTTTGAGGAGGCGACGGATATTAACTTTTTTGTGGGTCGCGCGGTCAACCCCGCTCATCAAAACCCGAATCTTCCCATCAGCTTCAATATTAAGATGCGGTTGGTGGAAGAGCTGGCCGGCTGTCTTGTCCGCATGGGCAAAAAGATCAAAATCAGTTATTTTTAATGTTTATCATAAGGAGGATGCATGAACGATACAATTGACGTCGCCGCTATCGAGCCGATTCTTGAAAAGCGCGGACAAAAACCAAGTGCGGTAATTGCCATACTTCAGGACATTCAGGAGCATTATCGCTATCTGCCGCGAGAGGTGTTTCCGTATCTCTCAAAAAAGCTGGGCGTGGGCGAAGCGCATATTTACAGTGTCGCCACGTTTTACGAGAACTTTTCTCTGGAGCCCAAAGGTAAATACGTCATTAAAATTTGCGACGGAACAGCCTGCCATGTGCGAAAATCCGTTCCGATACTTGAGCGGCTGCGCAGCGAATTGAATCTTTCTTCGAGCAAACCGACCACAGACGATTTAATGTTTACCGTCGAAACCGTCTCATGCCTTGGCGCGTGCGGGCTCGCTCCGGTACTCACCGTCAACGACAAGGTGTATCCCGCGATGACGCCCGACAAAGCGTCGGCGCTGTTAACCGAACTCAAGGAGGATATATGATATGCTGAAAAACAGGCAGGAACTCATTGAGTATCGCATGCGCTGCGAAGCGTCGCTGGCCGCCCAGGGCAAAAAAATACTCGTCTGCGCGGGCACCGGCTGCATTTCCAGCGGTTCTCTTGAGATATTCGATAAACTTAAAAGCCTCATTGAATCAAGCGGCATTCCGTGCACCGTGGCGCTCGAAGAGGAACCGCACAGCGATACCATCGGTCTTAAAAAAAGCGGCTGTCATGGTTTTTGCGAATTGGGACCGCTGCTGCGTATTGAACCGCTGGGCTGGCTCTACACCAAGGTTAAGCCGGAAGACTGTGAGGAGATCGTAGAAAAAACAATTATCGGCGGCAGTCACATTGAGCGCCTCGCATACAAGGCAGACGGCGCGATACACATACGCCAGGAGGATATCCCCTTCTATAAAAAACAAACGCGTTTCGTGCTCGATCATTGCGGCACCATTGATGCCACATCCATTGAAGAATACCTCGGGGTGGGCGGATATACCGCTTTTGAAAAAGCGCTTTTCGACATGAGCGCGGATGACATCATCGGCACGGTCACAGAATCAGGGCTGCGGGGCCGCGGCGGCGGCGGCTTTCCCACCGGACGCAAATGGATGCAGGTGAAACGGCAAAGCCTTTTTCCCAAATACATCGTCTGTAACGGCGACGAGGGCGACCCCGGCGCATTTATGGATCGCAGCATCATGGAGGGCGACCCGCACCGCATGCTGGAGGGCATGATGATTGCGGGTGCGGCCTGCGGTGCAACCGAGGGCTATATCTATGTACGTGCCGAATACCCAATTGCGGTCAGCCGTCTGCAGACAGCGATTCAGCAGGCCACCGCACTGGGGCTTCTCGGCGACAACATACTCGGCACAACGTTTAGCTTTCATCTGCACATCAACCGCGGCGCCGGCGCTTTTGTTTGCGGAGAGGGCAGTGCGCTTACCGCCTCCATTGAAGGCAAACGCGGTATGCCGCGCGTCAAACCGCCGCGAACCGTTGAGCACGGGCTTTTTAATAAGCCCACGATATTGAACAACGTAGAAACCTTTGCAAACGTGCCGCTCATCGTACAAAACGGCGCGGCGTGGTATAAGCAGATTGGTACTGAAAACAGCCCGGGCACCAAGGCGTTTGCGCTCACAGGCAATATCCGCAACACCGGCCTTATCGAGGTGCCGATGGGCACCACGCTGCGCGAGGTCATCTTCGACATCGGCGGCGGTATGCGCGACGGTGCGGGCTTTAAAGCGGTGCAGATTGGCGGGCCCTCTGGCGGATGCCTCACAACAGAGCAGCTCGATCTGCCGCTGGACTTCGAATCGCTCAAGAAAGCGGGAGCGATGATCGGCTCGGGCGGTCTCGTGGTCATGGACGACAAGACGTGCATGGTGGAGGTTGCCCGGTTCTTTATGAACTTCACGCAGAACGAATCGTGCGGTAAATGCGTGCCGTGCCGCGAAGGCACACGACGCATGCTCGCCATACTTGAGCGCATTGTGGATGGGCGCGGCGAGGACGGCGATATTGAGCTGCTTTTAGAGCTCGCAGAAACCATATCGGCCACTGCGCTTTGCGGCCTTGGCAAAACGGCGGCATTTCCTGTGGTCAGCACCATACAGAGCTTTCGCAGCGAATACGAAGCGCACATATACGAAAAGCGCTGTCCGGCGGGCAGCTGCCAGAAGCTCAAAACCATCCGCATCAGCTCTGACAAATGCAAGGGCTGCTCCAAATGTGCAAAAACGTGTCCTTTGGGCGCAATAACCGGCAGGGTGAAGGAGCCGTTCGCAATCGAGCAGCAAAAGTGCATCAAATGCGGCGCGTGCATCAGCGCATGTCCGTTTGATGCCATCGAGGAGGTATAAATGAATGAAAAACAGCTATGTGACGATTGACGGTATGCCTGTTGAAATAAACGGAGAAAAAAACTTGCTGGAGCTGATACGCAAAGCTGGTATTAAACTGCCGACATTTTGCTACCATTCAGAGCTGTCCATATATGGCGCGTGCCGCATGTGTATGGTGGAAAACGAATGGGGCGGCCTCGACGCGGCGTGTTCCACACCGCCTAAGGCGGGCACGAATATCCGCACCAATACCGAGCGTTTGCGCAAATACCGCAAAATGATACTCGAGCTGCTGCTTGCCAATCATTGCCGCGATTGCACGCTTTGCGGCAATAACGGCAGTTGCAAGCTGCAGGATTTGTCCATGCGCTTTGGCATCACCGG
>JAEZIW010000157.1 GCA_023436525.1 Bacillota bacterium | reverse complement strand
CGCAGACGCAAGCATCGGCATACAGGTTGCGGCAGCCGACGATATAGCGACCAGAAACGGGGCGACGGCAGCACCCACTGTTCAGGCATCTCCGACGGCAACGGCAGACAGCGGTTTTGAAGTGATGGGAGAAGCGGGCGAGCCCATAGAAAGCCTTGCACCCACACAATCACCCACCGTTGAGCCGACGGAAGCGTCGACACCCATACCCACGACCAACCCCGACCCGACACCACCGCCAATTACGATTGAGAGCTGTGTGGACGACTTTATTGTTAAAGCGAATAAATATTACAACGATTACAAATATTCGTCTAACCATTATAACTACACCGAAGACGATGTGTATATGCTCGCGCAGATCATTACGAGCGAGGCGCGCGGCGAATCTCGTACGGGCATGATCGCCGTGGGCAATGTGGTGATGAACCGCGTGTTGAACCGTTATAAGTTTCCGAACACCATAGCGGGTGTGATCACTGCGCCCGGCCAGTTTGCGTACAATTCCGGTGTGAAGCCGACGTCTGCTGCAAAATCGGCTGCGCGGTATGTGCTGCAGGACGAAGTTTGGGTGATTGCACAGGATGTTTATTACTTCCGTTCGGGTGCGGCATCCGGCGTCGACTGGAGCAGCCATAAGTTTTATACCAAGATCGGCGGGCACTGCTTTTATTCGCATAATTACGGCGGACGGCATCGCGGCGGCGAACCGCCACCGAGGCTTTTCGAGCGCGTGTACAAATACGCGCAGTACGGCTGCATGCCGGAAAAACGCGTTTACCGCATACAATACATGCTCAACAAGCTCGGGTACGACGTGAAGGCAGACAGCTATTTCGGTAAAGACTCTGTTGATGCGCTGAAGGCGTTTCAGGAGAGGCACGGAATGAAAGCGGATGGTATTGCGGGGCCTTCAACGGTTAAGAAGCTGATTGACGAGTACGGGATCACCAATTATTACGCTCAATTTATGGCCGAAGATTAAAAACATAGCGACTAATGTGTTATCATGCGGGGGCAACGCTGTTGCCCCTGTTTTTGTGAGGTCGTGTATAAGGTTCGCCTGTGCAGGCGGCCCCACACATATAGATATATGCCGAATGATATTTGTCGCAGAATTGTGATCTATTGGGATTTCAGTCTGCTAAGCAGCGGACGATGACAAAGACAGTAGCTTTACATGGCCATCAAGCCGCCTTTAGGCGACAGCCTTCCCTCCAAGGGGAAGCCTTCAAAGGAGGAATCGTTATGGAATTTGAACTGCTTAAAAAACGCTTTGCCGTGTGTCTGCTCGATGAACCGATGCTGCCGCAGGGTGAGTTCGTCTCGCTGACAATCAGCGGCGGTGAAATATCACTCGTGTGCGAGGAAGACAGTGTGCCGCAGGGGTGCAAAGCCGAAACAGGCTGGTGCGCGCTGCGCATCAAAGGGCCGCTTGATTTTTCGTTGGTGGGCATTCTGGCCCATGTTGCCACGGTGCTGGCCAGTGAGGCTGTCAGCCTTTTTGCGGTATCCACCTATGAAACGGATTATGTGCTTGTGAAAGAAGAAAATTTAAGCCGGTCGATTCAAGCGCTTCAGGCACAGGGGCACAGCGTTCTTTAAGCATTTTAGCACCGGCAACAACAATTAAAAAATCAAATTCGTCGACAAATATTACGGATGTATTACAAATACATTTACAAACCATTATGTTTCGCGATATAATGATTCATGCGGAAAAGAAAAATGAAGGAGCCTTGCATGAAAAAAACCGTCAAATCTTTTCCCGGGCGATCTTACAAAAGTCGCAGCTTAAAAAACGGGCCGGTATTACGCCTTTTCGCGAAGATGATTTTATTATGCCGTCAGTTAAAAGCAGCCTTTCATAAAAAGGGACAAGCCGGGCGTGTACGCAGAATCGTGATGTATGCGAGCGGCGGTTTTGTATTGGTGGCCGTTATGATGACGCTTGTGCTCACAGGCGGCGGAAATGCCGCGCCGAAGCCCGAAGGGCCATCTGAGACACCAGCTCAAATCGCCTTGATTCCTGAGCTGCCGATTGCGACGACCGCGCCGGATATAACGCCGATTGCGACGACTGCGCCGGACATCATGGAAACGCCGGAGCCGACGCCAAAGCCGTCGAAAAAACCGAAGCCGACTCCGAAGCCGACAGAAAAGCCTGCTGCAACGCCGAAGCCTGCTGCAACGCCGAAGCCATCTAAAACGCCAAAGCCGGTAAGCACACCGCAGCCTGCACCACCGCCGCCGCCGCAGGAGGTAGCGGGTGATATGGGGGCAAGGCCGGGCAATATCGATGAAGCGGCTGCCGCTTTTGTTGTGCAGGCAGATGCCTATTACAACGACATGGGCTATTCAAGCAACTCGTATGCGTATACGGAGAACGAAATTAAAATTCTTGCCCGCATCATCGAGATTGAAGCACGGGGACAACCAACAGACGGTATGGTTGCCGTGGGAAATGTGGTACTGAACCGGGTGCTGAATACGGGTAAGTCTATTGAGCAGGTTGTCAAATCCAGCGCTTTTCCCTATTCGGAAGGATCGTGGTCACAAGCATCGATGAATGCAGCGAGCGCCGTGCTGGACAGCGAGTATTGGGTGGTGCCTCAGAATTCTTACAACTTTAAAGCCGGCAAAGATGAATCAAACTGGGGGAGCCACATTTTTTACAAAAAGATAGGCGGGAATTGCTTCTATATTGACAATGGCGGCCGCCGCAATACCAATGGCTTGATCCCCCCGAAGCTGTTTGACAGGACGTACAAATTCGCACAATACGGCTGTAAGGTACAGGAACGTGTGAAACGCATTCAGTATATGCTGAACGCCCTTGGATACGGTGGTTCGGCAGACGGTGTGTTCGGTAAAGGCACCGCGGACGCGCTAAAGCAGTTCCAGGCGTCTCAAGGGCTTGGGGCTGACGGTGTGGCCGGTACAGACACCGTAAAGGCACTGATTAACGCGTTTGGGTTTGATAAATACTGCGCAACGTATTACGGCGGCTGAGCCGCCCATGGCACGTTAGAGCGTGATGCATTAAAGAGAAGCTCTCCTGAGCTTTTCAGACTGTCTATACCTCTCATATGTCATGCTGAGGAGAGAGGCGATAGTGACTATACGGTAGTGGTTATTCATTCCGCTCTGGGCGTGAACGGGTGCAGCGAAGCGATTGCGTAAGAATGAGACTGGTCCGCTGCGCCGTCGTCGCTTGCTCCTGAGGATGACTGATATCAGCGACTATTCTACAATAATGACATGAGTACTTTTTAACACACAGGAGAAGCTCGGCTGAGCTTCTTTTTTATTTTGACTGAAAGCCTTCTTCTTGAAGTTGATGCGGATGGGGCAGATAATTTTGCGCACCTCATCAGACGCCTGTCGGCATTAAAAGGGCAGCCAGAAAAAGCTTTTGCGGCGCTTAAGCGGGGGAGTAACGAATACCATAAAAGGATATAAGAGGGAAATACTACATATAAAAACCATGTAAATGTGAACAAATTGTATCAAATTTGAGAAATACGCATAAATATATTACGAAAGTATTACAATCTTTATTGACAAACAAAAAGGGGTCAGTTATTATGGCACATGCGGGAAAATTGTTTAGTTTAACAGGGAGATTGATAGAACAGATGAAATTTAATACGGGCATTCGTGCTCACGGGAAGCTTTTTTGCCTCAAAGGCGAAAAGGCCAGGCCGGCGAAAACCGGCCGAACAGCATCGGTTTCGAAGCTGCCCCAAACGGATGAACCGGATATCATGTATCTGGAGGAGACCCCGGCGATTCTCGGGAAAAAGAAATTGACCGCCGATGAGGTCGCACAAATCGTTGCTGAAAACGGACACCGTTTTCAAGGCAAAGGCCACAGCCATCGGTTGACGCTTTCGAAAAGGTTTTATAATCTGCTGAGTTTCAGAAACATTTCCGAAACAAACCTTGCGAGGCGAAGAAGCCATCGAATCAAGCTGCTGATCGCGTACACGCTTACCGGTCTTGTGATTGCAGCTGCGTTGCTCGTGTTCGTGTTGCCGGAAGGCAGCCATGCGGCAACCGAAAAAATTGCGGAACCGGCTGTGGTCGTCAGACACAATCCGCGAATTGAACAACTGGGTATCAACCCGTCTCTGCTGATTGTAGAGGAGAAAAAAGTAAGGCTGCCCGATGTGCCCACCGTCACCTCCATGCTGATTGATGACAGCACGGATGCGGCGGTCACGATTATTGATGAAGCCGGAGCCACACCCGAGCCGACGCCGACTCAGGAAGCGGTACCGACGCCGACTCAGGAAGCGGTACCGACGCCGATAGCCGTGGATGAACTGGTTGCGTTCTATGTGGACGTTACGGACAGCGATTATGAACAGACAGGCTATTCCACCAACTCCTATGAGTACACGGACGACGAGCTTTATCTGCTCGCACAGATCATCACAAGTGAGGCGCGCGGCGAGACCTTTGAAGGAATGGTCGCCGTCGGTAACGTGGTGATGAACCGGGTGCTCAACACCGAGGAGTTCGGCAACACGATCGCTAGAGTCGTGAAAACAGGCCAATTTGCTTATTCAAGGCACACACGCCCGACTCCCGCTGCAAAACGGGCTGCCAGAGTTGTGCTGGAGGATGAGTATTGGGTCCTGCCGCAGAATGTGTATTTCTTCAAATCACATTCAAGGGAGGGGAAAGACTGGGGGAGAAACGATTATTATACCGCGATAAAAGGACACTGTTTCTACCTTTATCCGTACAAGGGCCGTTACAACGGCGACGGCATTCCGCCGAAGCTGTATGAACGAAACTACAAGTATGCCCAGTACGGCTGTACACCGTCGGAGCGCGTGCTGCGCATTCAGCAAATGCTGAATGCCATCGGTTTCCGCGTGAATGAGAACAGCTACTTCGATAAGAAAACGCGCAATGCGATTAAGCTGTTTCAGGAAACGAATGGACTGAGTGCAGATGGCGTGGCCTCGCCGGACACGATTGCGGCGCTGATTAAAGCCTATGGCTTTGAGAACTATATCGCCGCGTATGTTACGCAGCCTGCTGCGTAACACAGGAACCAAAGATGCATGATATTTGAAGTTCAACCCGGGACAGCGTTGCCCGGGCATCCCAAAGCAAAAGCCGCATGTCATATGATATGCGGCTTATGTCTTTTTTGCGGTCGGTTATTCTAAGATGCTACGCAAGTGCTTAAGCGCGCTCTCGTCGCCCGAGAACGCAGCTTTGGCGAGCTCATCCAGCGTTTGCTTGCTGCCGGGGCGGGGGAGCGCCGCACCCGCACAGAGCTGCTCATACATCGCGTTTAAAATATCGTTCTGCTGATACACCTCCAAACCGGCAATGACGGGCAGCACGCCGAGCGGCTCGAGCTTCTTCTGAGCGTTTTCGCTTAAAAGCGTCGTCACAAAGCTTTCAGCCGTTTCCTGACGCAGCGCGTCCTCATTTTGCGTGATGCCGACCATCTGCACCATATCGGTATATGGGCCGATGGCATATGAAATGAAGGGCGGCACATCGCCCTGTGTGAACGATTCGCTCGCTTCAAACAGCTGCCGATGCGACGCAATCAGCACGCCTTTTTCGCCTGAGCAGAAGGCTTCAAACCCGCCCTGCCAATCGGCCTCTAGGCTCAGCGCCGCGTCTGGAGGCGCGGGTTCACCCCATGTGGAGACGTTCGGCTTTTCGCCCTCCGGGTAAGCATGCAGCGCAAGCGCGGGCAAAGCCGTACAGCCCTCTTCGCAATCAAAGCAAACGCCCGTCTTGGCGGCGTTCAGCAAATCTTCCGGCCGTATCCCTCGGCCCGAGGGAACATCAATGCCGCTTTCCGTTAGCTTGTCGGTGTTGATCAACATGCAGTAGCCGCCGCATATATAAGGATAGGCGGTGTCTGGCAGCCCGCTGAATATGGTTTGCTGCGGCGGCAGTGCGGCAAGGTCAAACGGCAAGGAGACACCGTAAGGATACGACACAATATCGCAAGAGTCGCCGTTTTTCAGCGCCTGCTCGGCCTGCTCGGCAGTCAGCGTGCGCAGCTCGATAAACACGTGCGGATTTTGAGCTTCAAACTGGGTGATGCGCTTTTGCAAAAAGGCCGCACAAGACGACCCGCCGGTACGCCAGCCGGAAATATGCCAGAGCGACAATATGCCCTGAAAATAAGGCTTCGGGGGCAGCTTCTCATAGTATGAAAGTATCAGCCACGGCGAGAGACAAATCAGCAGCAGCGCCAAAGCACATAAAAAATAAGCAACAGGCTTCATGTAGACACCTCTTGCTTATTTATACTTTTGTTCTGTCTTATTAATGCCTGCCGAGCATCGCCGCGCCGATGATTCCGGCATCGTTGCCTGAAACAGCGAGCTTGATTTCCGCGTATTTCTGGCCGGCGAAAACGCCTTTGTGCGCGCTGGCCTTAATTACGCGCTGGAGCAGAAAATCGCCCGCGCCCGATACGCCGCCGCCCAGAGCGATGATGTCCGGGTCGAGTATATTCTCAATGGTGCCGATGCCCATCGCGAGGTGCTTGACGTATTCGTCCACAATCGCGAGCGCGATATGGTCGCCCTCTTTGGCACAGTCGAGCACGAGCTTGGCGGTCACCTTGCTCAAATCGCCTTCGGTGAGGTGGTGCAGACGGCTCTCGGGGCGTTCCACCACGCAGCGCCGTCCCTGACGAATCAGTGCCGTTGCGGTGGTGTACGTTTCGAGACACCCTTTGTTGCCGCAGGTACATGGGATACCGTCCGGCACGATCTCGATATGACCCAGCTCACCGCCCATGCCGTGCGCGCCGCTGAACGGCTTGCCGTTAATAATGATGCCGCTGCCAAGCCCGGTGCCGAGCGTTAGCAGCACGCCCACATCGCTGCCCTTCAGTGCGCCGAGGTGATATTCATAAACAGCGGCCACCGTCGCGTCGTTATCCGCGAACACGGGCACGTTCAAATGCTTTTTCATTTCAGATTCGAGAGGCACATCAATCCAATAGAGGTTAACGGCGGTGGCAATGCCTTTGCGCGCAAACCCCGGAATGCCGATGCCGATGCTGGCGATTTGGCCAACAGATATGCCGTTTTTCCCGGCAAGGCTGATAATCGCGCCGGCCATGTCGCTGATCACCTGCACATAGCCGCGCTCCACGCCGGTGGGCAGGCTTGTTTTACACACGAGGTTAAGGTTTTCATCCACGAGGCCCGCTTTTATACCCGTGCCTCCGAGATCGATTCCTGCCAGAAACATCATTGACTCCTTTTAATAGTTTATTAAATCGGTCATTTTTTTACGGTGTGGGGCAGGAGCCTTTCATGCTGTCGGGTGCGATGATGCTTAAGAGCTTGCTGTCCAGCTGTTCTGCGGTCACCTGTCCCATGCATTTGAGGCGGTAGTTCATGGCAGCCACCTCGATGATGATGGCGAGGTTGCGGCCGGGCCGCACAGGTATTGTGATGATCGGTATTTTAACGCCGAGTAATGTGATGTATTCGGAAGTGAGCCCGAGGCGGTCGATGTTCATCGGGTCACCCGGCTCTAAGTTCACGGCCAGTTCGATGGATTTTTCCACAAGCACCGCGCCAATACCGTACAGCGTACGCACATCGATGATACCAAGGCCTCTGATCTCCATCATATGGCGGATGACCTCGGGAGACTGACCGATGAGCTGATTGTCGGACAACTTGACGATTTCCACCACATCGTCCGCAACAAGCCTGTGCCCGCGCTTAACGAGCTCGAGCGCCGTTTCGCTTTTGCCCACGCCCGAATCGCCCATAAGCAGTATACCCACGCCGTAAATGTCCATCAGGCCTGCGTGACGCGATATGCTCGGTGCCAGCACCTTGTCAAGGTAAACGGTCGTCTTGTGGCTGAGCTTGGTGGTGGTGAGGCCAGACATCAGTATCGGTGTGTTGTATGTTTTCGCTGCTTCAATCATTTCGGGCGGTGGCGTTAAATTGCGCCCAATCAGCACGCATGGCATCTGGCTCGCGAAATACTTGTCGAGGCGGTCACGTTTCAATTCGGGATCGAGGTTTTGCAAATATGTCATCTCAACCATACCGAAAAGCTGTATACGGTTCACAGCAAAATATTCAAAAAAACCGGCCATCTGCAGGCCCGGCCTGTTTAAGTCCGAGGTGTTGATATCAATGGTGTCGACATCGCCTCTGAAGATGATGTTCAGATTTAAATCGCGGGCGAGATCATCAATTTTGAGCTTGGTTTTCATTCAAATGCCTCCGGAACAAATTTTTCTATCACATGGGCCACACCGTCTTCATCGTTTGATGGGCAGATGTAGTCGGCGGCTTGTTTGGTGATGGGGGTGGCGTTGGCCATTGCAACGCCGAGCCCGGCAGCCTTAATCATTGGAACATCAATCTCGGCATCGCCGATGGCGATGATTTCCTCTCTTTTTACATCGTAATAATCCGCTACAAACATAAGTGCATCGCCCTTGCTGATGCCGGGGCTGGAGAATTCGAGGTAGATCGGCTTGGAGCGGGTGACGTTGAGCATCGGAAACCTCTTTTTTGCTGTCTCCTGCAGATCATCCATGCGTTCCGGGTCGGAGATCAGCAGCAGCTTGGGTGTATGTACCTCATCCAGTTCGAGCAAATTCGGCATGACCACGCCCTTAATGGCGTTGGCCTTTTCATAGCCGCCAATGTATTTGTTTTCTTCGCGATAGACAAGGTCGCCGTCGATATAGACCTGAAAATGCACGCCTTGTTCCATCGCAAAGGCCAGCACATCTTTTGCAATGGCAGGCTCTACGGTGCGCCTGAATATGCAAGATCCGTTTTCATCGTATATTTCCGCGCCGCCTGTGGTAATCATCGCGGTTTTAAGCCCGAGGGCTTCGTGAAAACGGCGTGAGCCTTTTAATATTCTGCCCGTACATAGCACGATATATATACCCGATTCCGCGGCTTTGATAACGGCGTTTTTAACGCGCGGCGTTATCTCAAGCGAGTTGTTCAGCAGTGTGTCGTCAAGGTCGATTGCGATTAGTTTATATGCCATTTTTCCTCCGATGCATAGCCAAGATGTACTTAAAATTTACTGTATTCATTATACATGGTGACATGTGTTTTGAAAACCTCGAATATTTCGGCAACGGCCTTTGCAGCAGCCTCAGACGGAAGACTTTACCGTTTTTCTTCACAAATCGGGCGCAATCTGTTATACTATTCTAAAAAACACCGGAAATAAAGCGGTGCAGTGATCATAAAAGGAGTCGAGCGATTTGAAAAAGGCAATAGTATTCTGTTTGGTGATATGTCTTGTTTTTTCGATGGGGGCAGGCAGCGTTTTTGCCGCAGAGCCGTATGCAGACGAGGTGAAACCTCATGCCGTGATGCTGCTGGACGCGACGACAGGGCAGGTGCTCTATGAAAAGAATGCGGACGAGCAGATCTACCCGGCCAGCACCACGAAAATATTAACGTGTATTGTGGCGCTCGAAAAAGGGAATCTCGACGATATGGTGACGGTTGGCAAGGATGGCGACTGGACCGGCTCGGGTTATTCGCTGATGGGCCTGAAAAATGGCCAGAAGCTCACCTTGAGAGAACTCATTTATGGCATGATGCTGATTTCCGGCAACGATGCGGCGGCGGCCATTGCGGTTCATATCGGGGGCTCTTTGGAAGGCTTTGCGGAAATGATGAACCAAAAAGCGCAGGAACTCGGTATGGCAGCGTCTCATTTTATCACACCGCACGGCGTGGATACCGAGGGCCATTATGTGACCGCGCGCGATATGGCAACGCTGTCGCTGTATGCGATGAAAAACGAGCAGTTCATGCAGATAGTCGGGTCGGCATCGTATGACTTCCCGTCGATGCAGAACTTGACGGAGGAAGGCAAAAACAACACCAACAAGCTGCTTATCAGCAATGTACCCGAGGGTGATACCAACTATTACTACGAGTACGCGACAGGCATAAAAACCGGCGCGACACCCAAGGCGTTCCGCTGTGTGGTCAGTTCGGCGGAGAAAGACGGCATGAAGCTGCTCTGCCTGATTTTCGGCGATGAGACGCCCGACGGGTCAGTTCGCTGGCCGCTGGCAAAAAGCCTTTTTGAGTACGGCTTCAATAACTATGAAACGGTTGATATACAGACACTGATTAACGGCGTGCCTGTGAGCACCGCTGTGGCGGGTGCTTCGGCGGATGATGCCGAGGGTGGTGAGCTGGCATTGACGGCGGCCTATTCAGGCCCCGGGTTTGTGACGATGGATAAAGCGCAGGCACAGGCGATTAAAGCAGCCGGCGGGCTGACCGCGCAGATCACACTCGCCAGCGGCGACACACTGCAAGCGCCCGTGAAGACGGGGGACAGCGTAGGCACGGTGAAATATGTGAACGCCGCAGGTGAAACGGTGGCCGAAGCACAGCTGACGGCGTCGAGAGCCGTTAATGCGGCTGCACTGGAAATTGAGCCCGGACAGGTGACGCCGGAGGCCACAGGGTCGAATCTGCCGCAAGCTGCCGGTGCCGGAATAGGATCGTGGATTTGGTATGTGGTGGGCGGTGTGGCTTTGGTAGCGGTGCTCGTTTTTGTGGTCGGGCTGACCCGCGCATACAATCAGCGCAAGAAGCGCAAACGGCGCAGCTATGCACGCAAAGACTCCTCCACGCGGATGGGGCGCAGAGACTGATGAATTGATGAAGAAGGGTGATGTGATGTCGCCCTTTTTTAATAGACTCGGCAGAGAAGAACCAAAAAAACTCGTATACAAAACACTGATCACGTATCGAATAAATATTGATAAAGCCTTCTTCTCCGAGGAGAAGGTGGCGCGCAGCGCCGGATGAGGTGTCAAAAAGAGCCGACGTAACGAGCAGCTCATCATTCGCTTGTCGGCGATGGTTTGACAATAGTCATTTCGACACCAGGCTGCCGACAAAGCGTCTGCGTGTCATTTTGAGTGAGCGACAGCGAGTCGAAAAATCCCATGGTAAAACGCTTTAAACATGGGATTTTGATCCACTACGTAGTCAATCGCTTACGCACAATCGGAATGACAATTGAAACTTTGTCAGCAGTCTGAGCCTTCTCCTTTGAGGAGAAGGTGGCGCGAAGCAATCTCGCTTGTTGGCGATATATTGATAGCACGTTATAAGTTGCACTATGAGGCGACAAGTTGACTTGCTCTAGCAGATGACAACATCCTGTTACACCTTCAGCATCCCCCGAAAGCCTCTCACACCGTAATAAGACTCCGCGCCATTATGATACACAAACACATGATTATAGCGCCGGTCACAAAACAGTGCGCCGCCGAGCTTTCTGATGTCCGGCGGGGTGACCACCCAGCTTGAGGTTTTTGTATCGAATGCACCCAGCGTCTGCAATGCGCGGTACTGCTCTTCGTTAAGCATCTCAATGCCCATATTCGCCGCCATTTCAATCGCGCTGCCAACCGGTCTGTGCTCTTTTCTAGATTCCAAAGCCGCTTGATCGTAGCACAGGCTTCTGCGGCCCGACGGGGTCTCCGCCGAACAATCCATAAAGATATACACGTCTTCATTCTCGTCATAGCCCGCCACGTCCGGTTCACCGCCGGTTTGCTCCATCTCGCGCAAGGACAAAAGCTTTTCCGGCTTGGCAATCAGCCGCTGCTCAATGCTTGCCCATTCAAGGCTATGGTGGCGGCTCATGTTTTTCTCGAAACGAGCACGCAAAGAGGCTAAGAGCGCTGCGCTCTCTTCCGCTGTGATCTTTTTCTGGTTAGCTGACATCCTAATACCTCCCTTAATTTCTCTTCGTCATATCAAAAACGAGATAGATTTATATAGAACGAAAGAGGATTATGTTAGCGGGCCATATTCATTGACGCTCATGTGATCATGCGGTATAGTAGGTTTCAACGAACGTTTATGTATTATTTAACCACAAACAGGAGGAATGAAACTTGGATAGATTTGAGAATGTCACTGTTGTGAAAAAAGCAAATGTATATTACGACGGCAAAGTGACCAGCCGCACCGTGCTGTTTGCTGACGGCACGAAGAAGACACTGGGGATCATCATGCCGGGCGATTATGAATTCGGCACAGCGGATAAGGAGATCATGGAGGTTCTCGGCGGTAAGCTGAATGTGCAGCTGCCGGGGAGCAGCGCGGTACAGTCTTTTGAGGCCGGGCAGAGCTTTGAAGTGCCTGCGAACAGCAGCTTTAAAGTATCGGCGGACGAAATGAGCGATTATTGCTGCTCTTATATAAAGGAATAAAGAGTTGCATTTTGTATAGCGCAGATATCGGGCAGCTTCGGCTGCCTTTTTTATTTATGTCAAGTATTCCATGAAGTTGAGCTCTTCTTTTATGAAATATGATGCTTAATATATTTCACGAGAAGTGAACAAATGATCTATTTTGGTTTTTAGTGAACAATTATGTTAACTTTCTATAGCGGCTGCGGAATTATTGTGATACTCTTTGGATGAATGAATCGGATGAATGGTTTAACGGGAGTTAAAAAAGTAAGATTAACTGTATCGGCAGTTTTAAATCAAATCGTTTAAGGAGCAGATCATGATCATCAAAGCAAAAGATATGGAAAAGAAGCAACGGGTACGTTTGAAAGACGGCTATGGCACCACGGACTTTTTACAAATTGTACCGGACGAAATGAGACCCAAGAATTGCAGACTGTTTTCAATTATGAGCCTGGAAAAGGGTTGCAGCGTCGGACGCCACGCACACGACAGCGAAACGGAGATTTACTATGTTATAGAGGGTGAAGGCATCATCAACGACAATGGCATTTTAAGGCCGTTTTTAACGGGCGACTGCAATGTATGCGGAAAAGGCGATTTTCATTCCGTATCGAATGAGAACGACGCGACACTGAAAATGCTTGCGGTGATTGTACTCGATTAAATAACTTTTGATAAGGAAACCTCTGTTAATGATGAAACTCATTTCAGAGGTTTTTCTATTTCGTCTGACGGTGTGAGTCGATACGGGCTGAGCCTGCTCATAGGATCCCTTCGAATCCCACTGAACAAACATCAAAAAGAAAAAGCACTCGCAAGGAGTGCTTTTTGGCGTGCCCGGGGGGATTCGAACCCACGACCTTTTGATTCGTAGTCAAACACTCTATCCGGCTGAGCTACGGGCACTTGGTTTTTTAAGCGCTTAAACATTCTAATATAATCACTATGGGTTGTCAACACAAAAACCAAACGAAAACAAGCATTGATGATAATTTCTCACAATATCTTTTTCAGCAGCGGAATGCGCCGAAAAACAATATGCGTGGTTGCAAAGCAAGCGGCAGGCAGATCACAACGAGCAGCGCGAACTTAAAAATGGGCAGCCACTCAAGCGGTGCGAAAAGCTGCGCGACCCCAATAATAATTGGTGTGTGAAACACATAGACCGCAAAGGCGTTATCTGACAGTGTTTTAATAAGCGTACCTTGTGCGTTGCACTTTTCTCTGAACAGCGCAATCAGCCCCGCCGAAACGGCCACAGCCGTGAACGATTCCCACAGCGCGTAAGCCGCGCTGGCGAAGGTCAGCCCGCCGTTGTAGTCGACGTTGCCGTTCTGCGCGCCGCAGAGCAGCATAATGGCCGACCAAACAAAGAAACCGGGAACAGTCGCGGAAAAAAGCCATCGCTTGCCCGCCTTCAGGCTGATTTTCGAGAACAAATCACTGCGGTAAGCGACGATGCCGACAATAAAAAGCACGATGTATTGCGCAAAGTAACAAAGCTGCATATTGAGAATACTGGTCCCGATCGGCTGCACGATACGAATCAAAAATGCAAAAACGGCAATCAGCAGTATCAAAAGCACGAGGCTGCTTGTGCGCGGTGATGCGGACGCCCACCGCTCAGGCCGCGGATTTTTGACAAGCCGGAAGAGGCCGTACAAAACGGAAAATATGAACAGCGCGATTACGAACCAAAGCGGCCCCGAGCCATTCAGCACTTCTGCGCTTATCATATATCTGCCGAAAAATTCAAAGAAACCGGGCTTGGGGGTTATCCAGTAAACGCCGAGCTGAAAATACAGTATCAGCGGATTAATGATGAACATATAAAACAGAGCTGGAACCATCAGCCGTATGAAGCGATCCTTCATGTATTTGCCAAAGCCCTTTTTATCGTACGCGCCCGGAATGAAATAGCCCGCGATCAAAAACAAAAAGCCCATGAAATAGCCTTGTGTGAACGACTGATAAAACCCGAACGCCGCCGTTTGCGCAATACCCAGCGGCCGGCCGTCCATATAATACCAGCTGCCCATGCCGCTGTATGTCACGGCGAGGTGCTGTATTACCACGAATGCAATGATCAACAGACGAAGATTATCAATGTAAAGCAGACGCTTTTTTTCCATAAATACCCCTAATGTAGATTACTATTTGATTTGTATCATATCATAATTTCAGAATACTGGGAATCGCCTTTATAGGTCGATATGATACAATATGATCAGCAAGGTATAAAACACATTTCACGAAAAGGTAAGCCAGCCGGAATGTAATAATTTGTTTATTTTTTGTTAAGGGTATATTCATTTTCTCTTTTTTTTATTATAATGAACCAAGATGCGGAACTTTTTGTTTATTCGTACGTCTTATATTAAAATAATATTGTCGCAGCACGAGCGGGAAAGGATATTTCATTGGAGCTTTTAAAAATTGAAGGCCTGACGAAGGTGATAAAGAAGAAGAAGATATTGGACGACATATCTTTAACCGTGAACACAGGTGAGATCGTTGGTTTTTTGGGGCCGAACGGCGCCGGTAAAACAACAACCATCAAGATGATCATGGGGCTTTTCTCCATCACGTCTGGGCATATATCCGTATTAGGGCACGATGTTAAAACAGATTTTGAGAACGCAATGAAGAACACCGGCGGTATCGTTGAAAACCCGGATCTTTACAAGAGACTGACAGGGAGGCAAAACCTTGAGTACTTTGCCTCTATGTACGACGGCGACCAAACACAGCAGATCGACGAGGTCGTTGAGCTTGTTAAAATGAAGGAGCGTATCGGCGATAAGGTCAAAAACTACTCGCTCGGTATGAGACAGCGTGTCGGCATCGCACAAGCGCTGCTGCACCGCCCAAGCCTTCTTGTGCTGGACGAGCCCACAAACGGCCTTGACCCCATCGGTATCAAAGAACTCAGAGACTTATTAAAATACCTCTCAAAAAAAGCTGATGTCGGCGTGTTTATCTCGAGCCATCTGCTCTCGGAAATGGAGCTGATGTGTGACCGGATATACATCATTGACAATGGTGTGATCATCGGTGAAAAAACCATCGAGCAGGTGAAGGAATCAGACGACGAGGAAATCTACAGCTACAGCTTTGTGACAAACAACAAGGATAAGACTTACGATTACTTTAAGAGCCTTGAAGCGAACTGCGAGCTGGCAAACGGCGGCGTGACCGTTGTCATGAAACGTGACCAGATTCCGGAGCTGATTCGCACACTGGTGAAAATGGACATTGATATCTATGCCGTTAACCAGACGCAAAGAACGCTCGAACAAGATTTCATCTCGATGACGACCGGCACCAAGACGCAGATCAGATAAAAGGAGAGTGTAAAAATGGATTTTATTAAACTGACCTTAATTGAAATAAAAAACACACTGAAATCGAAATTTCTGCTGATTCTCGGTATACTGATATTGCTGATGAGCATCGCTATGCCGGTTGTCAGCGCGGTTTCGGGCGATGCCACGCAAACCGTGGGTTTCTTGAGCAGCAGCCTTGACGCAAAATCGTATTACGGCGGCGATATGAATCAAGAGTCGATCACGGTTGACGGCGTTACCATTGAGCCGGACAACCCGTTTTACTGGAATATCAAGCAGTTTGAAGATGAGAAAAGCTATATAGACGTTTCTAACTTTCAGCACCCCGAAGCGTACGACCTTGTGATGGAAATGGGCCAAATGGATTATGATTATTACCTGCGTTTCGCGAAGGTGGTTAAAACATATGAAGACTATCGCGCTCAAATGGCGTGGTACGGCTCTGAAAAGCTTTATGATATTTTCATTTACGAGCATAATACCGTGGATGTGGATATACTTAAAGAAGCATTGGGCTGGCGCCGCGGCATTGATGACGCAACGTTTGAAACCAAATACATCAACATTACCGACGCGCAGCGCCAGACAGCCATTGAAGAGGCACAGAGCTTTTTAGACAAAATCTATCAGGTTGTGGACAACGGCGATTTCGCTCAGTACGTGGATATTTCCATTGAACAGCAGAACAAAGCCATAGAAGACAACAACAAGCAGATTGAAACCTTTAAAGACTCGATGGCCGATTTGGAATCTCAAAAGGCGCAGGCCGAGCAGGATTATAACGATATGGTCGGCCAGAACGCGGATAGTGAGCTGCTTGCCCAGCAGACAAGCAAAATTGAGAATCTGCAGAACCAGATCGACAGCATGCAGACCAACATTGATCAGACCAACCAGTCGTCGCAGATCATCACCGAAGTGGCGATTCCAATGCTGCAGTACAGACTGGCCAACAACATCATTCCTGGCGATGGGACATGGCAGGATGCAGCCATCAACAGCAAGCAGGACAACAAAAGCCAGCTGATGTACACAAAGATTGTGACGGAAAAGCAGTTCAACAGCAACGAATACCAGTATTTGAAGCAGCAGTACAAAACGTACCCCGCTTACGTGACAGCGACACAAAAACAGATTGACAAGTGCAACACCAATGTGATCATTGCGGAACAATCGCTGGAGCAGGGCAAACCGGATATGTCGTTTGTACCTAAGGGCGCGAGAAGCCAAACGTTCAACTTCCTTTACTACTCGATGTTCGTGTCGCTGCTCGCTGTGGTTATCGGCGGCTGGCTCATCGCCAGTGAGTTCCAGTTTGGCACCATCCGTCTGCTGATTATCCGGCCGAAAACGCGCATAAAAATACTGATGTCAAAATTCACGGCAGGGCTTGCGATCAGCTTGGCGGTATATATTGTCGGTTTCTTGATTAACATGATATTAAACGGCATATTGTTCAGTTTTGCTGACTATGCCAACCCCAACTTCTCGGTTGGCGGCCAAGTCGGATTCTTCGGGTATTTCCTGCCGAAGTTCCTCGCCTGCATCATCCCCATTCTGTTTGGGTATTGCGTGGCGTTTATGCTCTCAACGGTGGTTAAGAATATCGCGGTTGCCATATCGGTGCCGATCGTCTGCTTTATCGGCTGCTTTATCGCAGTGGGCATGTTTATCGATCATAGCTACATGTCCTCGGCAATGCCGGATTGGGTGGCATACACACCGTTGCCGTATGTACAGATATCGTCATTCTTTGTGGAGACATCGTCGGTTAACCGTTTGATGCAGTTCGGTGCGCCGATCAGCCTTGAGTACGGTATCGGGCTGATGTTAGCCATATCGGCGATTTGTATGCTGATAGCTGTGTGGGTATTCAAGAAAAAAGATATAACAAACTAAAGAGGGAACGAACATGAGCGACAATAACAGCTTTTTAAGCAACTATGGTAACAAGCAACAGGAAGAGGCTGCGGCTGCGCCGAGCAAGTTTAAGTACGAGCAAAAAAGCGGCTTTAAAAAGCCCCAGAGCAGCGGGCCAAAACCGCCGGAAAACAAAAAGCGTATCAAGCCCGCTTGGATTGCAGGCGGCGCGGCGCTCATCGTTCTGATTGTTGTGCTGATTATCGTCTTCAGCGGCGGCGGTGTGCAGGTGATTGATTTGAAAGGCCGTACCTACACCGATGCCAAGCTGTGGGCGGATCAGAACAGCGTGATGCTGTCTAAGAAAGAGGCATACAGCGACACTGTGGAGGAAGGAAAGGTTATCGATCAGGATGTTCCTGTGGGTCAAAAAGTCTCACGCGGAGGTTTTCTGACGCTGACGGTTTCTCTCGGGCACGATCTGAGCATAACGGTGCCTCTGCCGGATTTTAAATCGATGACATCCGATGAGGTGAAGGCGTGGGCCGCAGAGAACTTTATGACAAAGGTACGCGTTTCCGCCGAATACAGCGCGGATGTGCCCGAAGGAAATGTGATCAGCTACACAGTGAACGATGCCACTGTTGTCAGTGAGGTGCGGCGCGATTCGTCCATTGTTGTGGTGGTTTCAAAAGGGCCGGAGGAAGCGGCGGCGACCATTAAAGTGCCTGATTTGAAAACAAAGTCGCTGGCGGAGTGCTTTACTTTTGCCAAGGCCAACGGCTTAACGCTGACCATACAAGAGGAGTTCGACGATTATGTGCCTGCGGGTACCATCATGTCGCAAAGCGTGAAGGCAGATCAGCTTGTCTCCATAGGCAGCGAAATCGTACTGGTCATCAGCAAGGGCAAAATGATCACCGTGCCTGATTTCTCGGCATACACAAAGGAGCAGGCCATAACGATTGCCACAGAAATTGGCCTGCCGATAACCGTTACGGAGAAGTATTCAAGCTCGTCTGCGGGGCGTTTGATTTCGCAGAGCATCGAAGCGGGCTCCGTGTATGAGAAGGGTGATATGGTTGAGCTCAAATTCTCGCTGGGCAATAAGATTGTAGTCGCGAGCTATGTGGGGCAAACGCGCGATGCGATAGAAACATGGGCAAAAGGCCTCAATGAGCAGGGCGCGAAGATCACGATTAAAGCCGCTGAGTCAAAAAGCAGCAAGCCGCGCGGTGAGATTATTTTTCAGGATGTTGCGAACACCTCTGTGGGCTACAAAGCGACGATCAACATCACGGTTTCGGCGGGCAGGGTGGTCTACGTGCCTGATTTGACAGGCCCGCTGGATTGGAATTACAACAACGCCATCACGCGCGAAAAGGCCATTGCATTGTGTGAAGCTGCGGGGCTGATTCCGGTGTTCGTGGAGGACAATTCGGGCGGCGTGTTGCCGGGCGAGGTATGGAGCCAGAGCATTGCGCCGGGCGCCGAGACGAGCGAAGGGACAAAAATCACGTTGCTTTACAAATCGATATCGACGGTAACAGTGCCCCCCCTTGTTGGCAAAACGGCACAAGAAGCAAAAGCTTATTTAAGCCAGCTTGATATTGTGTTTGAGGGCGGAGTGGAAGAAGGAACGGTTACCACGCAGTCATTGGCGGCTTCGTCAACAGTTCCGGCGGGTAGTGTGCTCACGCTGAAAATGAGCGGGCCGACACCGTAAAGAAACATGAGAGCCGCTTTGCTGAGCAGAGCGGCTCTTTTATATCACCGATTAATGATGACATAAGAGCAGCGCATGGGTCTAAAAGAGCGGCTCCTACAGATGAATATGCAAGCATGGGCAACAATTGAATTATCGCTGATATTTCAGGTCAAGGTTGCTTGCCTGCTTTCCATATAAGCCCCAATTCTCAAGCGGCGGCTCAAGCATGATGATCAGTATGTCTGTGGGGGCAATATCAAGCCGTTCTCCTAGCAGCCGGGTCGCCTGCTCAATCACAGCCTTTTTAAGCTCCTTGCTTCTGCCGGGCAGCAGCATCAATTCTATCAAAGTAAACCGGTCTGTCTTGGCATTTCTGCGCTCAAAGCAATCTGCTTCCAATTCGTAAAGCCGCTGAAACCGATCATCGTCTTCAATGCCCAAAGAAGCGACAAGGGCGTCGTGGACGGCCTGCATCAGTTCTTTTTTATAAGTCGGTAGATGGCCTTTGATGATTTCAATTCGAACTAGCGGCATACTGTTCCTCACTTTGTTCTGGCTGATATTAACATTTATGGATCAGCCATTTTATAAAGAAAATAAAAAATGAGTTTTTTGAATTATACACCAAAGCATAAATGACGGCAACATTGACAACCTTGTGAAATCGCGGTACATTCTCTTGGGGGACGGTGATTATGCAAAGATGCACTGATGGCGCGGAATATAGCCCGATGGATATTGAGGATGCAAAGCAGCTTGCCGAGTTTTTAAAGGTTTTTGGCGACCCCGATCGTATTCGTATACTCACTCTGCTCAAAGACAAGGAGATGTGCGTGGGGCATATCGCCGAAGCTCTTTCAAAAACAGTATCGGCTGTATCGCATCAGCTCGGCATTATGCGCCGCCAGCGCCTTGTGCGCTACGTGAAGGACGGCAAGAACATTTACTACACCTTGGATGATGCGCATGTTTCAATGCTGCTCGACGCGGCGCAGGAGCATTGCCGCCATAAATAACACGCGCCCGCTCCGCACAGACTAACGCTGTAAGGAGTCAGGACGATGGATGAAAAATACACGCAGCGTTTGGACGCGCTGGACCAAAAGATTGTGGCGCTGTTTGAACAGCGCATGGCTGTTGCCGAGAAGGCGATGGCTGATATGACAAAGCGCGAGCTGAGGCGCGAAGCGAAGGCCATGGGCGCTCAGGCGGCAGACAAGGCCACCAGCTACGCCTGCGATATTAGCAACATTGCGTATACGGAAGAATTGATCAAGCTGATGCTGTGCGCGTCTATGAAGCACCAACGTCGGCTGCTGCGACTGCTCAAAAAGCAGTGCGTTTGCTGAGCTTGACAGTCACGCTGTCACCGCATTATAATACGTTCAAATTGAATGCACAAACGTTCACATAAGTGACAAGCTTAAGATTCAAAGAAACGAAAACCTATGCCGAAAGACAAAGGGCCAAAGCTTTAAGTCTAAGGCTATCGGTGCAGCGGCGACGGTTCCGCTGCCTTGAGAAACGGGTCGGTATTTTATTTGCTTACGTGCCTTTTCGGATCAATATATAGTAAAGAGCGGGGGAGACTCCGCTTTTTGCTTTGTGGCGTAGCCACTCTGCTTTATGAGATATTGACTATCAAACGGTATACAGCTTTGCTTCGTCTGGCATTTTTTATTATGGTGTTGTATAATGGCTATAATACAATGACGTGTCTTTTTGGGACACTGCAGAGCGTATAAAAAACCTCTTGTCTGGGACACCTCTGATGAGGGGGCTGTCACCGACAGGTGACCGGGAGAGAAAAAATCGTTTTGGAGTCGATCATTCCAGAGCTTCGTGTCGCCTCCCGGCCATCCATTTTGGTGTTGTTATTTGACTACCCCGCAGGGGTGGACTGGGAGGCTTATAGAGGTTGCCGACACAGCAGTGCGTTTTTTATAGGACACCGTTTGATTTCGACTTCAAGGGAACGGGGGACAATTCATGCAGATCACATTTTTAGGCGCAGCCAAATGCGTCACCGGGTCTTGTACCATGATTGAAACAGCTCAGCACAAGGTGCTGATCGACTGTGGCATGCGGCAGGGCCGCGATGAAAAAACAGCGCCTGTGAAGGACGGATTTGTTTTTGACGCGCGTGAGATCAATGCGGTTTTCCTGACTCATGCGCATATTGACCATTCAGGGCTGCTGCCTCTGCTGGTAAAGAAGGGGTTTTCTGGGCCCATCTATTGCACAGGGGCCACCGCGCGGCTGTGCTCCATCATGTTCCCCGACGCGGGGCACATTCAGGAGATGGAAACGGAGTGGCTCAACAGAAAGCGGCAGCGTGCCGGGCTAAGCCCCGTGGAGCCGCTGTATACGGTGGAGGACGCCAAAAAAGCGGTTAAGAACTTGAAGCCGCTTAAATATGAAGAAAAAAATCAGGCCTTTGACGATATCGGCATGCGTTTTGTGGACGCCGGGCATCTCTTGGGTTCGGCATCCATCGAACTGACAATTTCGGAAGACGGCAAACAGACCAAGCTCGTTTTTTCCGGTGACATCGGCAACAAGGATAAGCCCATCATCAAGGATCCGCAGTATTTAACCGCTGCCGACATCGTGTTTACCGAAAGCACCTACGGTGACAGACTGCATGACAAGGGAAAAGACACACGCTCCCAGCTCAAAGAAGTGCTGGCTCGTTCTCTGGCGCGCGGCGGCAACATTGTGATTCCGTCATTCGCAGTGGGGCGTACGCAGGAGGTTCTGTACGATTTAAGCGTGCTGCTCGAGGAAGGCAATGTGCCGGGCCTCGAGAAGGTACCGGTGTACATCGACAGCCCGCTCGGCATAGCGGCCACCGAAATATTTGAAGAGAGCAGCAGGGATTATTACGATGAGGAAGCCATGGCATTCAAAGCCGAAGGCATCAAGTTCTTCTCGTTCGAAACGCTGCGTATCGCGCAAACAGCGGACGAATCAAAAGAAATCAACTTTGATCCTCAGCAAAAGATCATCATTTCATCGAGCGGTATGTGCGACGCAGGCCGCATTAAACATCATTTGAAGCATAATCTGTGGCGGGCTGATTCCACGGTGCTGTTTGTGGGTTATCAGGCTGTGGGCACGCTGGGCCGTTCAATACTAGACGGCAGCAAAAAGGTGAAGGTGTTCGGTGAGGAGATACAGGTAAAAGCAACCGTTGAGTATATCGAAGGCTTTTCGGGTCATGCGGACCAAGCGGGTCTGCTCGAATGGATCGGCCATTTTCCGGCAAGCGTGGATCGTGTGTTTGTGATGCACGGTGAGGAAACGGTATCGGGTATTTACGCTTCAGAGCTGCAAAAGCGCGGCTATAATGCCGTGGTGCCCGCGCTGTTTGACACGTTTGATACAAAAAGCTTTGTCAAAACGCCGGGCAAGGTGCCGGTGAGAGAGGTGCCGCAGAGCGATCTTGGCACACTGCTGGCGCGCGTCCGGCTGAAAATTGAAGGAGCCGACAGCGAGCGTGCAGCCAGGATGAAAGATGAACTGACCGCGCTGGCAGACAGATGGGAATAGCATCCGAAATCAGGAGAATAACATGGGCAAATTGATTCAGATGAAAACAGGACGGGCTGCTCACGGAAGGCCCGGACATCGGTCTTCTCGTTCGATGGTGATGTCGCAAGGCTCAAGGCGCAGAAAGCGTAAATCTGGGTTCAAAGCCTTCGTCAGGCGATATATAAAGCTGATAGCCATTGCCGCAGGCGTGATTGCGGTGGGCGTGATTTGTCTTGTGCTGTTTTTGGGCGGGCCGAAAACCGCGCCTGCAGCGCAACAAACGGCACAGAGCACCCCCACGCCGCCGCCCGCCGAAGACACTTACGATTATTCAGCCGTTGATGATGCCACGCTCGCCGGCCTCGCAGGCACAGATGAGAGCCTGTTCTCGAGTGATGAGGACATGGCAGAGGCGATGTTTGAGGAGGAAGGCATACGCATCGGCATTACGGTGGGGTCTATAGCGTCGCCGGATCAAGAATTCATTCTTAACAGAATGGAGCAGGTTTCAAGTGCGGCGGAATCGGACAAAACGATATTCAAAACCTATTACTACAATGCGAACGGCAGCTATAACCAACAGCTTCAGGATGTGAGAAGCTTGATTAAAAACAGCGTGGATGTCATCATCGTTGGGTTTACCGATGCGGAAAGCTTTAAAATGATATCGATGATGGCGCAAAATGAAAACATACCCGTGGTGGCGTTCGACGCGCCGATGGACAGCGGCTACGTCATCAATGTTGTGGCGGATCAAACCGCATGGGGCGCTGTTTACGGGCAGTTCGCGGCCGCTCAATCGGCAGAGGGTAACGTGGTGCAGGTGTTCGGCAAGGCCGACAGCCCGGTGGATGCCCAGCGTGCGGCGGCTATCGGCTCAGCCATTGCTGCCAACACGGCGCTGACGGTGAATGCGCCGCTATATGCCGATTGGGACAAGAAAAAGGCCAATGAACTGATGACAGAGTTCTTAAAAAAGGGCAAGGCCGATGTTGTGATTACCGAAGAAGGAATGGCAGAAGGGATACTCGATGCATTTGTTGCCAAGGGTGTGCTGCCCAAGGTGATGTGCGGAGACGCGACAGCCGGTTTTATCAAGAAATGGCACGCACTGAAAAACGGCGGCATTGATGTGACACCGCCGCCCGAGGATGACGGCAAAAAGAAAAAGAAAGATGAAACGCCCACGCCCACGCCGCAGCCCGTGATGTTCACGGCTCAACCCGGCGAGTTCATTGTCTGTGCGCAGCCCGCGCCTTCGGGTATCGGTGCGGCCGCTTTCGATATCGCGGTGGAGATGGCAAAGGGGCGCACATTGATTGCTTCGGGGCAGACCTTTACATACACAGTGAGCACCATGATCACGGAAGCGAATCTTAACGAGTTTTATGAGCTCGTTAAAGATCAGAAGGATACTTATATCATCAGCGACGTGTTAACGGATGATGTGCTGAACAAGCTGCTGAACCCGCTTGAACAACAGCCGGAGAGCACCGCCACGCCCGTGCCTGCGGCCACGCCATCGGCAACGCCCGCTGTCTCAACGCCTGCAGCGCCTGGCGCATCACTATCGGTGACGCCGGCACCATGATCATCGACGTCACGAATGCCGCTTAAGCGCGGCATGGCACATTAGGCGGGCGACCCAGCATTGCATAAGAAACGGTGACGGACGTATCCCGCGGGGACATGGTGACTTTGAAACGGCTGTAGCTTCGATACTGGGCATAGAAGACAGCGACGGCACACCGATGCGCACGAAACTGGAAAAATGATGGAAAACAAAAAAGGAGCATCGACGCTCCTTTTATATATCCGGTTATTGCTTGCTCATGATATGAGCACCCAGCACCTTGTCCACCTTCTTGATATGCAGCGTGAGCCACGAGACGAGCGTTGAGCCCACAACAGCCGCTGTGGCCACTGTAAACCCGATTGTCTCAATATCGCTTCTTATCTTTTTAATATCATCGATGAAACCCGTGTGCATTTTTTTGTGCTCTCTGTATAGAGGATAGCCGCTGCTGAGCTGAAGCTTTTCTTCCTCACTAAAATGCTTAACCACGTAGTCTTCAAGAAAAGTAAGCACTTCCAGCACCTTTTGCTGCTTGTCGTTTTGACTCATCGAGTCGAAAAATGAGTTCATGCGGGCAATCAGCTCTTTGTGCTGCTCATCGATCATATCAACGCCAACCCTTAAATCCGGTGTCCATTCCATCTGTCAAGTCCTCCTTAATTGTTTTTAGATCGGATATACATGCCGACTTCTTTATCGGCTTTTCTGATATGGAGTGTGAGCCAGGCAATCAACGTACTGGATATCAGTGAACCCGTGGCCACTGTGAAGCCGCCCTTTTCAAGGTCGGCACGCATCTTTGTTACATCCGCAATAAACTCTTTGTGCAGCTGACGGTGCTCCTCATATTTTGGGTAGCCGTTGCTTAATTGCAGCTGTTCTTCATCTCTAAAATGGGTTACCACATAATCCGCGAGAAAATCGAGCATTTTTAATATCTCATGCTCCTTGTTGCCGCTTCTCATTACATCAAAAAAACCGTTCATGCGCGATATCAGCTCTTTGTGCTGGTCGTCAATTTGTTTTACCCCAACCGATAGATCCTGTGTCCATTCCATTTGGCCGCCTCCTTAATTGATGTTAATAAACATTATCGTAACAGTAGGTATTTATCTTATCATTTTTTAGATTCGTATCATGAATTTATTTGTAAGTTTTGGTTATGATATAATGAATTATATCATAATCGGGCGAGGGAGGGAATAATGTTTATTTTTATTTGTTATCCACGGTGCACCACATGCAAAAAAGCGCAAAAGTGGCTTGAAGAGAGAGGATTGGCTTTTGAGACGCGAGACATAAAAGCACAGAATCCCAATGAAGATGAGCTCCAAGAGTGGGCTGCAAAAAGCGGTTTGCCGCTGCGCCGCTTTTTCAATACGAGCGGCATGCAATACCGTGCGCTCTCTCTTTCCGAAAAGCTAGACACAATGAGCGACAATGAAAAAATAGCACTGCTCGCAACGGACGGCATGCTGGTGAAGCGGCCCATACTGCTTGCGGGAGACAAGGTGCTTGTCGGGTTCAAGCAGGAGGAATGGGCGGCGGTGCTCGGCGTGTGAGTTTTTAAACAAACACTGAAACGTAAAACGCTGCGTAATGAAGCCGCAGCGTTGAGTTATTGTTTGGCTGTAATGGCTTTTCATTGAGATAAGTCGGGTTCAGTTTGTTTCGCTTTCAATTATTGAGCGAGTCGTACAATACCGGTTGCCGCTCAATCTTCCAAGCGCATCAAGCTGCCGCCAATCAATTTCTCGATCATTGATAATGACTCCATCATCAGCATGGAGCAGCTGCACTTGGCCAATTATCAGGTTGCCTGCATGAGCCCCCTCGCCGATAGTGACAATTCGATCAAGTGTACACTCAAACGATATTTTGGCTTCCTGAATTCTTAATGGTTTTACAACTTTGGATGGAATCAATGTGATGCCTTTAACGTAAGACAGATCCTCCCCGCAGGGAATGGTTCTTGCAGAACATTCCATTGCCGGCAGCAAATCAACCGAAACAATATTGACGACGAATTGCCTGCTATTTTCGATGTTAGCCATAGTGTCCTTTTTTGTTCCGTTATCCCTGTTTACAACTGAGAACGCCACGGTGGGAGGATACCATGTTATGCCGGTGAAAAAGCTGAAGGGGGCTAGATTAACCTCGTCGTTTTCAGTGATGGTAGATACCCATGCTATTGGGCGAGGTATAATGCTGCCTGTAAGCATATCGTGCGCTTGCCTAGGTTCCAGCTTTCTTAAATCCAGTTCCATTTAAATCACCTCTATCAATACAAATCTTGAATGATTAGATAAACATACCGAGGAATCCGAAGCACCCTGCTTTATTTTTCAATGTTCTTTCGCATTTTAAGCAACGCCGCGCCCATTAAACCAGTAAGCACAAACAGAAACACGGACATGATGCCAAAATCAAGATGATTCTCGGTATTTGTAAAGATAAACGCGCCGAGGCTTGCGAGTGTGCCGACCAGAAATAGTATGAACGAAACGGCAGCGGCACCAATGAAGCGCCTGTTGCGCTCTTTGCGGCTGGGCGCATCGCTGAACGATTCGGGTCGCTCGTTTTCGTATTCGCGCCGCCATACCATCATGCTCGCCATTTGCCCGACAAATTCCCAGCCGAAGTCCTCGTACGTCTGCATATATTCCTTTTTAGGTAACGGCTGCATATCCGCCACATAGCGGTATTTTTTGGGCTCGCCCTGTGCAAACCGCATCGAGAGGCTGCTCCACTGGCCCACCTTAACCGGATGCCAGCCATTAAGCGCAAGCTGCTCAAACCATTGTTCATAGTCGGCCGGAACCACGTAACGAAATGCGGTCAGCCAAAATGTTTTTGTTTTCATAGCAGTTCCTCCAAATGGTGATAAACTTCTTTGATTCGCGCCGCCTCTTCGCGCAGTATGCTGCTTCCGAGCGGCGTAATGAGATAATATTTTTTCCGGTCTTCTTCGCGCTGCGCCTCAATCAGGCCGTCAGGCTCCAGCTTACCGATGCTTTGATAAATCGTTCCCGCGCCGAGCACAATGCGTCCGCCTGTCAGCTCTTTAACATGCTGCATAATGCCATAGCCATGGCGTTCCTCGCGCAGCGACAGCAGTATATACAGCATGGTTTCGCTCATAGGGATGTACCGGCTGCGTGCTTTTTGAATATTCATCAGACACCTCCTATATCACACCTAAATGCATCACGATGTGATATATAAATACTACATCACGCCGTGATACATGTCAAGTGATTATTAAAATAATTGAGACAGCAAAGGAACGGTGGTAAAATGCTTGTATAACAAGAGGGAGGGCTTAAGTATGAGCTTTTGCTGGTGTACGGTGCATGTGAAGGATATGGATGCGTCTGTTCAATTTTATGAGGAGATTGTCGGCATTCACGTTGACAGGCGCTTTAAAAGCCCCACCGGGGCTGAAATTGCTTTTTTGGGCGACGGTGAAACGAAGCTTGAGTTGGTTGCCAATCAGGGCGTTTATTCGGGCAGCGGTATTTCGGTGGGCATGATGGTGGATGATGT
>JAEZIW010000099.1 GCA_023436525.1 Bacillota bacterium | reverse complement strand
ATTGTGGACCCGGCGGACTATGAACGCGTGCTGGAAGAGCTGAAAAACGGCGGCGTGACCAAACAGACAAAGTTTGACCTTTGCGTTAAGGTGTTTGAGCATACGGCGGCCTACGATGCGTTGATTTCCGGTTACCTGCGTGAACAAAACGGCGGCGGTTATCCCGAAAAGCTGACGCTGACCTATGAGCTGGTTCAGGGCATGCGCTACGGCGAAAACCCGCACCAGAGCGCCGCGTTCTATAAAGAACCGATCGGCACAGAAGGCACTCTGGCCGATGCGCAGCAGCTTTGGGGCAAGGAGCTGTCGTTCAACAACATCAACGATACCAACGGTGCGCTCGATTGCCTTCGCGAGTTTGAAGAAATCACGGCGGTGGCGGTGAAGCACGCGAACCCGTGCGGCGTGGGCAGCGCCGATAATCTTTATGACGCATATATGAAGGCATACAACGCCGATCCTAAATCTATCTACGGCGGCATTTTGGCGGTCAATACAGAAATTGATCTGAAAAGCGCCGAGGAGATGGTCAAGACTTTCTTTGAGATCATCGTGGCGCCGTCGTTCGCGGAAGACGCACTCGAGGTGCTCAAAACCAAAAAAAATCTGCGGATCCTTTTATTAAAAAATATCTCGGCAAAGGTGAAGCCAAACGCGATGGATATAAAAAAACCGCTCGGCGGCCTGCTTGTGCAGCAGCCCGATACGCTGCTGTTTGACGGCGAACTCAAAACCGTGACCAAGCGCGTTCCCACCGAAAAGGAACTTGAAGATTTAAAATTCGCGTGGAAGATTGTGAAACACATCAAATCAAACGGCATCGCGGTAGCGAAGGATTCTCAAACGCTGGGCCTTGGACCCGGTCAGGTGTCGCGCGTGTGGGCGGCTGAGGCAGCGCTGCAGCGTTCGGGCGAAGCCGTGAAGGGTGCGGTGCTCGCGTCGGATGCGTACCTGCCATTTGACGACACGGCACGGCTGGCCGCAAGCTTTGGCATCAGCGCCATCATACAGCCGGGCGGCAGCATTCACGATGAGGATTCGATAAAGGCGTGCGACGAGCTGGGCATCGCGATGGTGTTCACCGGCATGCGTCACTTCAAGCATTAAGGAGCGGCATCATGAAGATACTGGTGGTGGGCGGCGGCGGCCGTGAACATGCGATCATATGGAAATTAAAACAGAGCCGCAACGACGATATTTACTGTGCGCCGGGCAACGGCGGCATTGCTCAGCTTGCCACATGTGTGCCGATACAGGCCACGGATGTTGATGGGCTGACGGATTACGCGAAGCACCAACAGTTTGATCTTGTGATTGTTGCGCCGGACGACCCGCTGTATATGGGTTTGGTGGACAGACTGCAGGCGCAGGGCATCCGGGCTTTCGGGCCGACAGCGGATGGTGCACGCATTGAAGGCAGCAAGGTATACGCCAAATACCTGATGCAAAAATATAACATTCCCACAGCGGCATGTGAGGTGTTCGACGATTTCGATAAAGCGGCTGCGTATGTAAAAAGCTGCAATACACCCGTTGTGGTCAAGGCAGACGGCTTGGCGCTCGGTAAAGGCGTGATCATCTGCGAGACGACTGATATGGCGCTGGATGCGCTCAAAGAAATCATGGTGGATCGGGTGTTCGGCGATGCGGGCAGCCGCGTGGTCATCGAGGAGTTCCTCGAAGGCCCCGAAGTTTCGGTGCTGGCCTTTTGCGATGGCAAAACGATACTGCCGATGCACAGCGCACAGGATCATAAACGCGCGTTCGACGGCGATATGGGGCCCAACACGGGCGGTATGGGCACGTTTTCGCCCAGCCCCAAATACACAGATGAAATCCGCAAGGTTGCTGAAGAAACGATCATACGGCGGACAGTCGAGGCGCTGAATGCCGAAGGGGTTTGCTTCAAAGGTATCATATTCTTCGGGCTGATGCTTACGAAGAATGGCCCGAAGCTGCTGGAATACAACGCGCGCTTTGGAGACCCGGAGGCCCAGGTGGTGCTGCCGCGGCTCAAAAACGATCTGCTCGAAATCTTTGATGCGGTGATTGACGGTGCGCTTGATAAAATCTCGCTGGAATGGGATGAGCGAAGCGCGGTTTGCGTGGTGATGGCCTCGGGCGGCTATCCGGGCAAATACTTAAAAGGCGTACCGATTACGGGGCTCGACAACACGAAAAACGTGGTGGTGTTTCACGCGGGCACAGCGGTGAAGGATGGCATGTTGACGACCAACGGCGGGCGCGTGCTCGGCATCACGGCGTTGGGTGCCGATATACCCGACGCGAGAGAAAAAGCGTATGGGCAGATCGATAAAGTTAGCTTTGAGGGCGCGCAGTACCGCACGGATATCGGCATTAAATAGCACAAGGCACAGCAAAGGGCGCCTGCATGACGGGTCGTCCTTTTTTGTTGAACTCTGAATGAACAAACCTTTGCACACGCAGCAAAAGACCTGTAAAATAAAGGTGTAGAGATTCATATGTATGATAAGGAGGAAAGTCTATGAACAAGCAAGCATTTGTGCGCAGAGCTGAAACAGCGCAGCGTGTCAGCAGATCAGATCATCCCGATTTCGAATTCACGAAAAAGATCATCGTCGGCAGTGAGGATTCCGACCATTTTAACGTTTCGATCTATGAAGTGCCGCCGGGAAAAGCCGCCGTGCCGTATCATTATCACATGCGCAATGAGGAAGTGTTCTTCATACTCAGCGGTGTTGGCTTGCTGAAGTCTCCGGAAGGAGAGCGTGAAGTTACCGCCGGTGACTATCTTTATTTCCCGAATAATGAAAGCGGCGCGCATAAGCTCACGAACATCTCGCAGAGCGAACCGCTGATCTATGCGGATTTTGATATCATGCACGATCCCGAAATCGCATTCTATCCCGACTCGGATAAAGTCGGCATATTTGGCAGCGGCAAGCGTATGATTTTCCCGATATCGAAGCAGGTGGGCTATTTCGACGGAGAATAATGACAGCGGTTTGCCATAAGATACGTTCCCTTCGTCGCGGCATGAGTCGGCATAGCAGCCGGGGCCACTTTAACAATCTGAGGCCGCATTAAAAAGGCATGCCGATCTAGAAGACAACGACGTTGTCATGCTGGGCTTGTCGGCTGCGAGGTAGATTGGCATCCCATGCCATAGCGCTTTATGAGTGGGGTTTCTGTTCATACCGTGGCTGTAGGTACACGCCGCTTTTTGTAGTGGCTTGTATGACGCAATTAATTGCTTTCCAAAGCAACGAGACCGGCGCATCATTTTTTATAATTTGGGAAGATCAACATGATAATTAAAAACGATATGTGCCGACTTTACACATATATTGTTTGATATTGGCCCTCTTATGCGGTATGCTGAAATTAAGTGAAAAAGAAGGAGCGACTACATGCCAAGTTTTCAAAGCCTGTTCGTTCGTGCCCAAATCCGGTTGCTAAAGCCGATACTCGACAAATTCAGCATCAAAACATCAAGGGGCTTTCAGGACAGTCTCGGAAAAATCATGGCAGGGTCGCTCGCATCTAAGGTGTCTTTCGAGCCGATTCCGTTGTGCGGACTTGATGCCTGCTTTGCGGTTCCGAAGGAAATGGTGCCCGGCAACGGTGTGATATTGTATCTTCACGGCGGCGGATACGTGGCCGGATGCCTAAACTATGCGCGCGGTGCCGCCGGTGTGCTGGCGGTGGAAACAAAGCAGAAGGTGCTGGCGGTGGCATACCGGCTTGCGCCGGAAAACCCGTTTCCGGCAGCTCTGGACGATGCGCTGAGCGCATATCAATATCTGCTCGACAACAGTTTTGGCCGCATCGCGCTCGCGGGAGAATCGGCGGGCGGCGGGCTGATATTTGCATTGTGTTTAAAGCTCAAAGAGCTTGGCCTTCCGCAGCCCGAAAAGCTGGTTAGCCTCTCACCGTGGACGGACTTAACATTTACGGGTCAATCGCACATTGACAACCGCCGAAAAGACCCGACGCTTTCGATTAAAGCGCTGCATATTGCCGCCGACGCGTATGCGCAGGGGCAGCAGAGCAACCCGTTCGTATCGCCCATATACGGTGATTTGACCGGCCTGCCGCCATCGCTGATTTTTGCGGGCAGCTGTGAGCTGCTGCTGGACGATGCGCGAATGCTCGCTGACCGGCTGAACGAATGCGCATGCAACTGCGAACTGATCGTAGAAGACGGACTTTGGCACGTTTATGTGCTGTTTAAAATACCCGAAGCTAGGAAAGCATTAAATAAAATTGCCGCTTTTTTGGAGACATAAATAATGAGCAGCAAAGATAAAGCACAAAAAAAGTGGATGAAGCTGGACAACGCAGCCAAAATCTATCCCGCAGCCAAACGACGCAACTGGAAGGCGCTGTTCCGTCTGTCTGCCGACCTGACGGAAGACATTGATGTCGGCGTTCTCGAGCAGGCTCTGAGTGCCACCCTTTCACGTTTCCCGGGGTTCGCGCTGAAGCTCAAGACGGGCCTGTTCTGGTATTATCTTGAGCATAACGAAGGGTACCCGGAGATTATGCAAGACGGCCCGTATCCATGTGCGCATATGGATTTTAAGGCAAACAAGGGATTCATGTTCCGCGTGCTTTACTACAAGAAACGCATCGCGGTGGAGATTTTCCACGCGCTGACGGACGGCACGGGCGGGCTTTGCTTCATCAAAACGCTGACGGCGGAATACCTGCGTATTAAATACGGCGCCGACATCCCGCGTGGCAAAGAAATTCTCGACTGCAGTGAGCCACCCGCACCGGATGAAACAGAAGATGCGTATTTAAAATACGCAAAGAAAATGACGCGCACACGCCATGAACCGAATGCCTATTATATCAAGGGCACCGATGAAAGCGACGGCTATATCAACGTGATTACAGGCTTAATTCCCGCCCGCGAAGTATTGACTCGCGCGAAGGAAAAGGGTGTCTCGCTGACAGACTATTTAACGGCGGTGCTTATCATGGCGGTGGACAAGCAGCAGCGCGGAATCGTTAAGAGAGAGAAACGCATGAAGCCTGTGAAAATCTGCATACCGGTTAATCTGAGGCGGTTTTATCCCACCAATACCATGCGCAATTTTGCAAGCTATGTGAATCCGGGGATCGACCCAAAATACGGCACGTACAGCTTCGATGAGGTGCTGAGCGCGGTGCACCATTACATGCGCAGCGAAGCCACCGAAAAGCTGCTGAACGCAAAAATATCCACCAATGTGAAATCTGAGACGCGCCGCGTGCTGCGCGTGACGCCGCTGTTTATAAAGAACATTGCGATGAAGCTGACGTTTAATTTGGTGGGAGACCGCAAAAGCTCAACAAGCATATCGAACCTTAGGAATGTAACGCTGCCGGATGAGATGGCGCGGTACGTCACGCGTATGGATTTTATACTCGGCCCGTTATCGCGCAACAAGGTGGTGTGCGGCGCACTCTCGTATAATGGAACGCTTATTATGAACTTTGTGAGGACGATAAAAGAAAGCACACTCGAACGCGCGTTTTTCCGTTTTCTTGTGAAGCTAGGTGTACCGGTTAAAATTGAGAGCAACCAAAGATGGTAAACAATGAGGGGTGAAAAAGATGTCATACTGTGTGAACTGCGGCGTTGAGCTCGCCAAAAGTGAAAAATATTGCCCGCTTTGCAGCGTGGAGGTGCAAAATCCAAAAACACCTTGGCAGGAGCCGCTCGACAGGCCGTATCCGAGATACCTCGAATCGCTGATCAATCGCATCGACAAACGCTATTTTGCGACATTGGCCGGGCTGATATTGATGATTCCAATGATGATCACAATACTGCTTGATATACTGGATGGCGGCGGGCTGTCGTGGTCGGCTTATATTGTGGGGGCAATGGCGCTGATATTCATATTCATTGTGATGCCCTTTTACTTTAAACGCTACCACACGGTTATTTTCTTGTCCGTCAACTGTGCAGCCTCACTGCTGTATCTGTTGTTTATAGAGAGGACGAACGGCGGCCATTGGTTCGTCGGGCTGGGTATGCCCATCACGGTGGCAGCCAGTATCGCAATCATTATACTCGCGCTGCTGTTCACAAAATCAACGCGTATGACGCTGCTGAAAAAAGCGGCGGGGATTTTCTTTGCGACGGGTTTGTTTGTGCTGATCTTGGAGGTCATCATCAAGCTGAACAACCCGGCGGCTTTTGAACTCACATGGTCTTTTTACGCGCTGATTCCGTTTGGAATACTCGGTGCGGCCTCCTTGATTCTCGAGCATCGAAAGAACTTTAAAGAAGAGGTGCGGCGGCGGCTGTTTTATTAGGAGGACGACATGAACCCGTCTTATTCAGCGGCCTTAAGGCACGCCACCGAAAAATCAATCTGGAGCCTGAAAAACGTGGTTGACTGCATACCTGATGATATGTGGAGCGACATGTATTGCGGCACGCCGCTGTATAAGCATGTGTATCACACGCTGCATTCTCTGGACAGATGTTATATCAATCCGTTTGTTTATACCGAGCCTGATTTTCACACAGAGGGGCTGAATGATCTCAACATGCCCGGCGGTGCATTTCTATCCCGTGAAATCCTGAAGACTTATGCTGATCAAGTTGAGATAAAGATCATACGATATCTTGATGAGCTGACCGACGAACGGCTGCACGAAAAACCGGAAAAAAGCGACCTCACTCAGTTTGAGCTGATAATCGGGCAGCACCGTCACCTCGATATGCATATCGGCATGCTGATGGGCTTCGTCATAGCGAAAACGGGGCGATGGCCAAAGGTTCTCGGCCTGATTGACAAAATAGAAGTACGCAGGCAGTGTGAATTTGATTAAGGAGGGCTCCTTATGACCGTTCAGAGACTTGTGGGAACGTCATGGCTTGTTCATGACGGAGATTACGGCATTGTGGTGGACGCGGCGAGAAAGGGGCGCATAGAGGCTTTTAAAAGGCGCATACTGCCGATGAAGCTGACCATACCGCTGCTGCTGCTGACGCATACGCATTACGATCATGCGGGCAGCGCACGGGCGCTGCAGTTATATACCGGAGCCAAAGTTGTTGTCGGCGCGGCTGAGGCCGAATGCCTGCGGCAGGGGAACACACCCGTGCCGAGAGGCACGTATCCGCTTACGCGGTTGATATCCGGCGCGGGGCATAATGTGGTTCCGGCGCAGACGGAGCATTATGAGCCGGTGACGGCCGACATTATTGCCGCGGATGCGGTGCTGAGTCTTTGCGAATTCGGTTTTGAGGCGACAGTGCTGCCGCTCGGTGCCCATACCAAGGGGTCCATCGGGTTGCACATCGGCGATTATTTTTTCTCAGGCGATACCGTTTTTGGTGTGGGTAGCTCGCTTTATCCGCCTTTTGCTGATTGTCCCGATGATATCAAGGCAGCGTGGGAGACAATACTTAAAACCGAGGCGGCGTTAATATGCCCGGGGCATGGGCCGATACTGTCGCGAGAAAAGCTTGAGAAGCGGTATAACGCGCTTTTCGGTAAAGCAGCCATGGGGCAGAGGCTGAGTTGAAGGAATAAAGGGAGATTCGTCCCTGCAATTCGAAGAACTCTTATGACACTTCTTTAAAAAGGTTTCCTATACTCCGGAGGGTTAAAGCAATCGCGGCAGATGCCGCCAAAAGGGCTCTTTTTTTTAATCTGTTTTCAATACACATAAGAAAAGTTGAGATACCTGCACCCCGGAGAGGTATAATGTGGTGCCAGACAATACTCAATTACGGCAAACACCGCCAAAAGGACTCTTTTGTTTTTGTCTTTCAATGAGAGCCATCCCTGTGCTTGTTTCGGTAAATAAGCTCGGAACGACACGGAGGTCGTTCCCTACGGAAAATTGATAAGTAAAGAGATAACTGTACCCCGATGGGTATACTCTGTGTTTTTCAATAAACTGATATTATTTTATATAAACAAAAGACGCGGAAGCTCCGCGCCTTGATAGTTCACTATTTCTGCATTAATAATTTTTAATTCTACATTCTTAATTCTAAATTATAAACAGAACGCTTCCGCCACCACGCTGATCGCATCCGCCGCCTTGCTCGTTTCCACGCAAAAGCTGATGTTCGTTTCCGATGTCGTGATAATCGCGATGCCAATGTCCTTCTTTGCGAGCGCGCCGAACAGCTTTGCGGCCACGCCGGTTTGCTGCTGCATACCTGCGCCCTCCACGGTCAGCTTCGAGAGAGAAGATGTTTCGATAATCTCTTCGCAATTTTTTTTGTATTTCGCAATCACCTTAAGGCAGCTGTTCAAATCCGTGCGGGGGAGAGAGAAGGATAACCCCACCTTGCTGTTGAACGGCATTGTCTGGCTGATGATATCAATTTTTATGCCCGCGTCTGCGATATCGCAAAACACGTTCGAGATGATTTCGGGCGAAAACTGAAGAGCCGACAGCGTGACCATGGCCTGCCCATCGTCCTTATATACGCTAGTGACGGCGGATTGGCTGATGATATCGTTCATGCTGTAATATCCGGCCGGTTTACCGCAGACAAAAGCGGCGGCGCGTAATGCGCCCAGCGCAAAAATCTGCCTCGACTGGGCTGTGTGTTTGATTTCAACGATTTCATCCATGCCGATGAAATAAACGCTGTGTTCGCCGGGAATCGTGCCGCCGCGCACCGCATGGATGCCGATTTCACGCCCGCGCTTCTCTGTACGCGTGCAGCGTCCGCAGGTCAGCGGCTTGGACGTCATCAGCGCGTCGTTAATCGCTTCTGCAATGGCAAGCGCGGTGCCGCTGGGGGCATCCACCTTCTGGTTGTGGTGCTTTTCTACAATCTCGATATCGCAGTCTTCCCCGAGGAACGAGGCGGCTTTTCGGCAAAGCTCGATCTGCAGATTCACACCGAGTGACATGTTCGCGGAGAAGAAGACCGGAACCTGAGCGGATGCGTTTTTGATGTTGTTCTTTTCTTCATC
>JAEZIW010000045.1 GCA_023436525.1 Bacillota bacterium | reverse complement strand
TAGCGCTCGTGCAGCTCATTCGCGTCCATGCCCGTTTTCAGGCACATGCTCACAAAAAAGTGCAGGATATCCACCAGATCGTCCTTCACCTTGTCGGTATCCACGGGCTTTGGGTTCTTCCACCACTTAAAGTTAACCTCATCAATCAGCTCCGCCAGCTCTGAGAGCATCGCCAGCGTTTCCTTCTGTATCCACTGCTCCATCGGAATGTCATTAAGGCCGCGCTTTTCCGCCAGCTCCGAATCAAACTGATTCTGATACTTGAATATGTTCTCCAGCTTGTCCATTTAACCCCTCCAAAAAACTTTCGAGCTCTTTTTTCTTTTCTATTTTTCCGGCAAACACAGCCGACATTTTTTTATAATCAAACATTTCGTCAATCATCGCGTTCACACGGTCGAGCGTCACCGCGTCGATCTTGGCGATTGTCTTCTGTTCGTCGTAAACCTCATCCAGCAGTATCAGCGATTTTCCGATGGCGCTCATTTTGGAGTTTGTCCCCTCCATCGACAGCACATAGTTGCCTTTCAGCTGATCAATGCCCTGCTTAAAGTCGGCTTCGCTGATGCGCTCGTTTTTAAGCTTATCCAGTTCCTGCTTCATCAGGTGCACCACCGTATCGGCATTGGCCGCCGTGGTACCCGCGTAAAGCGTGAACATGCCCGCATAGCTGTAAGACGACGGGTATGAATAAACGGAGTAAGCAAGCCCCTTTTCCTCACGGATCGACTGGAAAAGCCGGGAGCTCATGCCGCCGCCCAGCACATTGTTGAGCACGGCCATCGCAAAACGGTCGTCATCCGCAAACGTGCACCCCGGGAACGACAGGCAAAGATGCGTCTGCTCCACATCCTTTTCCACATAAAGCGTGCTTGGTCTCGGAACAAACGGCGTTGCGCAGTCGCTTATTTCCTTGCGCGTGCCGCGGCTGTAGCTGCCGATATGCTTGTTCAGCACGTCTTCCAGCTGCTTTTCGTCGTATTTGCCTGCCACCGCCACCACCACATTGGCCGGGTAGTAATGGTCGTCGATATATCGCACAAGATCGGCGCGCGTGAACGCTTTGATGTTCTCCTCCGGCCCGAGTATCGGCTGCGACAACGAGCTGCCTTTGAAATAGATCTCAGATATCTTTTCGTGCGCCAGCTCCTCCACGTTATCGTTAACCATCGCAATCTCTTCGATGACCACGCCCTTTTCCTTCTCAAGCTCCGTTTCGTCTATCTGCGGGTCGCAAAACAGGTCAGACAATACGTCCACCGCAACGTCCAGCTTGTCCGGCACCACGCGCGCATGATAGCATGTGCATTCCTTGGAGGTGAACGCGTTGAGCTGTCCGCCGATCTTGTCCATATCCACTGCGATCTGCTTGGCGCTGCGCTTTGTCGTCCCCTTAAACATCATGTGTTCAATAAAGTGCGAAATGCCGTTTTCTTTGGCTTCCTCGCACGTTGATCCCGTTTTTACCCATATACCCACGGCCACTGAATTGTAGTTTTGCAATGGCTCTGTAATCACTCTCAGGCCGTTGTCCAACGTTTTTATCATCTGTTGTCTCCTTCTTAAAGCATAACTTCTCAAAGCATTTCTTCCACCTTTAGGATAGTATAACCTTTATCGCGCACAATTTGTACAACTTTTTCAAATTCGCTCATTTCATTGTCCCCCTCAATTCGGATAAACATATCGCCGTAAATATTGTCGTTCAAAATAGCCGGCCAGTCGGATTGCCGTTTCAGCTTTTCAAAATCGATTGATGGGCCGATGCGTCGCAAGCCGCTCCCGTTATCATAGCTCATCACCGGTACGCTGTATCCGTTTCCAATATACATATCCGATTCGACACCATCGTGCGCTTCGCAAACATAGTACCCCACGCTTTGGCCTCTGGCCAGCACTTCATCAAGCATATCACCATTGTCTTTGATGCACTGCTCGCAAAAAAAGAATGTCGCCTGAACGCCTATGCGGTCCATGGCGTCCAGATATGCCGCCACATCGGTGCCCTGCGTCACCGAAATCTGCAGGCCGATGTTGCTGCCGCCTGTGCTGCCTTTGAGCGCAAGCCCCAAAGAGGGCCGCGTAAACCCAAACGAAGTCACATACACAAAACCGATAATCACGACCAGGCAGATATTTGTAACTAACGATCGTTTTCTTATTTTCATAGTATCACCACCCATATATATCTATTCACAAACGTGTCGCTTCATACTTGCGTTATACACTTTGTCTTTTATTTATATATACGACGGATAGACCCAGATTGATAACTGACCCCAAATGATGATTAACTGACATAATAAAAAAACCGGAGCTTAGCGTCCGATTTTCTGTCGACATAATATAGATGGTTTGTTTGGTTTGCTCAATGGGCTGCAAATCCGTTTTATGACTTATCGCGCAGACTATTGCGCGGGCGCTTTGGCATATGCATTGCCTGCGGTGTAATACTGCGCCACATTTTCTGCTGTGACGGCATAAACTGTAAGCGGCTGATATTGGGCGGGCACATAAGCGGAATTCTTAATGTATCCATCCGCATCGGCAATGGCCAGCTTGGCAGTTTGTGCCGGATCGATAAACAGTGCCATATCCACAACCCCTGACGATAAGGCATCCATAATCGAATGATCTGCCCCGTATACAACAAGGCTGACTTCTTTCCCGCTTTCTCCAATCGCGCGTATCGCCCCATGCGCTAGCGTGGCGCTATGCGCAAAAATAAAGCTGACGCTGCCAAGGCCAAGCTCCGTTTTAACGGATTCGTATGCCATCTCTTCATCAGCGCCGCAGTATTTCTCTACGGCTGCCGTCACCTTGCCGTCTTTGCCGAGAGCCGAGCGGAATCCATCGGATTTAAGCTGCATGATAAAGCTGTCGTAATCAGTTTTAAGTTCGAGGCAGGCACCGCCCGTTTCACCGTAAAGCGCCATAGCCCGCGTGCCCGCCGCCTTGCCAACTTCAATATAATCGGGGGAAATCAACGTGCTGACCATACCGTTAATAGAATCAATGATGTTGATAACCGGCACACCGTCGGTATCACACTCAGCCAGCGCGGTTTCCAGCACATCCACATCCACAGGGTCAATCACCATAACCGATACCCCCGCACTCAAAAACGCTTGAATATCCGCCTTTTGTTTATCGCCGGTATCCGCCGACACAACCGATACCTCGTAACCGTAGGATGAGCAGGCGGCACTGATTTCTGCCGTCAGCTGCTCGTAAAAACCGTCCTCGCCCGCCAGCGAAACGCCGATTTGCGGCCCTTTGGGCTGCTCAATATCGTCCACTGCCACAGGCGTGGCCGATGGTGTCACGCTAACCGCCGCAGGCCTCGCGGCACAGGCGGTAAACGATACGATCATGATTGCTGTGAACAAAAATAGCGCGAGCTTTCTCATGAACCCCTCCAACATATAAACCTTTTGATATTATAGCACAATGTCAAAACAAAGCAAAGTGCAGGCCGGCGCTTGCGGCTACCTGCCTTTGTGCTTTTGTTTGCGCTTGAGCTGCCTTATCTCAAACTTTTTCGCCTCTGCGTCTTCGCGGCGCTGCTTCCCCGCCGCTTTACATGCTGCCTTGCTTTGCTCATGCTGCGCTTTCAGCGCCAACTGAGCCTTGGTCGACATCGCCGGTATCACAGCTGCTTTAGCCGCCTCTCGCTGCCGCCGTTTCGGGTTTGCCGCAAGCGGCTTCACGGCATCATCTTTCGAGGGGCTGCTGAAACGCAGTGCGCCGTAGTCTTTCAGTACCAGCCCCAGAATTTCATTGTCAGACGGTTTCGCCGCAAACACGGATCGCGATGCGCTGTAGCCGCTCTCGTCTCTGCGCTCAAACAGCGCCGTAAAAAACTGACCGTCATGAAAAACACTGAGCGTAACATGTGTTTTTTCCATAAAAAAATCCCTTTCACTTTGCAGTACACAAAATAAAAGAGAAGGGACAACCGCTGTTTAACGCGGCAGGTTACTGGCACCTTTGTGCGCACGGACTACCATACCGTGCTGTGTTTTTTTCTCCTGATAAGATGGATTGTATCATGCCTATCCATCAGATTCAACATCTAGATGTTCATCCTGGCAAGTGTATCGCCGATGCTTGCGTTGACAACGAGGCTTGCGCGCCTGTCGTACGGCGTGGGCGATTTATTAATCAGCACGAGCTCACCGTCTCCAAAATAATTCAGCAGACCGGCGGCCGGATAAACCGCGAGAGACGTGCCGCCCACAATCAGCATATCTGCCGACGTTATCGCAAGAATCGCGCCCTGCATCACATCATCGTTTAAGTTTTCTTCATACAGCACCACATCGGGCTTAATAACGCCGCCGCAATCGCAAAGCGGAATACCATCGCTCGCGGCGATATACAGCACATTAAAGGCTTTGCCGCACTTTTGGCAGAAGTTGCGGTGTACGGAGCCGTGCAGCTCAAAAACATTTTTGCTGCCCGCTTTTTGATGCAGGCCGTCGATATTCTGTGTGATCACCGCCTTGAGCTTGCCCCTGTTTTCCATTTCGGCGAGCTTCATATGTGCCGCATTGGGCTGCGCATCCAGGCAGATCATCTTTTCGCGGTAAAATTCGTAGAACGCGGCCGTATGCGCATCAAAGAAGCTGCGGCTCAATATCTTCTCGGGCGGGTAACGGTACTTTTGGTTATACAGGCCGTCTTCACTGCGAAAATCGGGGATGCCGCTCTCGGTGGATACCCCCGCGCCGCCGAAAAACACGATACTGCTCGCATCATCGATCATTTGCTGTAAGGCGCGTATGCTCATGCTTGCTGCCTCCCACTTTACACGTTTTGATCGATTTTCTCGACCGACCTCACGCTGTACTTGAACATCTCTTCCGGATTTTCGCTGGCGCGAGGGTTCGCAGCCAGCATAAACACAAAGCTCTGCGCTTCATCCCAGCTTAAAAAGTCCACCCACACCTTCACCGTGTCACCATCCGTCTGCACGTCCGTAATTTGCGTTGAGGAATCGCCGATATCGGACAGACCGAAAGAATAAACAGCGCCATTCTTGCTGCTGATGGCACCCGACAGCGTTTCGGGAATATCGGGCAGGCTCTCGAAACGTTCAAAGCAGGCTGCCCCAAGCTGTTCAACCGCTTCTCGTTTCGCCGATGCCCGTCCGTCTTTTATTTCCGCCAATTCAAGCGGCTCACCGAAATTCACCACCGCAAGATAAAGCGTTGTCCAAATGAATCCGTCATCCTTGGGCGCGTATGCGGTGCCGGTTTCCATCGTCGCGCGGATGAGCGAATCCATCACGGACAGCATCACCATTATGTCGTCGCTGACCTGCAGCGGTTCTTTTGTGGGTTCCGGTGTCGGTTCGGCTTCGGTCTCCTGCGGCTTAGCCGTTTGTGTCGGTTGCACCGTCGGCGCGGGCGATGGCGCTGCCTCAGCCGTTTGAGTCGGCTGTACGGTTATGCTTTGCGCGCAGGCCGATAGCAGCAGTAATGCAGCGATGATAACCGTCGTGAATGCGAAACGTTTTTTCATGAAACAGCACCCCCATAATTTAAAAAATATAAACATTTTCTATTCAATTATAAATTTTCTGTACATATATCGCAAGCAAAAGTGTGAACCGGCATTGTCACAACAATGTGCGGCAGTCTTAGCGCACCGTTGACACGCTTTGGAAATCACTCCCTACGGAATTCTTATGATTATGTAGGGTGCGACATCCTTGGCGCACCGTTGACGCGCTTTGGAAATCGCGCCCTACGGAATCGCGCCCCACGGAATTCTTATGATGTAGGGTGCGACATCCTTGGCGCACCGTTGACGCGCTTGGAATTCGCGCCCCACGGCGTTTTAGCGTGTAACAGTCTCGGCGCACCTCATGTCCGCAAGGATAAAGAAAAGCAGAGCCGTTTAACACCGCTCTGCTTTACAATATGCCTTAGATTGTTACGCTTGTACGCCCGTGCTGGCCGCGTTCTTATTCTGCACACCGCCGACGATGTAAAGAATGGGAAGAACAAAAGCGATGAGGCTTGTGACAGAGAAGCTCATAATCATGGATACCAGATTCAGAACACAAAGCACAATACCCACCACGATAAAGTAGTTTGCCTGAGCGGGGTTATCACATTTCTTTAAGCCAATGATGCCCAATACCAATTCGAGAGCACTTCCGATAAGCGCAATGACCATGGCAACAACCAGAATACCGCCCAAACCAAAGGCTACAGAACTTAAATACGCCGATCCGAGTAACCCGACGATAGACAGGACTGTTGCAATGGCTCCAAAGATGATGAATAAGATACTAACAACTTTTAAAATGCCTTTTCCAGGTGCGTTCATAATGAACCTCCTTAATATTTGATAATTAATATCATAATAGTTACATGTTGTTATGTCAATTCATTCATTCAATACAAATTAATCTTAATTTATTTGTTTCTTTTATGAATTACTGTCACAATTCTGATTAACTTACCATAAAAGGCAGTTACATATATAAAAACGATAACGCTCTCTCGAAATGATACGAAGGAGTTTTATCAGCAGCCTGAGGGCAGTCGTATTGTCAGGCTGCCGTATGGGCGGGCTTTTCTTTAGCGATCGTAATCCCTCGTACAACAAAAAGGGCTGCAATCGCAGCCCCTCTGATTTCGGTAATTATGTTGTCATTTCCTTGCCCATGAATATCACGGCGAGAGCCCCCGGACCCGTGTGGCACCCGATGACCGGACCGATATCCTGAATCTGCACGTCTTTGAAAGGTACAGTCTCTTTAATCATTTCCCTGAGCTTTTCCGCCGTTTCCATACAGTTCGCGTGCAGCACATAAGCGGTTTGCTCTTCGGGCTTTTCCACATTTTCCTCCATAACGGATAAGAAAAACCGAAGAATCTTCTTGGTGCCCTTCACCTTGTCGGCAGCCACGATCTTTCCTTCTCTGTTCAGCTTGAGAATCGGCTTCACATCGAGTATCGTGCCGATGGCCGCTGCCGCACCCGAGAGGCGGCCGCCTTTTTTCAAATAGTTTAAATCATCCACTGAGAACCATGCATGGCTGCGCTGACGGTTGGCTATCACCCAGTCTCTAACCTCCTCGAGCGACTTACCCTCGTTTTTGAGTGTCTGCGCGTGCATCACCAGCTGCCCCGCGCCCATCGAAATACGCAATGTATCGACTATTTCAATGCGCGCATCCGGCAGCTCTTCCAGCACCAGGTTTCTTGCCATAAGTGTTAAATCATAATGGCCGGAGAGCGCCGATGAAAAAGAAAGATACAGAACATCCTTGCCGTCTTTCGCGGCATCACGGAAGAATTCCGCAATATCTGCCGGAGGCCTTGTGGATGTAATCGCATCAGCACCATTGCTGAGTTCTTCGTAAAAGCTGACAAAATCCGTGTTTCTGCCAAGATCGAAAAGTCTTTCCTCGCTGTTAACCGTATATGGCATAAGAAAAACAGGAATGTTATACTGATCGGCATAGGTATATGGAATCTCAGTATCCGAATCGGTGGCAATGATATAGTCGCGCATTTGATTCCTCCTAAAATATATGGATAATACCAACAGCGTTAAACGACGCTGTTTGACAATATCTTATCATTCATCTGCCTTTTTTACAAGCCGGATAAAGAACACCACAGCTTCCAGCAGCGATTCGATATGCAGCCGCTCATTCGCGGCATGCAATGTGTCGACATCTTGCGCCATCGAGCGGAATGGCTGAAAGCGGTAAACCCCGTCCGCAACTGCCGCATAGCGCCGCGAATCCGTCGCCCCCACCATCAGATATGGAGACACAACATACCCCGGAAACATCGATTGAATGGTCTGTGTGATGATGCGATATGCATCACTGTCTGTTCTCGACACCTCGGAGGGTTCGTATGCTTGAATGATCTCTAAGCTAATCCCCTTGCCCACCGTTTTTCTGATGTGCTTCAATAGCCCGTCAACGGTGTTGTCCGGTGAAATACGAAAGTTGACCACCGCTTCCGCGCGTTCGGCCAGCGCATTCGGCGCGTTCGAGCCCTGAAGCATCGTGGGGGCCGCTGTCGTCCTCACCATCGCCGCGCCTGTTGCACTCGCTTTTAGCCCCATAAGCAACAGCGGCTTGGTTAAAAACAGGTTGCACGCAATGACATTGAGCGGAAATGCCATATACGAGCCCACCGCTGTGAGCATTTCCTTAAGCGGCTTGTTCAGCGTCGGCTTCATATGCGTTGTTTCCAGAGCCACAATCGCTTTGGCCAGCGCGCCCACCGCTGTTTGCTTGGGCGGCCTTGAGGCATGCCCGCCTGCCGATTCCGCGATCAGACGGATATCCGCATAGCCCTTCTCACATATACCGATGGCGGCAACCATGGCCCCGACATTCATCATTTTGCCGTCCATCATCACGCCGCCTTCATCAATAACAAAATCGAGCCGAACGCCCTTTTCTTTAAGCCTGTCCACAATTTTCTGTGCGCCGAGCGTTCCCATCGACTCCTCGTCGTGCCCGATGGCCAGGTAAATATCGCGTTTGGGCACAAACCCTTGGGC
>JAEZIW010000038.1 GCA_023436525.1 Bacillota bacterium | reverse complement strand
GTTTAACAGGGGGCCGTATCATCAAGCGGCACACAGCCTGACGGCTCATTACAAGAAAATATCGCAAGCGCGAAACGCGGCCGACGCGATGACGACCGGGCACGCGGCGTTTTATGCGCCGGATACCGATTGTATCGGTATATTGAGGTATATCATTGACGGCACGGACGCTTTCGGTGACGAAGCGGTTAACGGTATCCGGTTTGTGGCCGTGAATCGCAGCCGTGAAGAAAAGCGCGTTGTTTTTGATTTGGCTGCTGACTGCGATATGGTAACAAAAGAGCATCAAGAACAGCTAAAAGACCGGATGGGTGCGACGGCCGTCTGTGAGTTGACAGGGCGGGAGTATGCCGTGAATGACGGTTTGCTGGATATTCAGATTCCGGGTTTTGGGGCTGTTTGGCTGGTGCTCAATAAATAAAGCAGCCCAAACAATGAAACATAATCTTAATACATTCGCGTGTTGACAAACAAGGTGATATTTGTTACGATACTAATATTAAAAGCGTAGATGGAGACAGGTCAAGCGGTTATGACTTTCAGAGAGCCGATGGGTGGTGGAAATCGGCAGCATGACGCAGGGCGAATCCCTCCGGAGCTGCGTGTCGAATGAAGTAGACATTGCCGGGTCATTCCGTTATGATATGGGGGCTTGTTAGAGCCTTAAAGGTGGTCTTTGCTTAAAGACAAGTTGAGTGGTACCGCGAAGTTGAAATAACAACTGCGTCTCTTCATAGGAAGAGTATGCGGTTTTTTTATTATTAAGGATTATTATTCAGGAAAGGAAGTACCAGTTTATGCAGCGTGTGATTTCATTTATCGTTTCGAACCAGCCCGGCGTCCTGTCGCGCATATCCGGACTTATAAGCAGGCGCGGTTTCAATATCGAGAGCTTAACGGTCGGTGTCACAAGCAACCCCGCGCTCTCGCGCATCACGATTGTGATGTTCGCGGACGACTCGGTGACCGAGCAGGTGGTCAAACAGTTTGATAAGCTGCTCGACGTGAAAGCGATTAAAGAAATACCCTCGGAAGACGGCATCTTCCGCGAAATTGCCCTCGTCAAAATCAGCACAGACGGTGTGGAGAAAAAGAAGCTGATGGCTGATATCGAATCGCGCGCAGGCATTGTGCTCGATATCGCAGAAAAGTGCGTGACCATACAAATCAGCGGCACGATTTCGTTCATCGATGAGAGCATTGAGTTGTTCAGAAATTACTATATACAAGAGCTGGCGCGAACCGGTATGGTCGCACTCGAAATGGGCGATACCCAGTTGTATAACAGCCAGACGGCTGCGATGCAGAAGATATAAAGCTTATCCTTGCGAAAAATATTAATATCGATTTAAAAGGAGATTTTAAAAGTGGCTAAATTGTATTATCAGTCGGATTGTAACAAAGAGTATCTTGCAAACAAAACGGTCGCGGTGATCGGCTTTGGCAGCCAGGGCCATGCGCACGCGCTCAATCTGCACGAATCCGGGTTTAACGTGATTGTAGGCCTTTACGAAGGCAGCAAGTCGTGGCAGAAGGCGGAGAGCCTCGGCCTGAAGGTGGCAACGGCATTCGATGCTGCCAAGGCAGCCGATGTGATTATGATTCTCGTTAACGACGAGCTGCAGCCCAAGGTCTACGAAGAATCGGTAAAACCGAATCTCACAGCCGGTAAATACCTCGTGTTTGCTCACGGCTTTAACATTCATTTTGGCCAGATTAAGCCGCCGGCTGATGTGGGCGTGTTCATGGTGGCCCCCAAAGGCCCCGGCCATACAGTGCGCAGCGAGTATGTGGCGGGCAAAGGCGTGCCGTGCCTCATCGCGGTTGCTCAGGACCCGACGGGCGATACATTGAATGTTGGCCTTGCGTACGCGGAAGGTATCGGCGGCGCTCGCTCGGGAATTCTTGCAACAACGTTTCGCGAAGAGACGGAAACGGACCTTTTTGGTGAGCAGGCCGTGCTTTGCGGCGGTGTGACCGAGCTGATGAAGGCCGGCTTCGATACACTTGTGGAAGCGGGCTATGAACCCGAAAGCGCTTATTTTGAGTGCATACATGAGATGAAGCTGATCGTCGATATGATCAACAAAGGCGGTCTTTCGTATATGCGTTATTCCATCAGTGATACGGCAGAGTACGGCGATTATTCTATCGGACGCCGCATTATCACGGATGAAACACGCAAGGAGATGAAGAAGGTGCTGCAGGAGATTCAGGAAGGCGTTTTCGCCAGCCGCTGGATCTCGGAAAACAAAGCGGGCCGCCCGGGCTTCCTCGCAAGACGTCGCATCGAAAGAGAGCTGCCGGTAGAAAAGGTGGGCAAGGAGCTTAGAAAAATGATGCCTTGGCAGGAAGAACCCGAATTCTAAACGGTTCCGAACAAGGAGCAAAAAATGAAAGTAGATATATTCGATTCCACATTGCGCGATGGGGCACAGGCGCGCGGAATCAACTATTCGCTGTCCGATAAACTGCAGATGCTTATCCTGCTGGACAGTCTCGGTGTCGATTATATAGAGGCAGGGAATCCTGCCTCTAATCCTAAAGAGCGGCAATTTTTTGAGGAAGCCGTAAAGGTAAAGTTGAATCATGCGCGCCTCGTGGCTTTTGGCAGCACACGCCGCAAAAACACGCCGGTGGAAACGGACGCCGGTGTAAAAGCGCTGATGGATGCGGGCACCGA
>JAEZIW010000008.1 GCA_023436525.1 Bacillota bacterium | reverse complement strand
TTTGTGCGGCAGGACAACATGACGCATGAGCAGATCAAACAGTGCCTGCAGGAGTTTATTTTCAATATTAACGTGCCGACCCGGGTCGGATTCCAGTGCCCTTTTTCGAACCTGACGTTTGACATCAAGGTGCCCTCCACATTGAAGGACCACCCGGTGATCATCGGCGGCGAGCATCAAAACACCACCTATGGCGATTACCAGGATGAAATGGATCGGTTCAATCTCGCGTTTTGCGAAGTGATGCTCGAGGGCGATGCCAAGGGCCGTGTGTTTACATTCCCGATTCCGACGATCAACATCACGAAGGATTTTGAATGGAATACGCCCGTGGTTGATAAGTTCATGGAGATCACCTGCAAATACGGCATTCCGTACTTTGCGAATTACGTCAATTCCGATCTGTCGCCCGAAGACGCGGTATCGATGTGTTGCCGTTTGCGGCTCGATGTGAAGGAACTCAGAAAACGCGGCGGCGGGCTTTTTGGCTCCAACCCGTTAACCGGCTCCATCGGCGTGTTCACAATCAACCTGCCGCGCATCGGGTATATCGCCCAGACGGAGGAGGAGTTTTTTTCGCGTCTCAAAGCGATCGCTTCCACAGGCAAAACATCGCTGGAAATCAAGCGCAAAATCATTGAAAAGCAGACCGAGAACGGTTTGTACCCATATTCGGCAGTGTATTTAAAGGACGTCAAAAAGCGTTTCGGCCAATACTGGTTCAACCATTTCAACACAATCGGCATCATCGGCATGCACGAGGCGCTACTGAATTTTATGGGCAAGGGTGTTGAGACGCCGGAGGGCAACGCGTTTGCGGTGCGCGTGATGGAATACCTGCGCGAGCTGATGCAGGAGTTTCAGCAGGAAACGGGCCATTCGTACAATCTGGAAGCGACGCCCGCCGAAGGCACCAGCTACCGCCTTGCCAAGCTCGATAAGGAACGCTATCTTGATATCATCACGTCGGGCAAGGATGTGCCGTATTACACGAACTCGACACAGCTGCCTGTTGGGTTTACCGACGACATCATTGAAATGATTGAGCTGCAGGACGAGCTGCAGTCGCTTTACACGGGCGGCACGGTGCAGCATCTGTACCTCGGTGAACGCATAGAAGATTTACAGACAGCCAAACTGCTGATACAGCGGATATTCGCGGATTACAAGATGCCGTATATTTCGCTGACACCCACGTTCAGCGTTTGCGACGCGCACGGCTACCTGCCGGGCGAGCAGTTTGCCTGCCCGCACTGCGGCGCGCAAACGGAGGTTTGGAGCCGCGTGGTGGGGTATTTGAGGCCAGTGCAGAACTTCAATGTGGGCAAGAAGGAAGAGTTCAAGGAAAGGGTCAAATTCGTCGTACCCGAGGCCATATAAACGATGCAGATTGCAGGTTTCGCCAAAAATTCATTTTTGGACTATCCCGGGCACATCGCGGCTGTCGTGTTTGTGCCCGGCTGCAATATGGACTGCTGGTATTGCCATAATCGCCAGCTGTGGAAAGCGCGCAACCTGATTCATCAAGCCTGTGTGCTCGACTATTTAAGCAAACGCCGCCGCTTTTTGGACGGCGTTGTTATTTCGGGCGGAGAACCCACGCTGCAAAAGGACTTGGCGGAGTTCATACGGCAGATCAGGCAAATGGATTATTTGGTGAAGCTTGATACCAACGGCTTGAAGCCGGATGTGGTGTCAGCGCTGCTGAATGATGTGGATTACGTTGCGATGGATTTAAAAGCGCCGCCGGGGCAGCTAATGCGCGTGGTTTCCGGCGAAGCGGACGATACGTCGATCTGGCAGACGGCGGATCTGTTGATGAACAGCGTTGTGGATTATGAGTTTCGCACCACGTTTATGCCGCTTTTAACCGTGGACGATATCGCGGCCATCGCACAGCGCGTAAAAGGCGCGAAGCGTTACATATTGCAGCAGTACCGTAAGCCGGAAGGCGGTGTGCCTCAGCCCGACCCGCACACCCAAGAGACCATTAAAAAAGCGGCCGAAGCCGCTCGTGAAACCATTGCCGATGTGACCATAAGGGGGCTGTAGTGTCAGCTCGCCTCGGGCGATTCGGTGGTGATACCCAAATCGTCGAGCGGATTGCTTTCTGATAAGTCCTCAATACCGTCCACTGTTTTATCAATCAGGTCATCCACTGTGTTTCTTATTTGCTCTTTGGGCCACAGGCCAAAAGCGATACCGGCCAGCACAAGCCCGAGTAATAAAATCACGATAAACTTGATGAACCCGCCGAGCAGCTTCCATATGATTGTGAAACCGATTAAGAATATCGCAACCGCGCCGACAATGATGACCCACTCGGGCAGCGCTTTGGCATATGCCGCGCCCTCGTCCAAGTTGGTGGGCAGCGGTGCGCATGCAGCCAAGATGCCGATGGCGCAGAGCACGATAACGATGATAAGCATGAATTTTTTCATTGACAAAAACTCCTTCATGCCGACATTATAGCGTAATTTTGGCAAAGCGTAAAGGGGCAGAAAAGTCTCTTGGGCTGTCTGTTGCATCGTAAAAAAAGTCCTTACCGCAGTGGGGGCGAAGCGACGACTGCGAAGTTGACGAGCAGGACAACAAGGTAAACTCATGCAATACAGAATAGTATAAATACTATGAGCATATTTACCTTGATACAATAATCTCCCATTAAAAAAAGAGTCCTAACCGTAGTGGGAGCGAAGCGACGACTACGAAGTGGTGACCGGAATCAACATTCATGCATCATCGCTATGATAAGCAACTTTACCGATTGTTTTTCTTTCCATCATCACTATCCACAATTGAGTCCTTTACGTAGTGGGAGCGTAGCGACAACTACGATATGAATGAGAATCTGAAGACAGATTCTTCACCCGCTTTGCGGGTTCAGAATGACCGTTACCTGAGCCTTTCGCTTACGTCACAGGTGCGATTATTCAGTCTTTTTAGTATCCATATCAGAAATTAGTTTTATTAAATATATAAGTTCCTTACCGTAGTGGGAGCGTAGCGACGACTACGATATGGATGAGAATCTGAAGACAGATTCTTCACCCGCTTTGCGGGTTCAGAATGACCGTTACCTGAGCCTTTCGCTTACGTCGCAGGTACGATTATTCAGTCTTTTTAGCATCCATATCAAAAATTAGTTTTATTAAATATATAAGTTCCTTACTGTAGTGGGAGCGTAGCGACGACTACGATATGAATGTGAATCTGAAGACAGATTCTTCACCCGCTTTGCGGGTTCAGAGTGACCGTTACCCGAGCCTTTCGCTTACGTCATAGGTACGATTATTCAGTCTTTTTAGCATCCATATCAAAAATTAGTTTTAATAAATATATAAGTTCCTTACCGTAGTGGGAGCGAAGCGACGACTACGTTATGAATGTGGATTTAAAACAGATTCTTCACTTCGCTGCACTCGTTCAGAATGACAGTAGCCTTCACTTTTCACTAGCTATGTTTAGTAAGTGCATATCGATTCTCAATCGCATCAATGCGACGTTAATCTGATGAGCGTAGTCCTTTCTTCTTTCTCTTTTAAAAAATCCCGTGAAATGGTATCATTGATACGGTCTTTGCCTGCCATTATGGCGAAGAGCTTTTAAAGCGGAGGAAACAATGTTTATAGCAGACAACACAGGCGATTACGCCGTACTCGATACAGGCAGCGGCGACAAGCTCGAAAATATCGGCGGCATTATCATGCAGCGGCCCGACCCGCAGGTGATATGGGAGCGCAGCAGCGACACGCCGTGGCAGCCGCACGCGGTTTACGACCGCAGCGCCACAGGCGGCGGCAGCTGGCGCTTTATCAAAAAGGTGCCCGACAAATGGACGGTGACAATTGGCGGCCTTAAGTTCATTGTGCGGCCCACCGGCTTTAAGCACATCGGCGTGTTCCCCGAACAGTCGTTCAACTGGGATTATATGATGCAGCGCATCAAAGCCGCGAACCGGCCTGTAAAGCTTCTGAATTTATTCGCGTACACGGGCGGCGCCACCGTCGCGGCCTTGAGCGCCGGGGCCTCCGTGGTGCATGTGGACGCGGCCAAAAGCATGAACGACTGGGCGAAGGATAACGTGAAGCAAAATGGCCTTGACGGCGCACCTGTGCGCTTCATGGCGGACGACTGCCACAAATTCGTGCTGCGCGAGCAGCGCCGCGGCAACACGTACGACGCGATTGTGATGGACCCGCCGAGCTATGGGCGCAGCCAAAGCGGCGTATGGAAGATTGAAGACGCGCTGTTTGAGCTGGTAAAGGACTGCGCAAAGCTGTTAAGCGACGATCCGCTGTTTTTCATCATCAATTCGTACACCACAGGGCTGTCGGACGTGGTGACGCGCAACATGCTGGCGCTGTGCATAAACGATGGCAAAATCGAATCGGACACACTCGTGCTGCCGCAGAAGAATTCGGGCGTGTATCTGCCGTGCGGCACCACAGTCAGGTGGCAGGCGTGAACGTAATTTATGAAGACAATCATCTGCTTGTTGTGGTAAAGCCTTACGGTGTGCCGTCTCAGGCGGACGAAACGGGCGATGAGGATATGCTGAGCCTATGCAAGGCGTACATCGGCGAGAAATACAACAAGCCGGGCGCTGTGTATTTGGGGCTGGTGCACCGGCTGGACAGGCCGACAAGCGGCGTGATGGTGTTTGCACGCACCTCCAAAGCGGCCGCAAGGCTGAGTGCGCAGATACAAAACGGTACGTTTGAGAAAACATATCTCGCGGTGCTGACGGCGATGCCGCCCGAGAGCGAAGGGACGCTGTGGCACTACCTGACCAAGGACGAGAAGACGCATATCGCTTCTGTTTCGGACAAACCTTCGGCAAACGCCAAGAAGGCGGGGCTGGAGTATCAGGTTCTGGCGGAGAAGGAAGGGCTGGTTCTCGTGCTTGTGAAGCTGTTAACCGGGAGGTTTCACCAGATAAGGGCGCAGTTTGCGCATATCGGCGCGTCGGTTTACGGCGATATGAAATATGGCGCGCGGAATGTGAAGGCGCCGCTGGCGCTGTTTGCGAGCCGCATCAGTTTGGATCACCCGACGACGGGCGAGAGGATGACGTTTGAGGCGAAGCCGGAGGGAAAGGCGTTCGGAGAGTTTACAAGCAAGGAACACCTAAATAAGAAATGGTCCTTCTCATGGTAAGTCACATTATAGAAGTATAGATCAATATAAAAAAGACTAAATTTATTCAGAGACTGAAACTGACCTAATGATGCCTTCTGTTTCTAATCGCAATTTATAAAAAACTTGTAGCCATTGCGGCTGTATGGACAAGTCTGTTTCCAATCTCTTTAAAGTTCTTTTTCCAACTCGTTTATCCAAAATAGCAAAAAGCCTGACCAATGCATCTTCTGAACATAAGCTTTCACTGATGCTATGATTTTGGTAATAATAAAATGACCAGTAAAAACTATGGACATTAACGATGCCTTCTATATGACTTTTATTATACATCATCTTGTGATCGCGGCTGGATCCCGTCCATCTATCTAGAAATCCCCACCACTCAAAGGTATTGGATTTAAAAATTTCTTTATTGTCAATACTTACAGAAATTCGCCCTTCCCAACCATCATGAGATTCACGATAAAGTGTCACAAAATACTTTATTCTCCCTTTGAGACATTTGCATATATTTTCTTTTTCCAACTTCTTTCGCATAGCACTTAGAGATTGACCCATTCTATTCACCTTTCTATTTATTTGAGAATGTTGAACTACCCATTATTGCCAAAATCTCTATTCTGAAAGCTTATCTATCACCAATCATATGCTCTGCCCGAGACCCTAAATACAGTGTATATCCTCCCAATCACCCAACCTTACAGCTTCTACAGCAACGCAAAATGGGGACTCTCAAAAACATGCTTCATATTACATAAGCAAAAAGGGTGCCCGGCAGGGTCAAACATCACTGTCCATCTGTCGGAAAATTGTTTGCTTGCGATTGTCGCCCCATACTGGATAGCGTATTGAACCGCCTTTTCCAAATCGTTCACTGCAAAATCGATATGCGCCATTTGCTGCTGAGCGTCCGGTTCTTCCGGCCACACAGGCGGTATATATTCAGGGTTGTGCTGAAACGTTATTCCGGGATACACCCCCTGGTTGATCCCCGGCGCACCCACAATAGCATAGTTCTCATCAAAGAATGGTATTTCCCATTTGAGCAGCACCGCATAGAATTCCGCTAACGCGTGCGGGTCTTTACAGTCCAGCGTAAATGCGCTCATTTTAATTTTCAGTTCATCTTCCACAATGTTCTCTCCGTTAATATTAAAAATGTGCACCCACAGGCTCCTGAGTTCTTCTTATTATTGCATATTTTTAAGCCGTATGATAATCCCCTTGCCTTTGACCTTATGCGTACAAATCAGGCTTCGGATCAAAAGATGCCGTTCTCGATTTCACTTTTTTGATCCGGCAGGTTTTGCTTGTGCTGCATGGCTCATATCCGCCTGCATAAAGCTGCCCGATTCTCATGCCGAGGGCTTTGGTCAACGCATCAAAATTGCTGGGCCCTTTTTCCTTGAAAGCCTCCAGCAGAATATTGGCACAGGCCAAAGCGTCTTCGAGCGCGTTATGATGGGTGAAGCTGAAATTCAAATGCTCTGATACGGTGTCCAACTTATGATTCTCAAGCTCGCCCCATGTTCTTTGAGCGGTTTTAAATGTACATATGTAATCAACCTGCGGATATTCGATATTGTATAAATCCAGAACATGCCGGAGGGCCGACATATCAAACGCCGCGTTATGAGCAGCCAGCACCGTGCGTTGAATGACGGGTGCTATTTCGTTCGTGTAGACGGTATCGAACTCATCGGCGGCTGCCACCATATCCTTGGTGATGCCGTGGATATACACATTGAACGGGTCAAAATAGCTGTGATCTTTGTGGGGCTTTATCAGCCAGTATTTTTTATCGACCACAGCTCCGTCTTCCACGACAACGAGCCCGACCGCGCAAATGCTGCCGATAAAGCTGTTGGCTGTTTCAAAATCTATTGCCGTAAAGCGCATACGCATCTCCGATATATTAGACTTCGTCCACTTGAATCAATTCTATAGGTGCGCCGTTTTCTTCAATAAACGCCACTGTGACTCCGGGTGACGGACTGTTGGGTTCAATGATGATTTTTCTTCCGTGTATAGCTTTGAGAATATCATCAACCTGAAAAGCCACATGCGGCACGGTTTTAACGATTTCCGGCAATGGGCAGCCCTTCTCATATCTCATCCACTCAATGCCGAATTCGCTGTCGTCATATCCAAAGTGAAACAGTTTGTAATCTGGCAGGTATACCTCTCCTTTGATTGGCTGCACTGTCGGAATGCCGATATGATGATATTTAAATTCCATTATCTTTTTCCTCTCGCATGAAACAATCTATATAAGCTTTTTCAGCACCCACGCCATGTTCTGCCCGAGATTCAGCATGTTGCGTATGCCCTCCTCATCGCCCAGCACATCGCCGACTTCCTTGCCGTACACCATGTTCCAGTACGTTGACCCCACCACCACGATCTCCTTGTTGAGCAGAAAATGATTCATCGTGTCTACCGCGGTCAGCCCGCCGCCGCGCCTTACCGCCGCCACACTCGCACCCACCTTGTATTTGAGCAGCGCCGGGTTCATCGCTGCCACCACACCCGCCCGCTCCAAAAACGCCTTCATCGTAGAGGTGACATCCGCGGAATACACGGGGGACCCTAATAGCACGCCGTCGGTCTCCTTGAGCTTCTCGAAATACTCGCAGAACATATCCGTCTCAAACACGCAGTTCGCACTGTTTTTGCATGCGAAACACCCCCGGCACGGCGCGATGTCATTTAAGTGAAGCAGCTCCGTCTCAATGCCCTGCTCCTCAAGCTCCTCAAAAACAATACCCATTATGATGGATGTGTTTCCGTCTTCCCTTTGGCTGCCGTTGAAACCGATAACTTTCATCTCTTCACCCCGATTTCAGAAACATACTGTGTGTTTCGACATTGTTTCTCAAAAACCTCTTGTGAAAGCAAAATAGAGCTGAAGACGGTAGTCGCCAATTAAAAAAGCCATGCGCTGAGAAGCATGGCCAAAGTCATTTTATTTCTATCACAGACGCTGAAAAAAGCTCTTTTTCCAATGGCGCAGCCGCCCGGGGCCGGTTTTGGCAATAACCGCGCCGAGCATCAGACAGGCGACGGTGCACCCGAGCAAAAAACAGCGTAAAAGCTCCGGAAATGCCACGAAATGACCCACACCGAAGTAAACGACCATGCCGAGTGAACCGATCATAATCGGCCAATTCTTCTTCAGATTGTTCCGGCTCATAATAATTAACCTCTCAGTATTTTTTGTGATTGTAGATTTTCAGCGCGACGCGGATGAGCAGCAGGAACAGTGCGCATCCAGCGAGCGAGAAGAATACCGTTTCGTCAAAGTATCCGGCGATGATGCCTGCAATGAGTATAAGAATGGTGCAAACGTACATGGCGTTGCCGCCGATCTTCATCATAATCAGCTTATGGCGTTCGTCGTTTTCGGCATAATAGGCGCTTTTTAGCTTCTCTTCGTTTCTCAGCAGCCAAACATATTTGACGATGAAAAATATGAAGACGAGGCTGACCGAGAGCAGGATGCCTGTTTGGAAGCCGCGGAGGAATTCGGAAAACGAATTCAGCCCAGGCTGGGCAAACGCGTCGCTTTCGCCCAGCACCAGCAGCGAGATCAATACGGCAACGCCGGCGCTGAACGCGGCGATTCTTGCTTTCAATGATTTCTTGTATTGCTCCATGATTAAATATCCTCCACGTCGGAAAAATCGAAAACATCTTCGATGCGCAGATTGAAATAGCGGGCGATTTTGTAGGCCAGCACGAGAGAGGCTGTGTATTTGCCGCATTCAATGGAGGTGATGGTTTGGCGCGTGGTACCCACGGCCATGGCCAGCTCCTCTTGAGAAAGCTTATGTTTTTTTCGCAGTTCCTTGATCTTTGTGTTCAAGAGCGCACCTCCAAATGCAAAGCAGGCTTTGCAATATTAGTATAGTGCGCTTTGCATGAAATGTCAAGCGGACTTTGCAAAAATTGTGATACTAATTTATTGCGGATGAAATTGATTGCTATCAGAACCGTTCTAAAGAACGTCTTGACTGCCCAAGAGTTGTAGGGGACGGTCTTGACCGTCCCTTGGGGAAGGGTCAAGACCCTTCCCTACAGGTGCGTGAAGTATCCGCCGGTCGCCCATTTGAGCGGATTCTCATCCGGTTTATAAAGCCCGATTAATATCGAAAAGGTTGTAGGGGATGGTCTTGACCGTCCCTTGGGTAAGGGTCAAGACCCTTCCCTACAGATTTGTGAAATATTCATCTGCTTCCCACTTGAGCGGATTCTC
>JAEZIW010000025.1 GCA_023436525.1 Bacillota bacterium | reverse complement strand
TTTTTATGAGCGTCGATTTGCCGGCACCGTTTTCTCCGACCAGACAGTGAACCGTGTTTTTGCGGATGTCGAAGCTGACATCGTTCACCGCCCTGACACCAGGAAAATCTTTGATCAGATTTTTGATCTCCAATGCATACTCACTCATGATATCTCCCCATTCTATAATTTTTGGGAGGGGCTCACGCTGAGCCACCCCCCAAACATTGCTATAGGCTTAAGTGTTGGTTATTTAACATCCGCTTCAATCAGCTTGGTGCCGAACTGATCGTTGTACCACTTGAGCGCATCGGCAAGGGTCATGTTCCACGCATCAACCACTTGCACAGGCCCGAAGATTTCTTCTGCAGGATCGCTCACCTGTTTGATTTCGCCTAAGTAAACCTTAACAATCATGTCGATGATCGCTTCAGATGTGCCGATCGGGGGCAGTCCGAGGGAAGCCTTCAGAGAGCTGTTCGGATTGAAGATATCTTTGAGTTCCGATACCGGGCAGTCAACGCTGCACACGATTTCAGTTGTCGGCTTGCCATCTTTCATTGTGCCACGGCCTGCATCGATAAGAGCAGCCATCGCGCCAGGTGTTAAGTCACCGGCTTCAGAATAAATGATGTTGACTTCGGGATTCGTTACAAGCAGATTGCTCAGAGCTGTCTTTGTTGCATCAGCGCCGCCGCTGCAATCCTGGCAACCGAGGTCTGTGAAATTGCCATCACCAACAACGCTCTTGATGCCTTCTACAAACGGGTCTGTACGTCCGGTTTTCACTTCTCTGTTATCCGGCCAGCCAAGCTGAACAGTCACGATCGGTTTGTCGGGGTTAGCCGCGATCCAAGCCTTCGCAGCATCAGCGCCCATCTTGAAAGAGCCGCCGGCTTCATCGCTTCTGTATGTCGGGATTCCGGTGTCGCCCAGGGGGCTGAAGAACGATGTCATTGCGATGCCCGCTTTGATAGCCGCTTCCACACCGGGTTTCGCTGCATCAGCTTCCCAAATCTGAAGTGTTGCGCCGTTGAAGTCAGATGTTGCGAGCATATCAACGTTCTGTGTCATGACGTTAGCGTCAGACTGTCCGTCAATGATGGTAACCTCTGCACCGTACTTTTCTTTCGCATAGTCTACTGCAGCCTGAGCACGAGCCTGATGGAACTCATTCGCAAGAGTCGATACGAAATAAGCAATCTTCATACCTTCAGCTGTCTTTTCCGGAGCAGCAGATGATTCCTCAGCAACAGCTTCAGACGACTCAGCAGGAGCCTCGCTCACTTCCGGCGATGCAGACGTCGACGGTGTGCTTGCCTGGCAGCCCGCCAGTATTCCTAAGGTAAGCAGTACGCTTAAGAAAATCACGATAACCTTTCTCATTGTTTTCCTCCTGATTTTATTTTTCTAATCAACTTTTACATTGATTAAACATGACTGGCATATTCCAAATTGTTACATAATGCATGTCTATAAAATTATGTTCTAACAATTGTTAATGTTAGCATATGCTTTGGAATATGTCAATACAAAATCCATAAATAATTTCACAGAACGTATACATGAAATTGTTTATACCGTTCTATTAAAAAACATCGCAAAAAATACGCCTGACGACTCAGATATTTTCAAAATCATGCCTTCCCCGGCCAAAACGGCCAGCAACCTCCGATGAAGAGGGATTAACCAGCGAGACGATGCCTCTGGCGGTATTCTCATCCGTCACCAGATAGTTAACCACACCCGTGCGAAGCGCACCGATGATAGACAGTACCTTGAGCTTTCCCCCGGCAATACAAATAACGTTATCGATGCGACGCAGATTATCTTCATCAATGCCCATAATCAATTTGCTGTGTTCGTTGTGAATAAACTGGCCTTTTAAATTAAACCGCCTTGCACAGATATCGCCGATGGCCTTTGAGTTGTCTGCTTCGTATTTTTCCATATCATTTGCAGTAAAAGCAATATTGTTATTATAGATATTGGGCGTTGTTCCTGCCGATACAATCGCCGTATCCATCGCATCCCATTTTTCGATGATGCTCTTTATTGACTTGCTTTGCATATAAAGCTCTTTATCGTCGATTGATTCCGCAATAGCCGGCGCATAAATGAACGATGGTGTTCCCTGCACTTTCTCGGCAAACATGCGAACCATTTCATTGAGCTGATATTCCGACGCGATACGGGACGTACCGCCAATGAGAGGAACAACATTGATATCGTAGAGTTTGTTTTGATTGGTGAATGAGTTCATGAATTCATAGCAGGTCATTCCCCACGCAATGCCCACCGTCGTTCGGCTTTTTAAAATATCCTGCGCGTAATCAGCTCCTTGAGAAGCCACCACCTTGGTGATTAGGCGCATCTCGTCAATGGCCGTTCTGATGACCAGACAACCCTTTAATCCATATATTCTTGTCAGTTCGTCAGACAATTCAACGACATTGCTTTTGGGGTCTTTAATGTTAATCTGAATAATCCCGATTTCTTTTGCTTCATTCAATATCATCGATATTGATGAACGGGAAATTTGAAGCTCCTTGGCGATTTGTTCTTGAGTTAAACCGTCGAGGTGATACTTGTTTGCGACCTGTACCATCAATTGGATATCATATCGTGCCTTCATCTTAACTCCGTATCGATAATAATATAACAGCCCCGTTGATACTGATTACTATTTATTAATTCAACTTATATTTTTATACTTGAATGTTAATCTGCAGCGTGTCTTTTGTTATGACATATTTCACGCGTTCATTCTATCATGCACAATGAACGCTTTCAATCCCCCGCCAATGAATTCTTTAGCGCAGATAAGCAGCGCTCGCCATCACAGCTCTCTCCATTTTTGCCATACAGGATCGATGCCGTCTATTAATGCCTTATATATATTGTACTTTTTACGGTATATTTCTTTATTTTGCGCATTGGGCTGACATGTGTACGAAACGCGCGTCATATGATCGGCTGCGTCTTCCAGGCTTTGATAATCGCCCGCCGCCACAGCAGCGCACATGGCTGCGCCGAGAGTGCCCAGCTCTTTCGCAGCTGAAACCTCAATTGGCTTTTGCAATACATCCGCAAAAATCTGCACCCAAACCGGCGACTCGGTTGCGCCGCCCGATATGCGAACGATCTTAGGCGGCTCCATAAAGTTTAGCAGACGTTCAATATGCATCATTGTTGAGAAAACAACGCCTTCAAAAAGCGCCCGAATCATATGTTCTCTGTCTTGAGAGCCATCGATACCGATAAACGCCGCACGCGCATCCGCATTGACGTTGGTGCCATATAAGAACGGCAGGAATATGATGCTGCTGTCGGCCGGGCCGAGCTTTTCTACAATACGATCGCAGTACTTGTAGGCTTTGTCCATGCGTTTTCCGTCTGCGTCTAACAGCAGGTTGTTTATTAACCACTCCAAATTGCCCGCCGACGTCATGCTGCCTTCGATAGTGACGTAATAATCATCCATGCAGAACAGCGATGTCATGAACAGATCTTTGGAATAAACGGCTTTCTTGGAGATCATGCTGTTGATGCTCCACGTGCCGGCCACAACCGAAATTTTATCCGGTGTCGTCACGCCTGTCGCGATACAACAGGAGGCCACATCAAACAGCCCGCCCGCAACAGGGGTACCCTCTGCGAGGCCCGTCTCCTGCGCGCATTTTGCCGTGACATAGCCGCATATCTCATCGGATAATTTCAGCGGCGGCAACAGATGGATATATTCAGCAATACCGAGCTCGCTTAATACGTCTTTATCATACTCTTTTGTTTCCAGATTCATGGCGCTGATGGCAGACATATCCGTGACTTCGCCATACGCTTCTCCCGTCAGGCAATAACGCACGTAATCCTTGCAGCCAAGCGCCCATCGAACAGTTTTTAAAACCTCGGGCTGGTGCTTTTTGAACCAGGCAATCAGTGATACAATCTGGCCGGCCCAAAGCGTTTGTTTGGTTAATGGAATGATTTTATCCTGCACGCCGCGTTCAATCCAATCACGAACAATCTCGGCTGCCCGCTGATCGGTAGAAATAATGCCCGGCGCAGCCGGGGTTCCGTCTTCCCGGATCATATAAACGCCGTTGCCATGTCCCGAAACCGCAACGCCCGCAATATCCTTCGGATCAACACCGGATTTTTGAATGACATCGCGAATAACCTGCGCGTTGGATGCCCAGAGCTGGTTCATGTCACGCTCGACGAATCCGCCTTTGCGTATAACGGGATTGGCCGGTGCACCGGAAACGGCAATCTCGCCGCCATTCACATCATACAGCGCCGCTTTTGTTTTGCTTCCGCCGTTATCGAGCCCCAAATAATACTTTGCCATACGCCCTCCTCAATCAAAAACGTGACTACAGTTATTTTATATACATCCGGCACCGAGGCCAGAATTCGCTGTCAATAATCAGCCTGCTGATAAACTTCCTTTGATCTCGATAAAGCATCATCGAGCGGCAACGATTTGGCGTTTAGTCCCATACCAAGCGTTCCACTATGGGATTCTCATCCGCGACGCAGTCGGCTCGCTATCTCTCTCAAACTAAATGATTCACTATTCACTTTAAAGTAACGCTTAGTGGTCATTCTGAACGAGTGTAACGATGTGAAGAATCTGTCACAACAGATCCTTCGTTGCTTCGCTCCTCAGGATGACCGAACTAGTTACTTTCCATAGTAATGATGTCTGATCATTTATTGGACAGCCTTATCATAGAAAACCGAATCATTTCTTTACCGGAAGATGCAGACACTGATGTATGCTGTCCGCCGCCGCTTCCATAAACGCTTCCGAATAAGTCGGATGCGCGTGAATATACCCTGCAATCTCATTGGCCGTCACTTCGGCGTTCATCAGACTTGCCGCCTCGTTAATCATCTCGGCGGCACCGGGCCCGACGATATGCACACCCAGCACCTCACCGAACCGCTTATCGGTAATCACCTTCACAAAGCCTTCCGCTTCGCCCGATGCAAGCGCACGCCCGTTTGACCTGAACGGATACAGCCCGATGCTGATATCGTGCGTCTCCTTGGCCTGCTGCTCACTAAGCCCCACACAGCCCACTTCGGGTGTCGTATACACACACGACGGTACATATTTCAAATCGGCGGTTTTATGATGCCCCATGGCATTCTCCGCCGCCACTTCGCCCATTGCAAATGCCGCATGCGCCAGCATGCTCCGCCCATTGATGTCGCCGGGGGCATATATCCAGT
>JAEZIW010000231.1 GCA_023436525.1 Bacillota bacterium | reverse complement strand
CCACAGTCAGCGCGTCAGTTAGCTTCTGCCATTGATCAACGTAATAACTGTTTTTTGTGATTTGTTTCCCAGCAAAAAATTTCTGTGCGGTATCCGAATAAACATTCTTCAGGGAAACCCCATGATCGTTATTCTGATAGGCTGCCTGTGTTTTGTTCAACGTATCCCAGAAGGCTGTTTCGTCCAGCTTATATGATTTATCCGTATACGCGTCGTTCGCATACCAGGTAACGGCTTTATTCACCACATTGGACGTTATCCCTGTCATCATGGAGCGGATCATCTCGCTGGTATCTTTGCTTGTAGCGACATGATTGGCGATATAATTCACCTTGGCGGTCTGCAGCCCGAAGCTCATTCCGTATTCTTCTGCCGACATCCCATAATATATGTTTGCATTCATCAAAGGATTAATGTCGAATTGCTGTCCAAAAAGATTAATAGCGGCTAAATCCTCCATTGTGTATCCGCTATCACTGACGAGGTTGGTGGCTTGTCCGCTTGCGCTGTAGGAACTGCGTAAAGCCCTAACGATATTTGTGTGTTTCAGATTATCAAAATTGTCACAGTTAAAATCGGTATCCATATATGCCGTATATTGTTCCGCCAATTGATACGTCAGATCGTGATAGCTTTGGACCATATCATTAATGGAATCGTCTGATACGACTTCTCCATATTTATTGAGACGATCTAATTGTTTGTAACTTATTGCATAATATGTATCAAGTATATTTGAAAAATACTGATCAAAGCCATCCAATTGCTGTGTGAGTTCATCTCCTGAATAGTTCTCCTGCAATTGCTTTTTTGAATAAGCGTATGTTGCGGCATTACGGTCAATGGCGTCAATAATCTGCGACGCATTTATTGCGCCCGTTATACTAGCGTAAAATGATTTATAGTTAAACTTAGTTTTACCTATATCCTGAGTATCTTCAACCTGTGTATTCCCCGCATTCCGAATATCGACGATATCAACTATCACACCTTCTTCACTTTCAACAGCGTTTTCTGTTTGCGGTTCAGCGGCAGGCAGCTGTGTCTTTTTGTCGTAGGCAGTTTCATAAACCGTATAATTGCTTATTGCTCCGATATCCATAGCTATTTCTCCATTCGTTCTGATAACATAATAGATTGTTAGTAATTATAAGAATATATACCTATATAATACCATTTATTATATCGGCATACCAATGTAAAAGCTTAAGTAAAAGACGTGGACTGCATACGATTCTAAAATATTTTTTGGCTTATCAACACCCTATCGCCAATAGGCGATTGATGAGTTAAAAGATTTTAAAATCATACTCTCTCCATAAGTTACCGATTGGTGCATAAACTCATGATGCGCATATAAAAAAGACCGCAGCTTTTGATAAGCGTGCGGCCTTGAAATCAGTCTTCGTATCGTTAATTGTTACGGCACCTGTGCATAGAACACGATGTTCGCGCCGGTCAAATCGGTGATGTCATACCATGCCACGTTCTTGCCGCATGCGCTTGCAAGCAGCACACGCTTGCTTTCATCGGTCAAACGGCCCGTGCTTAAATCTTTAAAGTAGTAAATGAACACGGCTTCGTCTTTTGTATATACCACATACCCGTCGCCCACATCGTAGTTCACCACATTTTCCGCAATCACGGTGGGGGCGGAATACGTATCGCCCTGCTTGTTGCAAACATACAGCTTATTGACATCGGCATAAGAATCCACAAACACGATGCTGTCACCGTTGATTTTCGGGTCCGTGACATTCACGCCCGGCGTAAACAGCACCCGCTGCTTATCACCGCCTTGAGCCAAAGGAATCACGCAGATTTCAGCCTCCGCTGTATTGCTGGAGCCCACCAGCAGCGCGCTCTCCTGCTTGGGCTGCGCGTAAACGATGGCGCTGTCTGACATATGCGGTGCGCTTAAAGCGAAAGGCGTATTCACAAAAATCTCAATCTCTACGGTTTCGCGCGTGGGCAGATGGTAGAGGAACAGACGGTCAGTCCCCTTGGTGACCTGCTGCAGCCACAGCGCATACTCGCCCGAAAGCGATACCTTGGGCTTGCCGTAAACATACTCGCGCATCACGAACGATGTGCCCGTCGCGCGGTCGAACCCGCAGACAGCGCCGCCGAATTCGTCTTTACAGTCGAGATACACGATGTATTTGTCGTTCATTTTGGGCTCAAACAGCGTGGCATATTTTCTTGTTACGCCGCCGATTTCCACTGTTTCCAATGTATCGAGGTTATATAAGGCCAGCGTGTCGATATCGGGCGATGTTTCATTCGTTTTTCCGGTGGAAAAAACGGCTTCCTGCCCGAATATATACGGATCGTTGATCGACTGTTTCTGCGTTGCCAGCTCCTTATCAAGGTCAGCCATGTTGGCTCTGGCCATCGGTGTCGCGATCGGAGTGGGGGTGGCCTCTGCTGTTTCGGTCTCCATAGGCTTCGCTTCGCCGCTGAACAGCGGCACAATAACAAAGATGATGATCAGCACCAGCGCTATTGCACCCACGGCAATGCCGCCGATTTTAATAAGCGGGCCGAAATTGGACAAGCGAAAACGTGACATTCTCTTGGAGCCGCGGCTTGTCCGCTTACGCATGCTGCGCCTTCTTCGCATTTTTCTCATTCTGTCACCTAATCCCAACACGTTTTAATATCCTCCAAGCGAGATTTATCCCGGTGTCATTTCCTATCTATTATAACAAATTAAACGCATTATTCAACCATCGGCTGGCTTTCATCCGTCTTCGGCTGCTTATCTTCGCGTAAAAACGTTAATGTTTCCTCGTTAAACCGATCGGCTTTTTCCTCGTGCACAAAATGAGCACAGTTTCGGAGGCGCACAAAGCGCTTGTGCTGCAGCGGGGTTGTGATTGCCCGAGCCACGTCTTCCGGATGAATCCGGTCATCCAGCCCCTGAAATATCAGTATCTGCTTTTTTATGCCCTTGAGCACCGAACGGGCATACGTATCGTCAAAATGCAGCATTGCGCGCACCAGCGTTTCTCTGGTTTGCTTATTCTGATAAGGATCGTAATACCCCGCAAGCACATCGTCGGTCAGTTGTGTTGAATCGAAATACCCTTCGGCAAGAACACTGCGCGCGGCAGACTCGCCGGAAAAATGCTTGAAAAAGAACGCACCCAAACGCGTGCTTAACAGCTTTAATGACAGAGGATAGTGCGGATTCGGGCCGCCCGGCGATACCAGCACCATTCTGCCCACC
>JAEZIW010000129.1 GCA_023436525.1 Bacillota bacterium | reverse complement strand
CTGTATGCCTTCCCAGCAGCAGCACTGATGCCATGATGGCAGCCCGGACGATTGACGGTGTTAATCCGGTGAGGCATGTGTAGAAAACAATAAACAGCACTGTCACAATAAGAGACGCCCTGCGCCCAAGCTTCACCAGCTTGAAGAAGCCGTAAACAGCCACAATAAGAATCACCGCGTTCAAGCCCGATACGGCGAGCACATGCACCATTCCGGTATCCTGAAACGCAACGTATGTATCCGTGTCTAGAGATTGCTTCTCTCCCAGCAGCATTCCCTTGTCCACGCCGGCAGTATCCCGCGCAAAAAGGTTATCAATCACACCGCTTAGGCTGCTGCGAATTCGGGCCATAAAGGAAAGGAACGACGTGCTGGCGCCAGTCACCGTTACAGACGACGCATAAGCTTTGTACAATATGCCTTCTGACTTAAGATAAAGCCTTTCATCAAAACCGCCCGGATTGCGCACACCGGCCGGTATCTTAACGTCTGCTTTGGCTTCGATCAGATCGCCGCTTTTCAACTGAGGAAAAGCGGGAGCATAAAGACGAATGCCCCCGCACGCGATACCGTCAAGCCTTGCGTCTTCCAGCGTGAACACTTGGCTGCCGTGTTCGTTTGTGTACGGAACATCGGCCACATGCCCTGTCACCACCCTCATGCCGCTTTGATACGTTGGTGTGCTGACAGCCGAAGAGGCCAAAAACGACCCGGCAAACGCCAGTGCCGCACAGACAAAAACAAATGCCGCCTTTGTTTTTTTCGCGAGCCACAAACAAACAGCCGCTGCGGCGATAACCGAAACGGCTGCAATGTACAGCGATGTGGCTGGTATATACCGTCCGAGCACGATGCCGGGCGCAAAACAAACAGCCATCACGAAGAGCGGGCGTCTGTTCATAACCTTGCCTTTGGGCATCACGCGTCTCACGGCTAAACCTCGTAAGAGCGCATTTCCTCAATCAGCTCGGCTGACGGGAAGCTTTTTTTCACCTCATTTAAAATGTCATACTCGTTGTATTCGGGAAAAATGTGTGTGACCAGCATGCGCTTCGCCTGCGCGTTCAGCGCAATGGTACCCGCCTCCACCGCATCCACATGCGGCGCGCCGGGTGTTTTGTCGCGCGAGAGAAATGCCGCTTCCATCAGCAGCAGATCGGCACCCGCCGCAAACGGTGCCAGCTTGTCCGTTTCGCGCGTGTCGCCCGAAAACACGAAGACCTTGCCGTCTGCCTCAAACCGCATGGCGTAGCTCGGTACCGGGTGCGGCATCAGCGCGAAGCTTACATTCATGCCGCAAATCGTCACCGTCATGCCGTCTTCAATGATGTGCGCATCGATCATGCCGTGCGATTGAATCAGAGCGGATTCCGTTTCCGGCTGAGCCGGTAAGTAACTGAGCAAAGGCTGCGTTCTATGCCCCATCTTCTTCGCAGCATCCAGCGCGTAGCGCAGCGTCAGCACGTCGCCCATATGGTCGGCATGCAGGTGCGAAAGCAGCAGCGCGTCGATATCGGCCGGGCGAATCAGCCCAAGAAGCCGTGTTAATGAGCCGCAGCCCATATCGATCACAATGTTTTTTCCGTTATGCGACAACAGATAGCAAGAGGTGCTGCCTCCCGCGCGCGGGTACGGCCCGTAACGACCGATACATGTCAATTTCATACCAATATCCCTTTTGTTCTTTTTACCGGGTAATAAACGGCAACGGCCACTGTCACACCCGCCGCCCACTGCAGCAGGTTAAACGGCAGCGTGCCTGCGGCATATGTCCAGCCGAAAACCACCCATTCAAACACACCGTACCCTACCGTCATGATGGCACCACCGAGGATGCATGCAAGAAAAAACTTGCCAAGACCCACTTTTTTCATCATCATTGCGCACACAAGGCCCATCAGCGCCTTGATGACCAGCGTCGCAGGAATATAAATGCCGCCGCCCAGCAATATATCGGCCAGCATGCTGCCGATACCCGCCGCTGCTGCCGCCCATGGCGCGCTGACGAGCATGCCGGAGCAGTAAATCACACTGTCACCGATATTCATGTAAGCACCGCTCGTATTGACGGGTATGCGGACTAAAAACGTAAATACAAAAATAAGTGCGGCCAGTATGCTCGATATCACGAGCGTCTTGGTATGGTTCCTCTTAGTCAATGCAGTCCTCCTAAATTGTCTTTTTCAATATTTTAATTCATTTTCTTGGCAGATGCAACGCCGTATTCAAGCTGTCACGCACCAAGCCCCTGTTCATATACTGAAAAGTAGAATGATGATTGATGGGGGCTTTTGTTTATGTGTGGAATCGCAGGGATTGTAGATTTTGAAAACGATATGCTCAAGGAGTGTGCAACGCTCACAGCCATGATGGATGCCATCAGTCACCGAGGCCCAGATTCGGCAGGTATGTTCTTAACACATCAGGCGGCTCTCGGGCACCGGCGTTTAACCGTGGTAGACCCGGCAGGCGGCAGCCAGCCGATGACACGCAGCATCGGCACCAATACATACACCATCGTTTATAACGGCGAATTGTACAATACGCCGGAGCTGAAGGCCGAACTGTCTGATAAAGGCCACTCGTTCATGACCCACTCAGACACCGAGGTGCTGCTGATGGCCTATGTGGAATGGGGCCCTTCGTGTGTGGAACGCTTAAACGGTATCTTCGCCTTCGCCATCTGGGACGAAAAAAAACAACGCATATTCTTGGCGCGAGACAGAATGGGCGTAAAACCGCTGTTTATCACGCGCTGCGGCCACGCACTGCTTTTCAGCTCCGAAATAAAAGCCCTGCTTGCGCACCCAAAGGTTTCCCCCGTGCTCGATGAAAACGGCCTGCTTGAACTTTTCGCGCTGGCGCCCGCGCGCACAGCAGGCAAAACATTTTTTAAGGGCATTGAAGATCTGCGCCCGGGCGAGTGCATGACGTATTCTCCGCTCGGCACCTACGTGCATAAGTATTGGCAATTTGCCTGCGCAGAGCATACCGACAGCCTTCACAAAACCACCGAAACACTGCGCGGCCTCATCATCGATTCAGCACGGCGGCAAATGGTGGCGGATGTGCCCGTGTGCACGTTTTTATCGGGCGGTGTCGATTCCAGTACACTCTCAGCAATAGCCGCTGCCTGCGCCGCTGAAAAGAACGAAAAGCTGAATACATTTTCTATTGACTACAAAGACAACGATAAATATTTCTCAAAAAGCGTTTTTCAGCCGAACGCTGACCCCGAATACATTGACATCATGCGCCGCCATATCGGCAGCGAGCATATCACGTGTCTTTTCGATTCGGGCGAGCTGGTCGACTCTCTTCGTGCAGCGATGACCGCCCGTGATCTGCCGGGCATGGCCGATGTGGATTCGAGCCTGCTTCTGTTCTGCCGGGAAATAAAAAAACACGCCACCGTGGCGCTGTCCGGGGAATGTGCGGATGAGATATTCGGCGGATACCCATGGTTTTACCGAGACGAGCTGCTCAACCTCGATATGTTCCCGTGGGCCAATTCGCTTGAGCTGCGACGCAGCGTGATGGCAAAGGCACTTAAGCAGCTGCCAATAGAAAGCTACGCCAAGGAGCGGTATTTTGACACCGTTGAAGAAACGCCGCTGCTCGGCAATGAAACGCCGATTGAGCGCCGCCGCCGCCAGATGTTTTACCTGAACATCAAATGGTTCATGGCGAATCTGCTCGACCGCAAGGACAGAATGAGTATGGCTTGCGGGCTTGAGGTGCGTGTACCGTTCTGCGATCACCGCATTGCCGAGTACGCGTGGAACATACCGTGGAGCATTAAGAACATAGGCGGCATGGAAAAGGGGATACTGCGCCTTGCCGTGAAAGACCTGCTGCCCGAAAGCGTGTACAACCGCAAGAAAAGCCCCTACCCCAAAACACACCATCCCGAATACACGCGGCTGGTTTCCGCTGCGCTTAAAGCTGTGCTGGCTGACCCTCATGCGCCGATACACGCGCTGATAAACAAACAGTCCGTGGAAGAAATGCTGAATTCGCTGAGCCTCATAACGCCGTGGTTCGGGCAGCTCATGACGGGGCCGCAGCTGTTTGCGTTTTTGCTGCAACTTAATATGTGGCTGGAAGATTATAAGGTGGAGATTGAAATTTAATAATCGCTCTGTTTTCCCTGTCACCTATCGATGCTATCCCCGTTCCACCCCGCCCGGGAATAGTCGGCAGATGGGCCATGTCTGTGTTTTTTCGCTTCCAAATGCCGCAAAGCGAAGCTATTTGAGATAAAACCCTGAACTGGCTTTATCCTTGTCAGACAAGGTCTTGTATGTTAAGCAAAAGCAGCATATTTTGGTCAACCGGTCGTGTATACACGAAATAGAATCGGCTGCATAGCCGAAAGCTTTGGCGTCATCAGCAAACGAAAACAACTGCAATCGTGGTCATTCCAACAGTGCTGTCATCCCGCAACGCGGGTAGAATGCGTGTCATTGATCGTTTTTTATGTAACTTATGACAATGCCAATACAGGCATTCCGGTGGCTTTGGATCTTTTGCTGGAGCAAACAGCGTAAATAACAACAAATTCTCTGCCAGCCGCCGGTTAAGAATTGTTTTTGATAATGCCGTAATTCCTCAAAAACGGATCGGATATGTTTAAATGCCCGGCAAGGCTGTCCGTCTGCTCCCCCTCCACGAGAAACTGCACCTTATTGATACCGTCCATCGCCGTCACCGTATTCACCATTGCAAAAACAAGCAGCATCTCATTCTTATCCGAAAGCCCGTCGCAGGCTTCTTTGAAGTTGTGAGACAAATTGATATAAGCTGTATCTCCCGAAACATTGACAGCAAGTATATCACCCTCTGTCATCCCCGAGTACTGCACTGTTGTCACATTGTTTCCATCGCCCGTTTGAGGCCCGCGCATCAGCGCGCGCACACGTTCCAGTGCGCTCCATATTTTACCCTGCTCCATGCTGCGCGACACCTCAAGCAGCAGACCCGAATTGGCATATTGGAAATATAGCGGTGCGCTTGAACCGACAAACCCGTAATAATCGCTTCTTTTTGCACCAACGCTGCCGTATCCCGTTTCCATCTGTGCGTTGCCTGCAAAAAAACGAATTTCTCTGGTGCCCGGCACAAAACCGGTAATGCTGTATACCAGCGCCGCAAACGACAAACGCATCTCCTTGGAGTCTGCATAGACAACGCCAGAGGGCAATGAACCGAAGTGCAGCTCAACGTCAATGGTTGAATCATCATTCGCCACCACAACAGGATCAGCCGTGAGCGCCGTACCGAACATCAGCGGGCTATTCATCACATTTGTGTTTTTAGGCCCCTTTTTCAGCTCATCAATAATAGATGAAATATAGCTTGCGGTGTTGTTGCCCGAAGCCGTAACAGTATACGTTATAGATCGCACCTCCGGCAGTATATAATCTCCGCTCGCCGAAACGAAATAAAGCACGGTGTTGATATCAATGGTTCTCGTAACATCGGGTACCGTTCCTGTTTCAACCGGGCCAACGGTCACAGAAGGCAGCGGTGAAGCCGCCGCATTGGCATCCGGTACGGTTGTATCCTCCAAAACATATTTACCCCTTGCGCTGGCGAAGGCTTCATCCACCCTTACAGTCTGTTTTTTAAGCGGTCCATACGGATATCCTTGCAAGCCTTCTCGCAGCCCGTTATAAAAAACATTCACCCCGGTTGCCCCAAGAATATCGACAATGGTATTTGTTATCGCCAGCTCCAGCATATATTTTTGTTCGGCCGTCATTGGCAGGCCGTCGTATTTAATATAAACATTTGCCACGCCGTTGGAAAACTCGATAGAATCCAGTGTCATTCCCTCCGGCGCGACACCTGCGAGGCTGTTGCTGGACGGACCGGTCAGCAGCGCCTGCACCGCCGTTTCTGCGGGGTTTCTGTCCTGCTTTATGTTCAGCAGCCGAACGTCCGCTGTCAGCGTTTGGGTTTCGCTGTTGAGGAAATAAACAGCCGCTTTCTTGGTGCTGACCATCGAATCGATTCCGCTCAAATCAAGCGTACCGTCGGGAATCTCCCGTCCGGCACCTTTGGCATCCTGTATCACGCCGCAGCCTGAGAGCAGCATGCACACCGCCAGCACCCAGGCAGAGAATCGCTTCATTTTATCACCCCACGTTGATCAGCACGTTGACAATTGACGAATAAGATACCTTCCACAGCTCCTCTTCCCTCACCATAATCACAGGAATCATTGTCCGCTCAATGTCTCCGTTGCGCGTTTTAATTTTGTAATTGAGCAGCACCACCGCCGACTGTCCGTCACTTGATACATTCACGCCCATCGGCAGGAACGAATCGAGCTGATAGTCTGTTTCGTTCAGCTCAGCGGAAAAATCGTCACTATCGGGTTTCAATGTGCCGTCAATATCCGAGTAAGCCGTATAGCTGTACAACTGAGCCCAATTCTTTTTGTAATACGAATCGAGTGCCCTTTCCAGTGTTTTTTCGGGCGTTAATATCAAATCACCGTTCCACGTGAGCGCATCAAGCAGCTTATCTTCACTGCTGATACCCACCTCACTTTGCATAATGCCGTTGCTGTTGTTGTTACGCTGCACGTTGATCTGCACGCGCGAGTATTTTCCCATCTCGGTGATGGTGTTCGCGATTGAATAGATAGCGAGTATTCTTCGCTCTGTCGCCGAGATCTCATTCAGCGCCGGAGCGGGCGGAT
>JAEZIW010000110.1 GCA_023436525.1 Bacillota bacterium | reverse complement strand
GCTCAAACGCAGCCAGATATGCCGCCACATCCGCATAAAGATCATAACGCTGCGGGTAGTTGCTCATGTTGGCCTCCGGTTGGAAGAGCGTGTAATCACCCATGCTTTCCAAACATGCAGACGCATCGCGATCCTTCAGCGCCGCAATCATGTTTTTCAACGCGTCCTTTTTCTCCTGCGTTTCAGCCGAAAACACACGCGTCAGCGTTGTGATCACAGCGGGAATGTCCGTGCTGCCGTTCAGATAACGCACCGCATATTCCATCGCCGCCATACCGGTCTGTGAGGTTGTCTCAACGGTCTGCGCAATCTGGCCATAATAAACGCCGGTCAATCCGTCCACCGTCGCACCTGCGCTCCAGATTCGGCCGATCACGTCATTGCGGTCGTAATCGAGCGCGGCCTGCAGCACCGTTACCGCCGCGCTGTCGTCAGGCACCACAACGCCATCAAGCTCGCCCTCGCGGCAGGCTTTAAATATATTCTCGGCGGATTTGTAGATGGTGTCCTTGTCGCCGTTGCCCGCAACGCTGCAAACCACATTAAGCTTGCTGTACACGCTCAATGCATGTCTTAAGCCGCTCGATCTCAGTATCGAGGCTTTGTCGCTCACCACGCCGGTAATTTCCGCGATGTTGCCCAAAGGCTCGCCGTATTGCAATTTCATCGTGTCCGCAATGTTTCGGCCTGTGAGTATGCCGCACAGAAAATCGTCCGGTTCAATCGTGCAAACGTAGCCGCCCTCGCCCGGCGTGTTTTTTAACCGTTGCCCGAGCGTTAAATAAGGAACACCGCTCTGTGCACATATGGCATCCGCCTCCGATTCGTTCCCGCCCGGCGCAAAAATCAAAAATTCAATGCCGCTGCCGATCATCTGCGTGATGCAGTCATCCTGCGCCGCATCGTCCGGCTGCTCAACACTCACCGTCATATCAAACGCAGCCTCATAGGCTTTCACGAGTTCTGTAAACGCGTCAAAATTGGCCGCATACGGCGACGACTGGCTGATGACAATGCCGATATGATACCCCTTCGCCGGAATGACCCCCGCCGCATCAATCCCCGGCAGATAAGCTGCCGGATAATCCGCACGCGTTACCGGTTCGCTGATTTGCTCCGTCGCTGCTGAAGGATCGGCTGATGCCGCCGGAGATGTTGCAGCCGGAAACGGCTCGATTAAGCCGCATGCTGTGCATACGAATATCAAACATGTTAAAAATACCGCAGCCAGTCTTTTCTTCATGAAACCCTCCGGAGTGTGTGTTTGATATAGAATACCATGGACAGTTAAATAAAACCATATCCGAATTCGCGGAAATGGGTGCAAATTGATAATATGTAAGGCTGTCGATTCAATTCAGGCTGTGGTATAATACAGGCTAAACAAAAATGACGGAGAAAACAAACATGGTTGCGGAAATCATTTGCATCGGTACGGAAATACTGCTTGGTGATATCGTTAACACCAACGGTGCTTTTTTATCAAAAGAGCTGGCATCTCTCGGTATCGATATGTATCATCAATCGGTGGTGGGCGATAACGCTGCGCGGCTTAAAGACAGCCTTGCGCTAGCGCTGTCGCGCAGCGATGTGGTGCTCACCACGGGCGGCCTTGGCCCCACCTACGACGACCTAACGAAAAAAACCATCGCCGATTATTTCGGCGTTAACCTTGTGCTGCACGAGCCCAGTGTTAAAAAGATGGAAGACCTGTTTAAAAGGCGCGACTGGCCGATGACGCCCAACAACATGCTGCAGGCGCTGGTGCCCGAAGGCAGCACGGTGTTTTTCAACGACAACGGGCTTGCCCCCGGCGTTGCGGTAGAGAAGGACGGCAAAACGGTGATCATGATGCCGGGGCCGCCATCCGAAATGTGCCCGATGTTTTCGGAACGCATCGCTCCGTTTTTACAGCAGAAAACCGGCGGCATGATCTGCTCCAAAACACTGTATATATTTGGCATGGGCGAGTCATCGGTGGAGAATGCACTGCGCGAAATGATGACAACGTCCATCAACCCGACTGTGGCACCGTACGCCAAGCAGGGCGAGGTGGAGGTGCGCGTCAGCGCCAAGGCCGCGAGTGAACAGGAGGCCGCAGCACTTATTGACCCCGTCGTCGCACAGATCAGGCAGATGCTCGGGGACGTGGTCTACGGCGTGGATGTTAAAAGCATGCAAAACGCGCTGGTTCAGGCGCTTAAAGAGAAAAACCTCGTGGCTGCCACAGCCGAAAGCTGCACAGGCGGGCTGGTATCCGCCGCGATAACCGGCATTCCGGGCGCGTCCGGCGTATATGCCGGCGGTGTGTGCACATACACGAATGAGCTGAAAATGAAGCTGCTCGGCGTGGCTGAGCAGACGCTTCAAGACAACGGCGCGGTATCACCCGAAACGGCCCAGCAGATGGCGCAAGGCATCCGTACGCTGACCGGTGCGGATATCGGCGTGGGTGTGACGGGCATTGCAGGCCCTGACGGCGGCACCGATGAAAAGCCCGTCGGGCTCGTGTACATCGCCGTTTGCAGCGATGCGCACAGCGAGGTGAAAAAGCTGCTGTTGTCGCGCGGGCACAAAAACGAGAGGAATGCCATTCGCAGCCTGGCGGCGCTCAACGCGCTCGCGATGATGCTGACCGCGGCGCGCAAAGCATAGGAGGCTTGAATGATCAATTGGCTTCCCCTTCAAGGGGAAGCTGTCGCCGACAGGCGACTGATGAGGTGAACAAATCTATACTTTTCAGTGATCATACACCTCATCAGTCGCTGCGCGCCACCTTCTCCTCGAGGAGAAGGCTGATTCGTATCAGTAATCCTTTCTCACAAAAAAGCATCTCCCACGTGGAAGATGCTTTTATTTTAACTATTGAAATTAAGTTTAACCTTGCTTTGTGCCGCATTTGCCGCAGAACACTGCGTCGATGGGGAGCTGTGCACCGCAGGTTACACAAGCCTTGGTGGCCGGAGCCTCTTGAACGGGCTCCGCGGGCGCTGCAGGCTGGGCCGGAGCCACAGGCGGCACGGGTGCCACAGGCGGCGCGTACGGCGGAGGCGGCTGCGGCGGTGCATACTGAGGGGCCGCGTATTGCGGCGGCGCGTACGGCGGAGGCGGCTGCGGGGGCGCATACTGGGGCGAGGGTGCGCCGCAGGCCGGGCAGAACCCAGAGCCAAAGGGAACAAGATTACCACATCTCGGGCAGGGCAGCCCCTGCGGCCTTGCCGCGGCGGCTGCTGCGCGCATTGACCTGAACTTCTCAGCTTTGATGAAGACAACAATCGCTATGGCGCCAAATATTAAGAAGAAGATGAAAGGTGTAAAAGCGAAGAATCCTCCGATCGCAAAACCTAAATATGATGTGCCCACCAGCTTTATAATCCAGCCGACAAGGCTGCCAACCGCGATCACGCCGCTGGATATCACGATCGTCATCACATCTTCCTTGATGATCGAGAGCAGCAGACCGGCCCAGATCAGTATGCTGCCAAGGCAAATGAACGCTTCATAAACGCTCAGTATAAACAGACCAAGCAAAAAGAAAATACCGCCGGCCGCGAAAATAAAAATAGAGGCGGCGAGCAGGAACTTTAAAAACGCGACACTTTGAAAATAATCCTTCGTTGCGGCAATAAAGCTTTTGTACGGAGACATAGGATACACCCCTCTCGGATATTTTTATTGTGATACCAATACAAATATATTACATCAACCGGTTTGATATTCGCAAGTTTATTTATCCAAATTCATTTAATATACGTATATTATTCACATTTTGATTCTGTTTTTTCCACGATGTATAGAAACCTGGCAGCCCTCCCCTGCTCATAAAGCTCCGTCCCGAACTCATACTCGCTCATTCGCCGCTCATATATCTCTTGGATGCCGTCAGCGGCGAAACGAGCCTCATATGTTTTGAGCAGCTTGATTCCTTTCTTATACAGCATCTGTTCATTCTCACTGTAATCCGTCACCTTATATGCGAAGCCCAGAGCGTTTAAAGCTTGCGCAAGCTGTGTTTTATTCTTACAAAGCAGGGCTCTGTCGTCCGTCTCCTGAAACAAGTAAGCGGAGTAATACATATATGCTTTCACACCGCTGCCCTTTAAACGGCCAAGCAGACTTTTTATATCACGGCTGAAATACAAGCTGTCCACGAAAAGCACAGCCGATGCGTTAAAGTCAAGCACCGAATCCATGTCCGTTTGCCGGTATTCAATGAGCGGGCTGATTCTGTTCACAATACCGCTGTCGAGACGGTCAACACCTGTGCCCCAGCAGCCGAATTCCTGCACGATCCGGTTTAGCAGACTCCCTGTTCCGCAGCCCATATCTAATACCTTGTCGTGCGGTGTAAGGCTTAACGAAGCAAACAAATCATCGAGCTGGCGCTTGTCCATCATGTTAAACAGATAGAGCCGATATCCATACAACTCTTCGCAAAAATCCAGATAAGCGCTGCTCTGCGTGCACCGGGCTATCAGCCCGTCAAATTCCTGCTGTATCTTTTTATCCCGAATTCGCTCCGCTTCCAGTTTTCCCTTTTGGGTCAGCGTTAAACCTTCAAAGCCTGCCGCGCTTACATACCCGCCCATCACCAGCTGGTTTAATACGGTATTAAAATCGGAACCGGCTGCCGCCCACGCCATGCTGCTTTTCACCGCCTGCCGTGTGACGGATTGATTCTGCCCGGTTATGCTGCCGATGATATGAAGGACTGTTTCACTTTGATTGTCCATGCCCGCCGCCTTTGCCGCCGCTTTTTGCGCATTTTGATTGATATACCTAACATTTCTGCATGGGCAGTCCATTCCCCTTTTTTGCCTTTCAATGTATGAAACGCGCTTCCCCAAGCATAATAGTAAACAAAACTTATCGGGAGGCACATGATGAGCGAAGAAGAACAGGCCAAGCTGCAGCAGCTTGAATCAATCATCAGCGATTTGGAGCACATTCGGGATATGCTGACCGAGGTTAATGAGCAGCTGGGGTGTTTACAGCGCTACCGCGCCATGAGAGACGAGATTACCGAGATTGGGTGGGGCGGCATACTCAACAAGTATCATCCCGATATCAACGTGGAAGACCCCGCCGCACCGGAGCTGTTTGCGCTGTACCGCTTTGTGTATGATGAGATGCAAAGGGAATCTTGACTATCCTATCACCAACTGTGTTTTTCCCTTCTCGGCGAACCATTCTTCCACAGCTGTGCTGGAATAATACATTTGCCCGTTTATACTCACATACGGAAAGTCCGGCCATTTGCCGCTTAAAATATTGCTTTCGAGCTCCGACTTTAGCCTTTCATATTCGGTGTCATAATCCACGCTCTCGTTTGACGGCAATATGCCAAGATCGTTCATCAGGCTATAGGTACTTATGATTTCAGTTTCCACCGATTCGTAGGAATTCAAGCTGCCGCTGAAGCTGCCTGTCAGCGGCCGTTCTGCCAGCGTGCTGGCGGAAACCGCCGAACCGATAACGATGCCTACCGCGATGATAAGGCTGCACAGCAGCAGTACGATGATTTTTGTTTTATCCATTGCTTTTTCTCCTGTCTCTATCCTGTTTTATTTCTCTTATTTCTCTGGTTCCATAAACGCTGCCGGATTATTACGTATACAATTACCGATCAAGCCCAGTGTCGCGGGAATCCTTAGATTGTATTGCTCGTCAAGCTCATCAAGCGAGATTAAACTTTCTTGCTTAAATGCGCTATATGCGCTTTCCATTATTTTGATGAGTGCAAGCATGTCAGCGTCTTCAAAGTATCTCATGGCCGATTTGAGCGCCGCCCAAAAGTCCATCGATTCGGCGATATAGTCGATCTGCTGAAAGAACAGCGCCATGCCGTGGTGAGCGTGGCCGAACATTACCTGAAAAAGGAACAGCGCCCGCTGGGCTTCGCTGAGGGTTTTCATATACTGTGCTTTTGTTAAAGGGTCTTTGCCGCGCACCTGCCAGATGAGAGGCTGGGCGCAAGCCCAGATTAGTTGTTTATCACTAAGTTGGTTGATTTCGTTTTGATTCATGAAATTCCTTTATACGTTACAGTATTATAACATGTGAATCTTATTCTTCAAATTCAACAATACTTTTTAGTATTTCCCCGTCTTTGTCTTGAATTTGTGCCATACCGACAGTTCCATTCTGTTTGTATACTAAAAGTAACTTATTCCCGGCATTTAGATTATAAACAAAAGCATTTAATTCGAATCCATCAACATTGTACTCAATATAAGAATGCGGAGGCCCAATAGTAGATTGTATTTTTTCGGCATTAACATTTCTATTTATAAACTCCAGTTCATCGCTCGTTATATGAGTATCTATTTCTCTAAGATATTTATCTCTGTTAATAACATTCGTCTTTTTTTCCTTAAGAGGTACTGTTGTGGCCTCCTCCATCCCAAAGAACGTAGCATGTTTTAACTTGAAATACTCAAACTCTACCCTTAATATCCCGTTTTCACTGACATAATCATAGGATGAGGAATCAATGTATACAGTTGATCGATGAGGTAAGCCAAGCAATTCGAAAACTTCTTTCTCGGGCATGTTTTTATAAAGACTATCAATATCATCCGAATTAAAATCAAATCTAACAATTAAGTTTGAGCTTTGTTTGCAACCTGCGAAACTAAACAACATGACTAATGTGAGAAAAATACCTATAAAAATTTAGTACACTTCATATTACCTTATCTCCGCGATGATTATATCATCATTTGAATTCATATCATAAATATTGCATGCAAATAACGTGAAAGCTATACACAATCTTAAAACGTCGCTTCCTTCAGTCGGCAGTTCTCGCATATCTCCGTGGCTCTTGAGGCATATACCACCTGAGACAGATTATCGTTGCTGCCGCATTTTTTGCAGCCGCTGGTGTATCCGCGCTCGTTTAAGAAGCCCGTTAACAGATTCAAAAAGTCAATCACATACCACGCCTTCACGTTCACGGCATCGCGCTGATACAGTGTCACCCCAAAATGCCCGTTAACATAAGTCGGCAGGCTGGTTTTGAAGCTCTCGTAATTCGTGTCTAAAAATCCGCTCAGTTCCGCTTCGTTTATACCTTCTTTTCTGGTGACATAAAGATCGATCGTTACATATTCGTATTTGGGCTGAAACAGCGCTTCGAAAACGTAATTCTCAAATGACTTGTTATAATCGCACGGCTCCATGTTGGCGTTTTTACGCACGTGTTTCACAAAAGTAATATTGACGAATATGTCGTTCACGCGTCCCGAAAGGAGGGTCTCGTTCTGTGTTAGTTTCCATTTGTTTGCGATTTGTGTGATGATTGAAGCCATATGACACCGCCTTATACATGTATTGTGTTTCCATAATATAGGACGGTAGATAAGAAGTAAAGAAATTCTAACTTTGGATATAATAATAACGCCGGAACACATATTAATCATGCAACTCCGGCGTTAATCTCTATTTTTTCTTTCAGTTATCCTACTCAACCGTCACGCTTTTTGCCAAATTCCTCGGCTTATCACGTCGAAGCCTCAACTGCGCCATCCAAAATATGATCTATTCAAACTAAACGATCAATAATATCGCTTAAAGAATTCTATGCGATAGAAAGTATCATCATTGAGTTCTGAAAGAAGCTCTATAGTGAGATCATCACCTTTTATCGTTTCTGTTGGGAACAAACGCGCGATCCGACCTTTGCCCTCTCAATACTTTAAAATATATATCGCTTTATATTCTTTTCTCATGTCATTGATTATTTTCAAGTAATCCGGATAACTGTCCGGTAACATTAGGGCAATACGCACCAGCGACCCGATTTTTATATCTGAAGAAATTTGTATTTCTTTTTGTTTTAGAATTTTGGCATCGTAGAACCCATGACTATGGAGGGTTTGGATTATAAAATCTTTGTTGTTGTCGCCATTAACATTCATATAAAAGAAGTGTGACATAAAAAATTCCTCCAATCGCAATTATATAGCAATCGGAGGAATTATTCTACACAGTTATCCTATTCAACTGTAACGCTTTTTGCCAAATTCCTCGGCTTATCCACGTCGAAGCCCTTCTCCACCGTCATATAATAGGCAAACAGCTGCATCGGCGTGACCGCGAGTATCGGCGCGAATATGTCGTCCGCCTCGGGCAGGTAAATCACCTCGTCCGCAATGTCCTCCGGCAGCTCGCTGCCCTCAAAGCATACCGCCAGCACATGCGCGCCGCGCGCCTTCACCTCTTTAATGTTGCTCACTGTCTTGTCAAACAACCCGCGCTGCATCGCAATCGCCACCACCAGCGTGCCGTCTTCTATCAGCGCTATGGTGCCGTGCTTTAATTCACCCGCCGCATACGCCTCGGAATGGATATATGAAATCTCCTTGAGCTTTAACGATGCCTCCATCGAGAGCACATAATCGAGCCCACGGCCAATATAAAACACGCTGTTCTGGCTGAACTGGCGCGACGCGAAACGCGCGAGCTGATCCTTGGTCTGCAGCACCGTGTTCATCGTTTCGGGGATTTTGACAAGCCCCTGCACATAGCGTGTGTACTCTTCTGCCGAAAGCCTGCCCGAAAGCCGCCCCAGCTCCAGCGCGATCATATATATTGCAATCAGCTGTGTGTTGTATGCCTTGGTGGAAGCCACCGCAATCTCCGGGCCCGCGTGCGTATACAGCACCGCATCCGCCTCGCGCGATATCGTGCTGCCCACCACGTTCACAATCGCCGCTATCTTCGCGCCGCGCTTCTTGGCCTCGCGCATCGCGGCCAGCGTGTCCGCCGTTTCGCCGGACTGGCTGATGATAATCACGAGCTGACCCGGGACAATCAGCGGATCTCGATACCGGAACTCGGAAGCAATCTCGGTATCCACCGGTATGCGCGCGAGCTTCTCGATGATATACTTGCCCACCATGCCCGCGTGGTATGCCGTTCCGCAGGCAATAATGCCCACCTTGCTGATGTTTTTCACCAGCGCTTCGTCGATACCGATGTCACTTAAGTCTATCATGCCGTCCTTGTAGCGCGACATCAGCGTATCGGCCATCACGCGCGGTTCCTCATGAATTTCCTTGATCATGAAATGCTCATAGCCGCCCTTTTCGGCCTGCGCCGCGTCCCAGTCCACATGGTAAATATCACGGTTCACGATTTGACCGTATTCGTCGTATATGATGACGTTTTCGCGCTCCAGCACCGCGATTTCCTTGTCTTCCAGGAAAATGACGTCGCGCGTGTACTCGATCAGCGCGGGGATGTCCGAGGCGATCATGTTCTCACCGCTTCCGATGCCCACCACAAGCGGGCTGTCTTTGCGTGCCGCGATGATCATGTCCGGATGCTTTTGCGATACCACACCGAGCGCGTACGAGCCCTCAAGGTGCGATATCGCCTCTTGCACGGCCGCCAGCAAATCACCGTTGTAAAAATGGTTGATTAAGTGCACAACAACCTCTGTGTCTGTCTCCGAAACAAACACGTTGCCCTGCTCCTGCAGCCACTTTTTCAGTTTGACATAGTTTTCGATGATACCGTTATGCACCACGGCAATGTCGCCCGCGCAATTGGTATGGGGATGTGAATTTTCAAAGGACGGCTCGCCATGTGTCGCCCAGCGCGTATGCCCAATACCCACCGCATTCGGCGCGTTGCAGCCTTCCATCAGGCTGCGCAGCGCGCTGAGCCGTCCCTTTGATTTATGCACTTTCATTTCGCCGTCGCACACAATCGCAACGCCGGCGCTGTCGTATCCTCTGTATTCGAGTTTGCTGAGTCCATTCAGCAGCATGGGAACAACGTCTTTACCGCCCACATAGCCAACAATTCCGCACATATTAAATGCCTCCTGATGATGGCCCCAATGGCGTCATCGTCATTGAGGCAAATTACGCAAGACGGCTTTCGATGAGCTTCACCATGTTCACCGCCTGGCGTTCAATTTCTTTTTGATCGGGTCCTTCTATCATCACGCGAACGAGCGGCTCCGTGCCCGAAGGACGAATCAGCACACGGCCTTTTCCTGCAAAAAGCTTCTCAAGCGCGTCGATCTGCTTTTTGATCTGCTCGTCTTCCATGATATGCTCTTTATATTCATCCTTCACATGCGCGTTTACCAGCACCTGCGGCAGTATGTCCACCGTGTCCGCCAGCTTAGAGAGCGGCTTGCCGCTGCGCATCAGAATCGTTGCAAGCTGTATGCCCGTCAGTATCCCGTCACCCGTTGAGTTGTGTTCGAGGAAAATGATATGGCCGGACTGTTCCCCGCCGAGCGTATAGCCGTTTCTTTGCATCTCTTCAAGCACATACCGGTCACCCACGCGCGTCTTAACCGTTTTGATACCCGCTTCTTTCATTGCGATATCCAGCCCAAGGTTGCTCATCACGGTGCATACCAGCGTATTGTCCTTAAGCAGCCCGCGCTGCTTCAAATCAATCGCGCAGATGGCCATAATCTGGTCGCCATCCACCACCACACCGTGCTCATCAACCGCAATCAGCCTGTCGGCGTCGCCGTCAAAAGCCAGCCCCATATCGGCACCGAGCTCCGCGACGAGCTGCGTGAGCTTTCCGGGGTGTGTCGAGCCGCAGTTGTCGTTAATATTGATGCCGTCCGGTGTGTTGTAATACGGCACCACGTTGGCACCGAGCTCGCTGAACGCCCGCGGTGCCAGTGCAGAAGCCGCACCATGTGCACAATCCAGCACAATTTTAAGCCCGCGAAGGCTAGTATCCGTTGAGCCGATCAAGAATTCCTTGTATTCCGTCACCGCGTTGACCGCTTTCACACGGCGGCCCACGTCAATGCCTGTTTTCAGCGGTATCTCTTCGCTGCCGCTTAGAATAATGCCCTCAATGCGGTCTTCCACCTCATCGGGCAGCTTTTTGCCTTGTGAGTCGAAGAACTTGATGCCGTTGTATTCCGCCGCGTTGTGCGAAGCTGAAATCACAATACCCGCATCCGCTCCATAGTTGCGTGTCAGATACGCGATACCCGATGTCGGGATTACGCCCGCCACCAGCGCCTCGGCCCCCACCGAACAGATGCCCGCCACCAGCGCGGCTTCCAGCATTTCGCCCGATATCCGTGTATCGCGGCCTATCAGTATACGCGCCTTGTGCACTTCGCTCGTCAGTACAGACGCGCCCGCCTGCCCCAGCTTAAACGCCAGCTCGCACGACAGTTTTTCGTTTGCAATGCCTCTGACTCCGTCCGTTCCAAACAGTCTCGCCATAGTTCCTCCATGCTGCGAACCTTTTGTATTATAGTCCGCTTGATACCAATATGCAAATTGGTCTAGTCCTATTTGTGTTCTCTCAAATAACTCAGCGCCGAGTAAACAGCCACCGCGCCGTCTGCCGCCGCCGTTACCACCTGACGAAGCGGCTTTGCCACAATATCGCCTGCCGCAAAAACGCCCGGCAGGCTCGTGTGCATCGCCTCATCCGTGACAATATATCCAAAGTCATCCGTTTTGATAAGCTCTCTCACATCGTCGCTGTGCGGCACAATGCCAACGGCCACAAACACGCCGGACACAGCCAGCGTTCGTAATTCCTGCGTCCTGTTGTTTCGCACACGCACGCCCGTCACAACAACGTCGCCTTCAATCGCATCCACCTCGCTGTTCCAAACGAACTCAATTCTCTCGTTCTTCAGCGCGGCCTCCTGCAGCACCCGCTGCGCGCGCAGTTCATCACGACGGTGCACCACATACACGTGGCTCGCAAAGTTCGCCAGATACAGCGCATCCTCAATAGCGGTATCTCCGCCGCCAATCACAGCCACCTGCTTTTGCTTGAAAAACGCGCCGTCACATGTGGCGCAATACGACACGCCGGAGCCCGATAGCCGTCTTTCGCTTTGCAGCCCCAGCGTTTTGTATGAAGCGCCCATGGCAAGAATCACTGATTTTGCGCTGTAAATCCTGTCTGCCGTGATTACTTTTTTCTCTTCGCCCTCAATATCAAAGCCTGTCACTTCCGTCGTTTCAATCACCGCGCCATGGCGCTCAGCCTGCTCTTTAAATTTAAAGCTTAAATCAAGCCCTTCAATGCCGTCGGGGAAACCCGGGTAATTCTCCACCGCCAGTGTGCGTGTAATTTGCCCGCCCGCAAAAACCTTCTCCAGAATCAGCGCCGATAAGCCTGCGCGCCCGGCATACAAGCCGGCCGTAAGCCCGGCTGGGCCCGCGCCGACGATAATCACATCATACATGCTGTCCCTCCCGCAATTCTGCTTGTTTATTGCTTGCAAAAGTGCCAAAACAAGCCAGCCCTTTTAGGAACCGGCCTGATTTGTAATCAGCGTCATTATTCTATCAGTGTATCTGCCGTATGACAAGGAATTCTTATCCACATTTTACGGTGACTTGTCAGAATTACGGTGTTTGTTCATTGATCAGCAGCGACAGTTGTTTGAGGCCTTCTTCCAGTTGCACATCCTTCGTTGCGTCCTCTTTCAGCTCCACGTTGACATCCGGATAGACGCCGTTGCCGTCAATGCTGCGTCCCTTAGGCGTAAAGTATTCCGATGACGTGATTTTGAGCCCGCCGCCCGTTGATTCAATCGGCACCACAATCTGCACCACGCCTTTGCCGTACGTGCGTGTGCCCACCACAAGGCCCCAATCATAATCCTGTATGGCCCCCGCAAATATCTCGGAAGCCGATGCCGTATTTTGGTTCACCAGCAGCACCATCGGTATCTTCGTGCAATTCGCGTCGCTCGTTTTGGTATCACGGTTGCCGTATTTGTCCTCGGTATACACGATTGTGCCTTCGGGCAGCAGCCTATCCAGCATACCGACCACGGTTGACAGATACCCGCCGGGGTTGTTTCGTAAATCAAATATAATGCCTTTTGCGCCCTGCTCTGAGAAATAATCCATACCTTCGTTAAAAAGCGCTTCGCAGTTGCCGCTGAACTGCTTCAATTGCATGTAACCAATGCCATTGTCCAGCATTTTATATGCGGCCATATCGAGCTCGACTGATTTGCGCTCCATCGTAAACTCCAGCACGTCTTCGCCGCGCTTCACACCGATGGTGATGGGCGTGCCGTCTTCGCCGATGCACTTGACGCGAATTTCCTGCAGCGTATTCTTGGTAACATCCTCCCCATTAACGGAGACAATGAGATCACCCACCTCAATGCCCGCCTCCTTCGCCGCGGAGCCATCAAGAAAATACGACACGACCGCGAGGCCGGTTACATCGTCGATACCAATCCCCATACCCACGCCATAATACTCTCCCGAGGAGTTCTGCTGAAACGACTTGAATTCTT
>JAEZIW010000051.1 GCA_023436525.1 Bacillota bacterium | reverse complement strand
GTGTAAAGCGTGAGGCTGTCGCCGTCGCATCGGCACACCGCGCATTCGGGCTCCATAAACGCATGCTCGGTGAAAGGCGTATGGTACACGTGGCTTACCACGTGCTTTGATCCAGTAAAAACGTCATCGATGTTGCCGCCGCGCTTCACGCGGTCGTGCCGCAGCACGTTTCCCGCTTCATGCAGCTTCGGCGCGCCCTCTTCCAGCGCCATACGCGGCGATGTGATGGGAGCCAGCGGCGTGTAGCTGACATCAACGAGTTTTTTCGCAGCCTCAAGCGCTTCCTTTGTTTCGGCAACGACGAGCGCGACCGAATCTCCCACGTAGCGTGTGGTATCGCCCTTGGCGATTAATGTGTCCCAATCCTTCACGATGTGGCCGCATTTGTTGCTGCCGGGTATGTCACTTGCGGTGATGACCGCGATGACCCCCGGATATGCCAATGCTTTGGATGTATCGATATTGTTGACGACAGCGCGCGGGTACGCGCTTCTGACCGCGCCGGCATACACCATGTCGGGCAGATCAATATCATCAACATATTCTCCGGTTCCAAGCGTCTTCGCATAGGCGTCCAGCCGGAAGACCTCTTCCATGATTCGGCCCGTGGAGTGGTGCTCGGGAACGGTTTTGTTTTCTCTTATGAAATCAGCCGCCATCAATATGGCTTCAACAATCTTCTTGTAGCCGGTGCAGCGGCAAATGTTGCCGACCAGCGCCTTACTGATATCCTGAGGAATCGGCAACGCGTTCTTGTCGAGCAGCCCCTTGGCGCTGATCACCATGCCCGGAATGCAAAACCCGCATTGAACCGCACCCGCTTTGGCAAAGCAGTACGCGTACACCTGCTTTTCGTAATCCGAAAGTCCCTCGACAGTGACGACGCGTTTGCCATCCAGCTTTTGTACAGACTGCGTGCAAGCGCGTTTTGAAACGCCGTCAATCAGAACGCTGCAGGTGCCGCACGCGCCCTCGCTGCATCCGTCCTTCACGGATTTGATCTTCATATCGTCTCTTAAGAAGGACAGCAGATTTTTATCGACGTCCGTGCGAATAAGCGTACCGTTGATTTCCAATGTGACCATAGCGCCCTCCTTACGATAACTTATCTCCTAATTGGTGCTTTCTGTTATCAGGTAGCCGTGGCTCTGCTTGATCGCGGTGATCATGGCTTTATATGTATCAGACAACCTGTCGTCGCTCTCAGGGCAGGTGAACACATTGCCGCATTCATCTCTCACCAGCAGCGAGCCGCTCTCCATAAAAAGCACACCCTTGTTTGTGCTGTCTTCAAAGCCTTCCTTATCCCAGAAGAGCGTAAACTTATCCTTATAGGGCAGCCCTGTATGCGGACAGAATATGCCGCAGTTGCCGCACTCGTTGCACATACCGTCGATATGCACAATCTGCGGCTTGCCTGCCGACGTGATGCTGACATTCGCTCTGTTCGGGCACACCTCGCAGCAGATTTCGCAGACCACATCACACGCAAGGCATCTGGCCGCGTCCTTTTGGTTCGCCCGCGCATCTTCCAGTACCGCTCTGTTGTCTCGGATTTCCCGTTCATCCGTATGTCTGTCGATTCGCTTAAAATCGTGCGCGATACCTAGCTTGCCGAGTATATCGATGGCGATGCGTTTGGAGTCAGCCATGGCCTGCACGATGGTCGCCGCGCCGTCGCGGCAGTCTCCCGCGACATAAACGCCTTCGAGGCTCGTTTCGTTAGTTTCGTTAACCGCCGCATAACCGCGTCCGGTTTGCTTCATTCCGAGCTTTTCAAACACGGACGTATCCACACGCGCACCCACCGCGCTGATCACCGTATCAAATTCGAGCGTCTTTGTTTCGCCTGTCGGCTTAACCTTGCGCCGCCCGTCCGCATCCCGGTCACTGAGCTGCATCACATCCACTGTCAGCACGCCGCTTTCATAGGAAACAGGCGCGAGCAGCTCGAGGAAATTGATACCGTCAGATATCGCGAGATGCTTCTCCTCGGCTTCGGCAGGCATAAAATCCTTCGTGCGACGGTAAACGATGCTCACTTTAGGAGAACCGGATGCGCGTTTTGCCGCTCTCGCACAGTCCATCGCCACATCGCCCCCGCCGATCACCGCGACTGATTTGCCGAGATTGACGCTGCACTCTGCCGCTTTCGAGCGTTCCAGAAAATCCAGCGCGTCAATCAGGTTTTCGCCGCCGGATTGAACGGGACAAGCGCCTTCTTTCCAAGCGCCCGTCGCGATAATGATGTAGTCATAACTCTTTTTGAGTGCTTCAATATCGATATTTTCATCCGCACCAAACACGAATTCAACGCCCGTTTTAACGGCCATTTGATAATCTAAATCGATAACCTGCTGCGAAATGCGAAATGCGGGAATCACGTATTCCACAATGCCCATCGGCTTCTCGCGCTTTTCAAACACCGTCACAGCTACGCCGTTGCGCCGCAGATAATAACCTGCGGCAATGCCCGCAGGCCCGGCACCAATCACCGCCACCTTTTTGTCCGTCTTAAGCGTTGTGGGCTTTATATTATCAATATACTTTTGCTGTGCATTTTGCACGGCCAGCTTTTTGGCCTGCCGCACCTGCAAGGGTGAATCGTAATCCACGCGCGTGCATTTGCTCTGGCATATATGGCTGCAAATCTGCGCTGTGACAGCGGGCGCGGCGTTGTCAATCGCGATGATGTCAAATGCCTTTTCATAGTCTCCCACTGACACAAGCTGCAAGTACTCCGGTATTTGCTGCTCAATCGGGCAGCCGCCCTGTTTGCACGGTGCTTTAAAGCAGTCAAACAACGGCAGCTTAGACGCGGTTTTGCGCGACTTGACCTCGCGCGCATCTTTCATGATATGTTTATCCGTCAGCACACTTTGCGCCAGCTCACCCAGCGCGTCAACATCAATTCTATCGCCCGAATAGGCCACTGCCTCTGCTTTTGTGCTGAGCTGCTTGGCGCGTGAGTAACCGCCGGGTTTTAATATCGTCGTCGCGAACGTGACGGGCTTGATACCTGTTTTGAGTATCTTTTCTATATTGAAAGAATCAGCTCCGCCCGAATACGAAATGGGCAGTGTGCCGTTAAATTGGCTGCTGAGTTTAGCGGCAACGTTGATGCTGAGCGGGAACAATGCGCGCCCCGACATATACATGAACTCACCGGGCAGTTCGCCGTCTTTAATCATCACCGGGAACGTGTTTGATACCTTCACGCCAAAAGCAAGGTTCTCCTGCTTCGCTGTTTCCATCAATCGTTCAATCAGCTTAACCGCATCGCCAAACTTCAAATCCTGCTCGAAGTGCCGATGATCAAACGCGATGTAGCCGTAACCAAGCTTGTCTAAAAGTCCGCGCACAAAATCGTACCCGAGCAGCGTCGGGTTCACCTTGATGTAGGTATCCATTTTCTTGACGGTGAGAAAATAATGCGCGATCTTCTCAATCTCCTGCGGCGGGCAGCCGTGCAGTGTGGAGAGCGTGATTGACGACGATACGGTCGGCGATATCTGTTCGATATCCTCGGCTGTAATGTTTTCAAACAAACTTAAGTTGTTAAGCAAATAGGCCTTGCACTGCGCCCATATATCTGTGCTTTCGGCATTTGCCATATTGTTGATATACGAATCGATTTTTTCAGATGTAATACCCTCGTAATCATACCCGACACTCATGTTGAAAAGAAAATCGACGCTGTCAGCAAGGCCAAACTCCTTCATCGCCACATGCAGCGCGACCCAGCCCTTCACGTATTCCTCATAAGCCTGCCGCACGGTAAGCTCTGTAGACCATTCGCAGTTGTAGCCTTCGTCCTGCGCATTGATGCACGGGCGCGGGATGCACTTTCTCAAATCCTCCCCGTCCATCGTCTGCACCGTTTTCAGCTCAAAAAAGCGAAAGCCCGCCACGTAAGACGCGACGAGATTCTGAGCCAGCTGTGTGTTCGGCCCGGCTGCGGGCCCGAGCGGGCTGCCGAGTTCTGCGCCGAGAATAGTAACAGGTTTTTTCGATTTGTAGAATTTATCTTTATGGACGCCAAATACGCTGTCTTGTGTACGGTATTCGTCCAGCATCCATCCGATCAGCTGAGAAAACGGCATTGGCGTCATGATTTCACTCATAGCGGCTCCCCTTTACAATTATACGCGTTTCCAGAATTCGCTGGCGGTCTCGCGTGCTTTGGCCATCACTTCGCGCTCGTCCGCCGTTTGAAGCACGCGGTCCTTCATCACAAATTCACCGTTTATCATAGTGGACACCACACTGCGCCCCGACATACCGAACAGTATATGTGACGAGATATTGTTGTCGTTGATCGGTGTCGGCGCATCGTAATCCACCACAATGATATCTGCCAAAGCGCCTTTTTCTATAATGCCGAGCGGCTGGCTGAAATGCCGCGCGCAGATCTTCGGGTTATTCCTCAGCAGCATCTGTGCGGATTCGCCCCAAGCCACACTCGGGTCCCCCATGTTGTGCTTATGCAGGATATTGGCAACCTTAAACGATTCGAGCATATCCGTGGTATAGCCGTCGGTACCCAGGCCAAGTAATAAGCCTTTTTCCATCATCTGAAGCACAGCCGAGCAGCCCACCGCATTGCCCATATTGCTTTCAGGATTGTGCACCACCATCGTATCGGTCTGCCGTAAAATGTCCATCTCGCGCGCGTTGATATGAATCGCGTGAATCGCGAGCGTCTGCGGCCCTAAAACCTGTGCGTCGAAAAGCCGTTCCACCACGCGCTTGCCGTACTTTTTGAGGTTATCATATAAGTCGTCAATGCCTTCCGCCGCGTGCACATGGAACCCGGTGCCGTTGGCTGCCGCGACGCATTTTTCCAGCGTCTCGTCAGACAATGTAAACGATGCGTGCAGCCCGAACAGGCCTTTGACCATGTCATTGTTTTGGCTGTTCGCATAGGCGATGAAATCCGCGTTCTCTTTGATGCCCTCATCGGCGATTCTCTGCCCGTCTCTGTCGGACACCTCGTAGCAAAGCGATGTGCGCACGCCGAGCTTTTTGGCGACAGCCGCAATTGTCATCAGGCTGCCGGGCACGTGCCCGGCACTCGCGTGATGATCGTATACCGTGGTGACACCGTTTTTAATGCCGTCGATGTACGTGGCATACGCGCTGTATTCAATCTCAGGCAAGTCAAGCGCTCTGTCGAGCCGCCACCAGAGATTTTCAAGTATCTGTGTAAAATTCTTCGAGACCTTGCTGTCTTTGAGTATCATACCGCGCGCAAACGCGCTGTAGATATGCCCGTGTGTATTGATCAGCCCCGGCATAATCACGCGCCCGTCCGCGTTATAAAACGCGGCTGACGGGTACTTTTGCTTCATGTCCGCTGTGCTGCCAAAATCGACTATCGTGCAGCCGTCTACGGCCACGCAGCCGTCAACCCTAAGCGGACATGCGTCGTTCTGTGTGATGAGTAAACCGTTCCCGATCAATATCATGATTCGTTCCTCTCGTTTCAGGGCGTTATCAGTGTACCGGTTTTGCCGTTCAGGCCGTCAATCAGCCCTTCGAGCGATGTAATCAGCGCCTTGCATTCCGGCTTCGCCGTCACCACGCGCATCGCCGCTTTCACCTTGGGCAGCATCGAGCCTTTGCCGAACTGCCCTTCTTCAATGAACGTTTGGGCATCGGCGCAGTTTAAGCTGTTAAGCCATTGTTCGTTTTCCTTGCCGAAGTTCAGCGCCACCTTTTCCACTGCTGTCAGTATAACAAAATAATCAGCGTCTATCAATTTGGCAAGCTCAGCGCTGGTGTAATCCTTGTCGATAATCGCTTCCACGCCTTTGAGCCGGTTGCCGATTTCCATCACCGGAATACCGCCCCCGCCGCATGCAATGACGACCTGTCCGGCATCAAGCAGCGTGTGAATCGTTTCGTATTCCACAATGTGCTTAGGCTCCGGCGACGCGACCACCTGACGATACCCTTGCGGGAACTCGGCGATTGTTTCACCCATGCTGCGGCGTTTTTCGGCTTGCTCTTCGGTGAGATACAGCCCGATCGGCTTGGTCGGCTCCTGAAACGCGGGGTCATTTGGGTCTACGATGACCTGCGTAATCACCGTGGAAACGGGAATATTCAGCCCCTGATTCAGCAGCTCCTCACGCAGCATATTTTGCAGATCATAACCGATATAGCCTTGTGTGATGCTGACGCAAACCGACATCGTAAAATCGTCAATCTCATGATTGATTTTATACGAATCGAAACAGTCGGTAACGAGACCCACCTGCGGGCCGTTGCCGTGCGTCACCACCACCTGATAGCCGTCTTTAACGAGCTCGACGATCTTCTTGCTCGTTTTTCTGACGGCCACCATCTGCTCCGATAAGTTTTCTCCGAGCGCATTGCCGCCAAGGGCAATGACGATTCTCTTATTCACGGCTTATCATCCTATCCATCTTTGATTGTTCTTGTCGATCAAACCTTTCAGCACAGCAGCCGGATCCTTCACCTTGCTCAAAAGAATCATCGCTGCGATGATGTACGGCTTGTTGCCCGCTTCTTTATAAAGCGGCTCACGGTAGCGGTCAAACACGCTCTCAGCCACCTCGCCCTGTGCGCACGATACGCCGGTGATATCAGCCGGCAGACAGTGCAGATAAAGCGCTTTCTTATCCTTCGTGAGGCTCATCATCTCTTCGGTGCATTCCCAGTCCGTATGCTGCGCGTTCTGAGCCAGCAGCTCCTTCTCGAGTGTCTTGATGCCGTCGTAATCGCCATTGCCGTACATCACGGTTCTCTTCTCCATCGCGGCATACGGCGCCCAGCTCTTGGGGTACACGATATCGGCATCCTTAAACGCTTCGCTCATGCTGTTTGTTTTGGTGAAGCTGCCGCCGGTGGCTGCCGCGTTCCTTTTCGCGACCTCTTCCACCTCGCTCATCACTTCATAGCCTTCCGGGTGTGCCAGCGTCACATCCATGCCGAAGCGCGTCATCAGGCCAATCACACCCTGCGGCACCGAAAGCGGTTTGCCGTAAGAGGGTGAGTACGCCCATGTCATCGCGATTTTCTTGCCTTTCAGGTTTTCCACACCGCCGAATTCCTTGATGATGTGCAGCATATCCGCCATCGATTGTGTCGGGTGGTCGATATCACACTGGAGGTTCACCAGCGTGGGGCGCTGTTCCAGCACGCCGTCGTCAAAGCCCTGCTTCACAAAGCCGGACACCTCGCGCATGTATGTGTTGCCCTTGCCGATGTACATGTCGTCGCGAATGCCGATAACGTCTGCCATAAACGAAATCATGTTGGCTGTTTCTCTCACCGTTTCGCCGTGAGCAATTTGCGATTTGCCTTCGTCTAGATCCTGCACGGTGAGGCCCAGCAGATTGCACGCGCTCGCAAAGCTGAAACGTGTGCGTGTGGAGTTGTCTCTGAACAGCGAGATTGCAAGCCCGCTGTCGAATATCCTTGAACTTATGTTGTTCTCACGCATTTTGCGCAGCAGCTCGGCAACCTGAAACACACCCTGTATTTCATCGTCAGACTTTTCCCAGGTCAGAAGGAAATCGTTCAAATACATATCCTTTAAATTCAGTGCCGACAGTTGCTCCAGCATTTTCTTCATATCGCTCATATTATTAAATCCTCTCATTTTTTATTTATCTCTTTTGCGGTAGCATTCGGGAAGAGCCGCGTACACAGCCGCACATTTTACCAAATCGGCCTTCCATGTTTTCTCGTTCGGGGCATGAGCCTGCGCCTCTTTGCCCGGCCCGAAGCCGATGCACGGAATGTTGTAACGGCCCATGATGGATACGCCGTTCGTGGAGAATGTCCACTTGTCTACAACAGGCGTGCCGTACATGCCCTCATACGCTTCCACCATCGACTGCGTGGTCACATGATCCTCCGGCGATACCCACGTTGGGAAGAAGCAGTCAGTCGGATAAACAAGGCCCGTATACGAGGCTCTGTCGTATTTATACATCGAGACCTCGGCGTTATATTTCTTCACGGCGGGCAGCGTTCTGATTTCCTCGAGTGCCGATTCATATGTTTCCCCGTCGGTCAGCCGTCTGTCGATCGAAATCGCGCAGCTGTCGGCCACAGCGCAGCGTGACGGTGATGTGAAGAATATTTCAGAAACAGCCAGCGTGCCTTTACCGAGGAATTGGTCAAAACGAAGCCGATTGTTTAGCTCCTTCACTTCCGAGATGATTTCCGCCATTTTATAAATCGCGTTGTCGCCGCGCTCGGGCGCGGAGCCGTGGCACGAAATGCCCTTCACGTCCACACGAATCTCCATGCGGCCGCGCTGGCCTCTGTAAATGCGCCCGTCAGTCGGCTCGGTTATCACCACAAACTCAGGGGTCACCTTATCCTCATTGATGATGTACTGCCAGCATAAGCCGTCGCAGTCTTCCTCCTGAACCGTGCCCGTTACAAGCACCTTATAGCCCGCAAGCAGCCCCAAATCCTTCATGATTTTTGCACCGTAAACGGCACTGACAATGCCGCCGAGCTGATCAGACGCGCCTCTGCCGCCGATTTCCTCGTCCGTCTCGTATCCGGCATACGGGTCAAAAGTCCAGTTATCGATGTTGCCGATGCCCACGGTATCAATATGTGCATCATAAGCGACTATTTTATCTCCGTCGCCCATATACCCTAAGATATTGCCCATCGGGTCAACCTCGATTTTGTCGAAGCCGAGTGCTTCCATCTCCTGCTTGATACGGCCGATCACCTTTTCTTCTCCTGCGCTTTCGCCCGGAATCGCAATCAGCTCTCTTAAAAATTTTGTCATCGCCTGTTCGTATTCGGCTGCCCTTTGTTTAATCAATGAAAAATCCATTTTTAAATGCTCCTCACGTTTATTTCAATTTAAAAAGGCAATGAAAATACACTGCCTTATCTTCCGTTAATGAATAGTATCTCCGCATTCTTTTTCTTTTTTACTGACTCGTAAAAAACTTTCATAATACAAAAATATTTTTATCACCTAATTATTTTTATGGTATCAATGTATCATGTCAAACTGTCTTTGTCAATATATAATAAAGCATACATTTTAGGCGCAAAATACACGCAAAATACAGCGGACAGTAAGCCGCATTTGTTGTCATTTTGCCCTTAATAGTCTACAATGTTTAACAATGATAAGCAAGGAATAATGGATATGATCATTTCTGTTGTGGGCGGCGGCGGAAAGACGACTGTCGGCTGTAAAATTGCATATGAGCTTTCCTGCAAAGGCTGGCGCACCTTATTCACAACGACCACAAAGATATTGCATCCCGGCAAAGGAAGTGTTTATATCGGGCCTGCCAAATACCTGACAGCCGACAATTTACTGATGACAGCCGCAAAGGCCCAGCTGCCGCATGGCAAGCTGCTGGGCTATACGCCGGACGAAATGACACAGCTCCCTCCTCTGTTCGATTGTATTATTACAGAAGCTGACGGTTCAGCCAGAAAGCCGGTTAAGGCACCGAATGAAACAGAGCCTGTTTATCCTCTCCATACAAAAATTGTTATCGGCGTAATCGGCCTTGATTGCCTTTGGAAGCCGATCACAGATGAATTTGTACATCGCGCTGATCTTTTTGCGGATGTTACCGAATCAAACGCCGGTGATATCATCACGGCACAGCATTGGCTTCGCTTGATCAAACATCCGAAGGGTTTATTCAAAGGCGCACCGCAGGAGGCACGGAAAATTGTTTTTCTCAACAAGAGCGATATGATTAATACCTCAGTCAAAAACGAAATCGCTATGGCTCTGGAAAAGAGTGCTGTTCCA
>JAEZIW010000204.1 GCA_023436525.1 Bacillota bacterium | reverse complement strand
GATCAACAGGAACCGGCTTATAGAACGAACCGAATAAATAGCGCGTTAAAATATAGATGGCGGTAATGATGCTGTAAAGGTAGAGTATTCGATTAAACCGAAAATAGATGAGCCCTTCAAGACGCATCAATACAATCATCAGCGTCACACCAAACAACATCAGCGACGCAACCATCAGCGACGAGCGGTCTTTATGACGCTTATTATAATCCTCAAGATCAACATCGAATACAAAAGCCGCATGCAAAGCCCCGTTTCTGAGAAAAGAGCGCACAAATTGGCCGTCAATTTTTACATTGGCTTCCATGCCTTCGGGCAAAACACCCGGCGGTATGCGAAAATAAAGTTTTAAGTTTTCGGCGTCTTTTAGCACATCAAAACGGCTGCCCGACGGCTCTTCACCGCTCAATTCTTTTGCCGCTTCATCCAGCAAATCCACCAGTATGCCGCTTTGTGAAATATCCACACATTTTGTATTGAATACATAACGGCGGTGCTTATGCGTAAACACGATCTTAACCGGAAATTCACCTTCAAAACGCTGCCCCGGCGAATAACCGGCTGTGGCTTTGTTCGATTTTTTTTCTTCACTGCCCGCTTCTTCACGCCGGTCTTTTGTTGTCCGTACCCATGACGGATCCGGCACATGCGGAAACATGCGCCGGTCTTGTTTGGGTTGCATGAATACATCCTGGACGGTTTTCTTCTTCAACGCTTTACTTCCTTATGCCTATTTCAAATAATCGCTGAGCTTCGCTAATTTGTAGCCTTTTGCTCTGAGCTTTTCGATGATGCTCGGCAAAGCCTGGGCACCGCTCGAATTATCCGTTAAGTGCATGACGATGAGGCCGCCGTTCTCCGCGCTGCTCACGGCGTAATTCACCACTTCCTCGGCATTCCGTTCATAATCCTGTGTGCTGATGTTTGAAAGCAGGGCGTATTTGTATCCTGTCGCCAACACGGCATTAATGGTGGCCTGATCATACTCCAGTGTCGGCGGCCTGAAATATAAATCCGCCTCACGCCCGATGATCTGGGTGAGCGTTTGGTGGCACTTAACCACCTCTTCCTGAAGCTCGACAGACGAAATTTTTGTAATGACCTTATGATAATACGTGTGGTTTGCGATGTCGTGTCCCGCTTCGGCGATGGCGCGCAGCAAATTCGGGTTTTTCTCTGCTGATGCACCAATAATGAAGAATGTCGCCTTCACGTTATACTCATCCAACGTATCAAGTATGCGCGTAACCGTTTTATCGCTGCCCCAGTCGTCAAACGTTAAAAAAATGGTTTTGTCTTTAACAGGCACAGTGGTTAACGACTTGCCTACTATTGAAGCCCTCGGGTCAAAGTCATTTTTTGTTTTTATGGCATCCCATCCCGCGATTTCTTCCAGCGGTTTTATCACGTACTGATGATCATATATGTCATCTATCGTTTTAAATGAGTAGCCGGTATCGTAGACGAGATCTGCAATACCCTTCACAAGCCCGTCTAATTTGTAATAATTGTCTGTTCTTAAGTAGATGATATCGCCTCTGTGAAAACCTTTGGAGAAATACTTCAGCAAATCATCAAGGCTTTTGCCATCCTCGGGCAGCGGGTTTTTGTTGTACAGCACAGGAATCAGCCCCACGGCGCGGCAGGCCTTGGCCATGTTTTCGCTGACCTCTCCATGAATCGGGCGGTAAAGCCTTGGCGTTTTGCCTATCGTCTCTTCTATGGCCGCCATGCTCTTTATTAAGTCGTTGCAGCATTCTTTAAAGCTCAACTTGCTCGTACCGCGGCTCAAAAAGCCGCTGCTTTGTATGCTGTGCCCGCGGGATGCAATTTCTTTGATTAAGGGTGCCCGTTCAATGGCTTCTTGACCGGTTACAAAAAACGATGCCTGCATTTTCAGCTCGTCCAGCGTATCGAGCAAACTGACGACCTTGTCATCGCTGCCGAGCACCTGAAATGTCAATGCCACACCTTTTTGCGTGGTGGCCGCATTGCTGATAACTTTTATCGGTTCAATGCTATCAGGGTCATCCGTAACATCCCGGTACATCGATGTGTTCTTGTATGCCTGAAGCTCTGTCGGCGTTACAAATTGATACCCCTGTTCGGAATAAGCTTTAAGAAGCCACTCCGTTATTAAGAGCATTCTTTCGTCTTGATTTTCCGGCAATTCGACAATGGGTGCTGCTTCATCAGTCGGCTGCTTATCCACTGCCGGTTCCAGCACTTCTTCGTCTTTCACACCGGTTTCCTCGTCAGTGAGCTCACGGCCTATTTTAACGGCAATAACAGCACCCCAGTCGGTATTTTGCGCATACGTCTGCGCCTGAACTTCTTTTGAAAAACTGAATTGATTTAAATATTTATTCGGCTGAATGGCATAAGAAAGCCCGCAGGCTTTGGCTGTCTGCAACAATTCTTCGGTGTATTTTGTGCTGTCGCAGGTGAATAATGACGGCGCTTCCGACACGGCATTTCGATAGATCGTTTGAGCACGGTAGAGCTTGCGCGCCGAATCCTCCCGGGGCAGCTGATCCATTTCTTCACCGCCGTCCAGTGAATAATTGCCGAGGCTGTATCCTTTTTCTTTGATATTCCGCGCGATCTGCGGGTTCTCCGAGACGTTGATTCCCGGCAAAAAGAAGGTGGCCCTTACGCCATATCTGTTAAGCAGGTCAGTCAGCCGCTGCATAATCGCCTCATCGGACGATCCGAGAAACACGATGGAAATTTTCTTTTCGAGCGTCATCACACCCGATAACGTATCGGCGGCAGAACCGTCGTGATTGCCGAGTATCTTTTGCACCTGCGCATCCTCGCCGCTTTGAGACGTAACCGCCGCAGGCGCACAGGAAGACAGCACTAAAACAAGCGCCATAATCAGTACGATAATTTTCAGATTTTTGAAGCTACATTTACGCATGTGTTATAACCGCCAGTATCTGTATCCTTCTTGTAATAAAGCCGCCTTGTCAAGCATCGATTTCACATCAACAATCACTTTGCCGTCGTTGCTGCCGCTGTAAAACATTGAACCGATTTGCTCTTTACTCAAGTTTGCAAACTCGTTATGCGCAACCGCAAACACAAGACAATCCGCATTTGTCAGCTCGCTCATGGGTGCCAGCTTAATGCCGTATTCTGCCTGTGCAGCATGCGGGTCTGCCTGCGTGTCAACAACGATTGGCTCAATTCCATATTCCCGCAGCTTCTTGATGATATCCATCACCTTCGTATTTCGGATGTCCGCACAGTTTTCTTTGTATGTGAATCCCAAAATACAGACCTTGCACTGACGCACCTGTTTGTTGGCAAGCACAAGATGCTTGATGATCATTTCGCCGATAAAGCTGCCCATTTCGTCGTTTATTTTTCTGCCGGACAATATGATCTTGCTGATGTATCCGTTTTTCTCGGCTTCGAAAATAAAATAATACGGATCGATACCGATGCAGTGGCCGCCAACGAGACCCGGATAAAACTTAAGTGCGTTCCATTTGGTGTTCATCGCTTCGATGACATCCATTGTGTCAATGTTCAGCCGTTCAAAAACCATGGCTAATTCGTTCATGAAGGCGATGTTAATGTCACGCTGGCTGTTTTCTACAACCTTTGCCGCTTCCGCCACCTTGATAGACGTGGCGCGATGAACGCCGACTTCCACCACCATTTCATAAAGCTTCGCGATGAAATCGGTTGTCTCTTCATCAATGCCGGAAACAATCTTTTTGATGTTCGACAGCTTATGAACCATATCACCGGGGTTAATGCGCTCAGGCGAATAACCGATTTTAAAATCAGGCCCGCATTTGAGGCCGCTCTCTTTTTCGAGTACAGGGATGCAGATATCCTCGGTGACGCCCGGGTAAACCGTGGATTCGTAGATAACAACGTCACCTTTTTTTAACGCTTGTCCCACAGTAACCGACGCTGAAATCACAGGAACAAGATCCGGTGCTTTATTGACATCGATCGGTGTAGGGACGGCTATGATAAATACACTGGCCTGAGTCAATATGTTTTTATCCGATGAAAATTTAACGGTTGTGTTTAACAGTTCGTCATCATCCACAACGTGCTCGGGGTTAATCCCGTGTATATAGGCTTCGAGTTTGTGATGGTTGGAATCGTAGCCGATAACGTCGATTTTTTTGGCAAATGCGGTTGCCAGCGGCATTCCGACATATCCCAAACCAATCACGGCTAATTTAGATTTTTTGTTCAACAGCGCCGATAATAACGATTCCATGGTGTATTCCCCCAATAACGCGTTATGAAATCAGATAAAATAAAAGAGTCTAATTCGTCATTATTATTAATTATTATATTACATATTACTACGAAAATCCAAATAATTCAACTCTTTTCGAAATGGGACACACCTTTTACACAGCATGTATATGTTTTCATCCGAGTTATATAATGGGTTTTTATACTCACGATGCCTTTTTACTATCATCACCTCAAAGTGTACTCTTCTGCAAGAAGCTGTAAAAATACAAATGACAGTTGCACCATATAGTGGCTTATTCTTGACAAGTGCTTTGAGTCTATTAATACGCTCTTATCAGGTCGACGTTTCTTAATATCAATTATATCATTGACTCCTCATTCAATGCGCACGCTTCCTTGTCCTCAAGCAAACGAAATTAAATAAGGATTGATGCATTGACGAGGAGAATTTTGTTGTCTGCGGGAATAGCAGCGCAATTCGAGATGGAAGCGACACAGCAGAACGCGTAATCCGCCGACAAGATGGCGTTTCGAATTAATCAGCGTTTACGCAAGGAGAAGCTGCCGCCGCCGGACGACTGATGAGGCGTTCGTTTTGGCAGCCTTTTTGACACCTTATCCGATGCGCACTTTATTTCTCAGCGGAGATTAGACTTTTTATTGTTGTACTCAGCAATATGAAAACAGACGGGCTGTTTGTTCACCCGTCTGTCTAATTATTTTTATATGAATTTTAGCCGATGCTATTTGAGCTTCTCCTGCAGATTCAACGCAAAGAGACCTGCGCGCTCCTCTGTGGATTCAAT
>JAEZIW010000230.1 GCA_023436525.1 Bacillota bacterium | reverse complement strand
GAGCACGGCTACCGCATCAACTATACACTGATGTTTGAGCCCTACCAAACCGCGCTGGCCCTGCAAGCAAAACCGGCTTTTATCAATACCTTTGTTCGCCATCGGCTTATGCAGTCTGAGAAGATTAAAAACCTGCTCGCTATATTTGATATAACGAGGGACAAAAAGTATCTTGAGGAATTAAGAACGCATATGCTCAGCGTCGATATGCTCTCCAAAGATGAGACTGACAAGGATCTGATTGATGTCAAACACTTTGCTGAGGACCTTCTCAAATATCGCAACATCGATAACAAGGAAGGCGGAGACGGGCTGGATATGGCGAGACATAACTTAAGAATGCTTAAACAGAATAATCTCCCGGATACCCGGTTGATTATATGCAGCATGGAAGGACCGCAAAATTATCCGGATATTGACAAACTGGCATCAGAACCCGAATTTGCAGATGTCATCGACCGTCTCGTCATTACCGCCGAGCCGGGATATCTGGCGAGATTCGCATCAACCAGCCAGGTCGTTTCGTATCAGCGGCGGTTTATGAATGCGGTTCAGGGCGCTAAATAAAACCTTAAGAAAGGACGGATATTATGAACGAAAAATTAAAAGGTGTATTCGCACCGATTACAACACCGTTTACGAGCGAGGGCGAGGTAGATTACGCAGCACTTGAGCATAACATGGCATTCTACGCTTCTTCCGGCATACAGGGCTATCTTGCTCTTGGCTCTAACGGTGAGAATAAGAGCCTGACCAACGACGAAAAGATAAAAGTATTAAAAACGATTATCGACAACAAAGGAAAAGATCAGTCGGTTATGGCTGGATGCATATTTGAATCGACTTATGAGACGATAGAATATGCCAAAAAGTTTGAAGCACTTGGTACGGATTTCTTGACACTTTTACCTCCTTCTTATTTTAAGAAACAAATGACGGATCCGGTACTCATCAAATACTTCAACGATGTTGCCAATGCCGTGGATACACCCTGTCTGCTGTATAACGCACCGCAGTTCTGCGGAGGCACCACGTTATCCGTTAAGCTTGTGCAGGAATGTGCAAAGAATCCTAAAATAGTCGGTCTTAAGGACTCCTCAACGGGTAATATTGAAGGCTTCTTATTCGGTGCCCGTGACGTCATGAGTGTGATGGCCGGCTCGGCAAACTTCTTTATGATGACAGTGCTTATGGGCGGTTCAGGCGGTGTTGTATCTCTTGCAAACATTTTCCCAGGCATCGTTAACGACCTTTATAAGTTAATATGCCAAGAAAAGTATAAGGAAGCTTTTGCGCTGAATGAAAGAGTTCTGCTGCTGAATAAGGGCGTCTCGGGCGCAGGCGGTGTGGCTGCTGTGAAATACGCAATGGATCTCGCCGGATTAAAGGGCGGAGATGCGCGTCTGCCGTTACTGCCGCTTCCGGAAGAAAACAGAGTTAAAATCAAAACGCTGCTCGAAAAAGAGGGAATGATTTAACCCGGTTGTATGCTGAGTTATCAGAAAGGTTTATGAGGATTGGATATGAGAAAAGTACTGTTAACCAAGAAACTGAACGAAACGAATGCCCGATTGTTTGATGGTATTGCAGATCTGGAACTGGTTACGATACCCGATGGGAATCAGCCCTTGTTCGAGGAGCATATGAAAGATGCGGAAGCGATACTTCTCAGCACGGCGTATAAAATGACACGGGATGTCATTTCCAATGCCTCAAAATTGAAGGTTATCAGCCGTACGGGTGTGGGCGTAGACAATGTTGATGTAACCGCGGCGACAGAGAAGGGCATTCTGGTGCTGAACACACCGCAGGCCAATTCGATCTCAGTGGCTGAACACACTGTTGCAATGATCGTCGCAATATCCAAACAGCTTTTAATGTATGACAGTGAATTAAGAGCGGGCAACTTCAAGATTAGGCGGAACAACAAGGCCGTGGATATTGACGGTAAGACACTGGGGCTTATCGGCTGCGGGCGCATCGGAAGGTTTGCTGCAGAAAAATGCAAAGCGGCGTTTGGCATGAATGTCATCGGATATGATCCGTATATTACGGAGGCAGAAGGTATCACGATCTATAAAGATATCGAAGAGGTGTTCAAACGCGCGGACTATATTTCCCTTCATATTCCTCTCACGCCGGAGACAAAGAATCTGGTTGGTGACAAACTGCTCTCGCTGATGAAGCCGACAGCATACATCATCAACACGGCAAGGGGCGGAATTATCGATGAGCAGGCGTTGGCACAGAAGTTGAAGAATGAGGAAATCGCAGGCGCTGCACTGGATGTATTGGAATCCGAACCGCCGGCCATCGACAATCCGCTGCTGGGTTTGAAGAGCGTCATATTAACGCCGCATACCGCAGCGCTGACCAAGGAGTGCTCCGATCGCGTGGCCTATGAAGCAGCTCTTGGCATAGCGGACTACTTGAATGGCAAAACGCCCAAATTTGTTTATAACAGATAGTTACTTAAAAAGTAACGTTGACTTTAGGGAGGTTAACATGACCAAAAAGTATGATTTAGTCGGTTTTGGCGAAGCGATGGTACGCTTTAATTCGCCCGAGCATGTCAGGCTCGAGCAGGCGCAATATCTCAATCTCGCTATCGCAGCAGCAGAATTGAACGTGTGTGTCAACACGTCCACTTTAGGGATAAAAACAAAATGGGTCTCTAAGCTGGTCGACACATGGTCAGGCAAATATGTGGTTAATAAGGGCCGCGAGCATAACGTCAACATGGATGATGTCATCATCGAGAAGTACGACGGTTCCGGCAGAAAGGCAAGAAACGGACTGTGCTTCGTCGAAGTGGGTATCGGTCCGCGTGCCTCGAGACAAATCTATGATAGGGGTCACAGTGCGATATCGCAGATAAAGGAAGGCGAAATCGACTGGAAAGCGATATTCTCAGAGGCTGGCTGGTTCCACACAACGGGTATTACCTGCGCGATTTCACCTGAAGCGGCTGATGAAGCGGTTCGTTCGCTGAAAATTGCCAAAGAGTGCGGCGTGACGACAAGTTTCGACTTGAATTTCCGTTCAACGCTCTGGACGCCGGAGCAGGCCCAGGCGGCAATGGCAAAGGCTATGCCGTATATAGATGTGCTTATCGGCAACGAGGAAGACTTTGAGACCATGCTGGGCATCAAGGCGGATGACA
>JAEZIW010000100.1 GCA_023436525.1 Bacillota bacterium | reverse complement strand
AGGCTGCAAAAGCCAAGGGAATAACCGTCACCAACACACCGGGAACAAACGCGGTAGCGGTATGTGAACTCGCTTTCGGGCTCATGCTCAGCTTGGCACGGTCGATACCGAGGCTGGATGCCGCAGTGAAAGGCGGCGGTTGGCCGAGAAACAGCGGCACGGAACTGCTGGGCAAAACGCTTGGCATTGTGGGCTTCGGTGCGATAGGCAGAAACCTCGCAACGCGAGCCAAGGCGTTTGGTATGAACGTGATGGCATACGACCCGTATTTTAACTCGGCGTTTGCCGAGCAGCACGGCATCGTACAAAAAAGCCTTGATGAGGTGATTGCCGGTTCGGATTTCATCTCGCTGCATGTGCCGCTCACCAAAGAGACCCGGCACATGATTGATGAGAAAGCCATCGCAGGCATGAAACCCGGCGCGTTTATCATCAACACGGCCAGAGGCGGGCTGATTGACGAAGCGGCGGCGGCCGAAGCGATAAAAAGCGGAAGGTTGGGCGGTGTCGGCCTGGACGCTTACGAGGTGGAGCCGGTGACCGATTCGCCGCTGCTGGGCCTTGACAACGTGGTGATGACACCGCATACAGGCGCGCATACCAACGAAGCTGTTGCCGGCATGGGAAATATGGCGGTCAAGAATCTGATCGATGTACTTGAAGGAAAAGACTGCGTTAACAAAATTATATGACAAGCTTCAATATTGTTTTTGATTTTGACGGGACGTTATTCCGTACGGAAACGGTGGATGTTGCCGCGTTCAACATGACACTGAGGGAGATGGGGCGGGACGAGCTTTCTGATAATGAGATTCTGGCGCAGATCGGCAAGCCTTTGGGGCAACTTGCCAGGCGGTATTTAAAGACATCCGACAAAGAAGCAATAGATGAGTTTTGCAGGCTGTCGGTCGGCTTTGAGCTTGCTGTGATTCCCCATAGTGCTGAGCTATATCCATACTGCATAGAGATTCTCACGGCGCTCAAAGCAGACGGGCACAGGCTTGCGATCTGCTCGAACGGGACGCAAGAATACATTCAGGCAATATTAAAAAAGTTCAGTATAGAGAGCCTTTTTGACACCGTGACCAGCAAGCGGCATGGCGTTTCAAAAAGCAGAGGCGCGAAAATAACCGTTGAAGCGCTTGGAGCGCATCGTCCGTCGATCTTTGTGGGTGACAGGGAAGCGGATATTCGCGCAGCCAAGAGCAATCAGATGCTGAGTGTCGGCATTCTTCATGGATTCGGCATTGAGAAAGAGCTCGCAGATGCGGATTTTATCGTCAAAGATTTGAACGAATTCTATTCAGTCATGGAGGGACTAGGCAATGGGTAAAGCTGAAATTATTAAAAAGATAACGGATTGCGGTGTTGTGGCCGTGGTTCGTGCAGAAAGCGAAGAGCAGGCGAAAAAAATTGTGGCCGCATGTATCGAGGCGGGCATCGTGGGGATTGAAGTCACATTCACCGTTCCGGGTGCATTAAGAATCATCGAAAGCCTGAGCAAAGAATATTCCGACGACCAGATCATAATCGGCGCGGGAACGGTTTTGGATAAGGAGACGGCGCGCGCGGCGATACTTGCGGGAGCGAAATACGTCGTCAGCCCGTGCCTCGATGTGGAAACGGTGAAGCTGTGCAACACGTACGATATCGCGTGCATGCCCGGCGCGATGACGGTGAAAGAGGCTGTGGACGGCATGAAGGCCGGCGCTGATATCATTAAAATTTTCCCGGGAGAGCTTTTTGGGCCGAAAATCATTAAAGCGTTTAAAGGCCCGCTGCCTCAAATGAAAATGATGCCGACGGGCGGCGTCAGCGTCGAAAACATCGGCGAATGGATCGCAGCCGGTGCTGTGGCTGTGGGCGCGGGAGGCAGCCTGACGGCAGGTGCCAAGAAGGGCGATTACGATTCGATCGTCACGATCGGACGGCAGATGGTTGAAGCGGTTAAAAAGGCCAGAAGCAAATAACAGCTTTTGCGGTTTGCCGCAATGTTATAAATAGGGAGAGATCTTGGGGGGCGCTGATATAGCTGCCCCCTGTGATTTTACAGTCAGATATAGAAAAGCAGGGTGTGATTTATGAAAATGATAAGAACAGTATCCGGCGATATATTGCCGGAACAGCTTGGCTGGTGCCAATGCCATGAGCATATTTTTGTTGCTGATGGCCCTTCAAGAAAAACAAACGAAGCGCTGTATATGGACGACTATGACAAATCGCTCGCGGAAGTTCTCATGTATAAAAAAGCAGGCGGCTGCAGCTTTGTGGATGCACAGCCGCATGGCTGCGGCAGAATGGCAAATTATCTCGTGCGTACGAGCAGACAGTCGGAAATCAATATCATCGCCTGTACGGGATTTCATAAGACGGAATTCTTTGAAGATGCGGACTGGCTTGAGCGGCAAAGCGAAGATGCGCTGACGCGGCTTTATATTAAAGAAGTGGAAGCGGGCATGGAAGAAGCTAACGGGATCAAAGCCGGCATAATCAAATGCGCAGCAATCAAGGGGACGTATCGGGCGAACAGTACCTATGCGAAGCTGTTTTCTGCCGCTGTAAATGCTGCCAAGGCCGTAGGGGCGCCGGTGATGGTCCATTTCGATGCGGATGTCGATACCCTTGATCTCGCTAATTACTTCGCGAAGAACAATATCGAGCCGGAACGCTTGATATTTTGTCATCTTGACCGCGCATGCGGCGATATCGCGTGTCATAAGGAGCTGGCTCAAGCAGGTGTCTATCTGGAGTACGATACGATACACAGGGAGAAGTACCATAGCGATGAGTACGAAGCGCTGCTGATTGAGGCTATGGTTACTGATGGATATGCATCGAAATTACTGCTGGGCCTAGACACGACAAATCAACGGCTGAAAAACTACGGAGCCGCTTTTGGATTGGATGACATTTTGACCCGATTCAGTCAGATTCTCAGCCAACGTATTGGGCGGCAGACTGTTGAATTAATAATGATCAATAATCCGGCTTGCGCACTGGCATATGAGACAGAAAATTAGTTTGAACTATTATCTTAAATAAAGTATTGATATCACGATTATCTTTGCTTTAAAAGGCGGCAATAAACTTAAAAAATATACAGGCAACACGGCACCTTTTGTCGCTTATGCTTAATAAGGCTTATCGACGGAGGCGCTTTATGTTTGATTTTTTGAGTATTATCAAAGATCTGCTATTTCTGGCGGGGTATCTCTCCGGCAAAACCTTTCCCAAACCGCTCAGCAAAGATGAA
>JAEZIW010000078.1 GCA_023436525.1 Bacillota bacterium | reverse complement strand
ATAATGGGAGAATGTGATATGATATAGACAATTCCATTAATGAAGATTACAAACTGGGGGGATATATGTATAAGCTCTTTTCAAGAAGGCAGGAAGAATCAAAAGGTGAGATTCGGGATATTTTTGAATATGATAACATACCGCAGGAATTAAGAAACCAAGTGTTTTTCATACTTGATGATATTTTTAGTATATATGAAAAATGCGACGGTAAAGACCTTTGGGGATTTATTAGAACTTGCTACATTAGAGAAAAGGGATGGAAACATTTAAATGAAAATGGAAGAACATTCAGAGATGAGACTGAAAATTATTTTAATGAAACATCGAATTCAGAAATGCTTGATTATATTGATTATGCTTTCAATCGTCTTGATATAGTACTTCGCACAATTCGGCCAACATATTATTCGGGTAATATTTCAGAATTAATTGACCAAGCAATCACTGAACTGAACGAAAGATTAAGATATCATAGCTTGGGATATGAATTTGTCAATGGCGAGCTTATTAGAATTGATAATGAAGTTGTACATCAAACGATAGTAATGCCATCACTACAATTACTTCATAACCATGAATTCAATGGTTCAAATGACGAGATATTAAAAGCTTATGATTTTCGAAGAAAAAGTGATAATAAACATGCAATAGCTGAAGCAAATAAGGCTTTTGAAAGCGCCATGAAAACAATATGTGATAAAATGGGATATGCTTATAATCCGGCGAAATCAACCGCTAAGGATTTAATTAAAATACTTGAGGACAATGGTTTTTATCCTTGCTATTTAAATAATTATATAAATGGTATACGAACAACTCTTGAAAGTGGTCTGCCAACAGTGCGTAATAAAACATCTGGACATGGGCAAGGGGCCACGGTTGTTCCAATTCCAGATGAATATGCGGATTATGCACTTAATTTGGTTGCAGTTAACATCTTGTTTCTGTTGAAGATTTACGAAAGTAAAAAGATTTAGGCAGGAAACAAGAATGAAAATAGAAGATATCCAATATACGATTCCAGACGAATCAATTAATGAAGAAGATTTCGATATTGAGAAATGGCGTATAGAGAACCCAATGGACTATCTTAAGGCTATATTCCTTATCAACAAAGCAACAAATAAAAATGAGGTTTTCAAGATAATCTATAGAGTTTCTCGTCTGCACATTCCCGATACTCTATTTAAATATTATTCATTAACTAATGATACCGCCTTGAATGAGCAAAAACTTGAAACATTGAGGCAAGCTAAAATTTTTATGTCTGATCCAAAGTACTTAAATGATCCATTTGATAACAAAGCTTATTTCTACATACCTGATAAATTAAAGAAACATAAAAGATTAAAAAAGTGTGGGGGCAAACTGATTGATGATTTCTCTGCTTATAGCAAAGTATCGGCATTTACCTCTAATAATGTGAATTCTATGCCAATGTGGGCACATTACGCAAACAATCACGCTGGTTTTTGTGTTTCATATGACATGAAAAGTAACAAACAATTGTCTAGCTGTACTTTTCCGGTTCAATACACCGATCAACGGATTGATATTACAAGTCTTATGGATCAGCAGATACAAATAATGAATAAAGAAATAAAAATTCAATCTGGAGCGGGTAAAAAGGAAATACTATTAGACGATCTTTCCTTGGTTTTTGTAACATTGCTTTTTTGTAACATCAAACATTTGTCCTGGAGCTATGAGAATGAATTCAGATGTACAACAGGAGCGATAGCACCAGGAATGCCTTATGTAGACGCAATGCCCAAAGAAATATTTATTGGTTTAAACTGCCTACCAATGAATTTTGACAGAATAATTCGTATTGCAGATGAGTTTCACATACCTGTTTACAAAATGATGTTTGATGAAATGAGTACCGATTTTAACTTGTCTTATAAGAGGGCTAATTAGGGAACAAATACAGGTCTCTGATCATCAAAAAAGACTGAGGAGGTCTTTTTTGATTGGGGTAGGGGATGGCGAAAAAGTGCGAAAGATTGAAGATTATGGGATAATGTGATATGTTTTAAATGGATTTAAATTAAACAAGTTTTAGGAGAAACGGAAGTGGCTAAACAACTTGCGCTATGTATAGGAAATAATGACTATCAGTATTCTTGTCTAAGTAAACTAAACTGTGCTGTAAATGATGCAAAAGCTATAGCAGAAAGATTAAAAACCCGAGGATTTGATGTTATAGAATACTCGGATTTAAATCGAAATGAAATGCATGAAGCCATAGATGATTTTGAAGAAAAACTGACAAAATATGAAGTAGGTCTATTTTATTATGCTGGGCATGGCTTCGAGTGTAGTGGTTATAATTTGTTAATGCCTGTAGATACAGATGGGACAGATAGAGCATATCGCGATTGGATGGCATTAAAACTTGATACAGTTATCAACGCATTAGAAGGTAAAAACAAACCTAACGAGTTAAAAATAAAAATTATTATATTAGATGCTTGCAGACAAGACCCCGATGGTCGCGGAATTTATCAACTTGGATTTGCTCCGATTTTTGCCCCAGTAGGGACAATAATCGCTTTTTCAACATCGCCTGGACAAAATGCAAAAGAAAGAGATGGACATGGACTCTATACACAGGCTCTTCTTCAGTCAATAGACATACCGAGAATTCCCATTGAAAATATGTTTAAGCATGTACGCGAAAAACTTGCTGCAGAGACTAGTGGTCAGCAGATTTCATGGGAACACACCTCATTAATGGGTAATTACTTTTTTAACGAAGATAGGATAGATTCATTTGTAAAGTATGATTCTGCTGCTTTTAAAGATGGAGAGTACTATTTTACAGGAGAAAATGAAATTGGATTGATTGTTTCAAATCTTAAAAGTTATAATTGGCATGTTCAGAACCCAGCTATTAGCCAAATTAATAATTTGACATTTGATGAAGTAAGCGCAAACGATTTATTCGTTCTTGGCAGAAACATTTATCAAGCTGCAGTTGGTGGAGCGTGGAAAGTAAGACAATTTATAGACAACTTCGCCCTTGCATCTAATATACCTCTTTCGGTTAAAATCCATATACTTAATGGTATGGCATATGAAATATATTTTAATAGTAATGGTCAATTAAGAGGAAATTTCAAATCTGAATATTACATTAATATTCTTAAACTCCTTGAGAAAGAAAATTTTCAAGGGAGTAAAAACTTTATTGCTGATCAAATTTCAACAATTAAGGAAGCGATAATCTTTATCCCTGGTTCTGAGGAAAGAATTGAAATGCATCTCAATTGCTATTCTGAAGAACAGTATGATGAGGGGTTAGTATTCTTGATTAAGTCAATTTATTATCATGGACGTAATATTCTCTTTGATAGTGATGGTCTACAAGTCGAGAATTTCTATTGGTATCAGTCACATAATCAAGCGGCTTTACGTTCAATTATTGCAGAAAGGATAGTGGCCCCCCCAGACATGTTAACATTAACTTTCAATGTTGAAGTTGATACCAACTCTCAATTTGCACTACCTGATAGCTTTTGTTTAAGATATAAAACCGTTGAGACCCTTAAAAGCTAACAATAACTAATTAGAGCGTGTTTATGCATCAAAAAAGGCCGTTCCCTCGAACAGCCTTTCTTCATCCTATCTCTTCTTCTTCCTTATCCTCTCGCAGCTCCCCGCATACGGACACGCACTGCACCCGCTGCACCTCTTTTTCCTGCGCCGCAAATATATGATATCTATAACCACCAGCACCACTATCACCGCCGCCAGCGCATAATCTACCCAGCTCATTTCTCAGCCTCCCGCAATCAAGCTGCCCACCTGATACACAATCACCGCCGCCACCCACGCGACAGCCGTTTGATACAGCGCCACACCCAGCGCCGCCCAGCCGCTTCTCATCTCGCGCTTCACGGTGGCCACCGCCGCCACACAAGGCGAGTAAACCAGCGTAAACACGAGGAACGACAGCGCCGCAACCGGCGTAAACACCTGTGCCAGTGCCGCGGGCAGATCGGCCGCGCCCGCCCCGGTGAGCACCGCGAACGTGCTGATCACCGCCTCCTTGGCCATAAACCCGGTAATCAGCGAGGTGGAAGCCTGCCAGTCTCCAAACCCCAAGGGCGCAAACACGGGGGAGATCAGCCGCCCGATGCCCGCCAGCATACTCTGCGCGCTGTCCGTCACCACGTTAAACCGCCAGTCGAACGTCTGGAAGAACCAGATGATCAGCGTCGCGATGAATATCACCGTGAACGCCCGCGTTAAAAAGTCCTTCGCCTTGTCCCACAGCAGCATCAGCACCGTTTTGGCGCCGGGCAGACGGTAATTCGGCAGCTCCATGATAAACGGCACCGGCTTGCCGCGAAACACCGACTTTTTCAGTATCAGCCCGCTCACCACGGCGAGCAGCATCCCCAGAATATACAGCGATATCATAACAAGCGCACGGTGGCTCGGGAAAAACGCCATTGTAAACATGCCGTATATCGGCAGCTTCGCGCTGCAGCTCATAAACGGCGTTAATACAATCGTCATCTTGCGGTCACGCTCGCTCGGCAGTGTCCGCGTCGCCATAATGGCGGGCACGCTGCACCCAAAGCCAATCAGCATCGGCACAAAGCTGCGCCCCGAGAGGCCGATTTTTCTGAGCAGTTTGTCCATCACAAACGCGACGCGTGCCATATAGCCGCTGTCTTCCAGCATCGAGAGGAAGAAGAACAGCACCACGATGGTCGGGATGAACGAGAGCACGCTGCCCACGCCCGCGAAAATGCCGTCCGCCACCAGCGATATCATCACCGGGTTAAAGCCGCCGTTCGTCAGCGCGTTGCGTAAGGCTTCGGTCACGTACTCAAGCCCGCCCGCCAGCAAATCGCTCAAAAAACTGCCGATCACGCCGAACGTGAGCCAGAACACCACGCCCATGATGGCAAGAAACATCGGTATCGCAAGATATTTGTTGGTCAGTATGTTGTCAATGCGCACACTGCGCGCGTGCTGCTTGTTTTCCTTGGGCTTCACCACCGTGGCGGCGCATACCGATTCGATGAAGCTGTAGCGCATGTCCGCGATGGCCGCCTTGCGGTCGGTCTGCAGCGCGTCCTCCATCTCGCGTATGCTGTTTTCTATCGAGCACTGTTCCTTATCGGTCAGCGTCAGGCTGTCAATCATCAGCGCGTCGCCCTCCACAATCTTGGTGGCGGCAAAGCGCGGCGAAAAGCCTGCGCGCTCGGCGTGGTCTTCTATCAAATGCGCCACGGCGTGAATCGTGCGATGCACCGGGCCGGTGCAAAAATCCTGCTTTTTGGGCTGCTGCTTGCGGCCCGCCGTTTTTACGATCACGTCAATCAGCTCGTCAATGCCTTCGTTCTTGCTCGCGGATATCGGCACAACCGGCACGCCGAGCTGTTCGCTCATCGCCTTCACGCGTATGGTGCCGCCGTTCACGCGCACCTCGTCCATCATGTTAAGCGCAATCACCATCGGCACGCCAATCTCCAGCAGCTGTAAGCTCAAATACAGATTGCGCTCAATGTTTGTCGCGTCCACAATGTTGATGATGCCGTCCGGGCGCTCCCGGGTGATGTAATCGCGCGTGATGATTTCTTCACTGGTGTACGGCGACAGCGAGTAAATGCCGGGCAGATCAACAACGGTTGCGTCCTTATGGCTGCGGATTATGCCGTCCTTTCTGTCCACCGTGACGCCCGGAAAATTTCCGACATGCTGATTTGACCCCGTTAACTGATTGAATAGCGTCGTCTTGCCGCTGTTCTGATTCCCCACCAATCCGATGATCATCTGATTCCCCCAAAATTTCTATATTCTTTGCATCACTTTTTCGCAGCGTCAGCTCGTAGCCGCGCAGCATCAGCTCAATCGGGTCGCCCATGGGGGCGACCTTGCGCATCATCACTCTGGTTCCGGGTGTTAAGCCCATGTCCAGCAGGCGGTCGCGCAGCGCGCCTTCGCCGTTAACCGCGGCGATGGTGGCGCTTTCGCCCAGCGCCAGCCGGTCCAGCGTGTGTGAGCCGTGTTTGCAGTGATATCGGTGCATTTCCCTGTGTTGCATGATTTGTTACCCCATATAAAAGTTTGCCTTAAGCAACTTTATTATAACACTCTTTTTGCTAAATGCAAGAAAAAGTTTGCGTAAGATAACTTTTTTCCGGGGCTTATTTTTGAAGAGTGAGGGAACGCCGATGCGGGGGTTATGAAATGGGCTTGGCAGCGGGGGATTTACGGCACTTTGGCCGCTGCACCTGTGCCGAGAACGGGAGCAGGAATTCGGGTATCCCGCTCACGTATGGCGCAATTTGATACTGCTGATAGTAAACGATGAGGCCATCCGGCACCAGGTAAAAGCTGTTGGTGTTGAAATATCGCGCGGCGTTTGTTTCGTAGTCGTCAAAATAAATGCCGGTATCCGCGCTCATTTGCAGGGCAATCTGCGCTTCCACCGCACCGATCACATGCGCTTTGTAGGCTGCACCCGGCGCAAAAAAGCGCGCCATCGATACGCGCCGGGCGCTGCCGAGGTCCCACGTGTCAGAGGTGCGGGTGGTGTTGCCGTGAGCGCCGCCCGTAAATTGGTAAGCGTCGAAGTACAGGCTCAATGTGCAGTTGTCGTTATAGGTAATCGTGCAGCCCAAATACGCTTCGTAGGGCCGAAACGGGATATCCGGGTGGGTTTTGGCCATCTCATAGTCGAGCACGGCTTGGTGATAGAGGCTGCGGCGGTAGCGCTGGCGGTACATCTCCGCCTTGGCACGATAGTAGCGGTTAATGGCCGCTGAAGCGGTTTGAAAAACAGCGGAGGACACATACGGGTATTCGATGGTGTAGCTCAGCACACGCTGCCCGTTGTAAATCAAATCGTCCTGAATCACTTGAATGCGTGCCTGCATATAACCGCCTCCTTTGGTTTTCATAAAATGATATTCTTTTGAGGTGCTTTTCATGACGGCAAATTTCTTTACAACAGCGGGAAAAAGTTGTAACTTATAGAAGAACATCATAGCTGCGGACGTGGCTGAAAAAGCATCTCAGTTTACCCATGCGGGGTTATTGAGAGAAAGCCAATCTTTGCGCATTGCCCTTGCCTCCCTCCGAAAGAGAGGTGGCAATTGGCCGATTTATCGGGCAATTGACGGAAGGAGTTCTCTGCAGAATGTATACCGAGGAACGGTCATGCCCCATTCGGGGTATTAAGCGCCCGTTCCCTACAAAATTCTATGTTTTCAAACGTCCGTAGGGCACGACATCCTTGGCGTGCTTTCTATGGAACGACTGCGTTCGTTGTATCATGTGAGGTCGTTTTTTCCCTGGTCACCTATCGGTGACAGCCCTTAATGGGGGCCACAATATCTACACGATGAGACGTACACAATTAAACAACACAACTCAAATTCAAATCTAAAGTTGAAGGAGAATCAACATGAAAAAACAAGTTTTCGGCGTTTGTCAAGACGGGCGCACCGCATCGCTTTATACCCTGACCAACAACAACGGCATGACAGCCAAAATCACCGATTTCGGCGGCGCTGTTATCTCGCTGCTCGTGCCGGATAAAAACGGCACCATGACAGACGTGGTGCTCGGCTACGATACACTGGCCGAATACGAAGTCAACCCGCCGTTTCTGGGCGTGGCCATCGGGCGCTGCGGCAACCGTATTGTGGGCGGCACATTCACGCTCGACGGTGTCTCCTATCAGCTCGATTTGAACGACGGAGCCAACCATCTGCACGGCGGCTACAAGGGCTTCGATAAAAAGCTTTGGAACGGCGTGCAAACGTCTGAGAGCAGCCTGACGCTGACGCTTTTCAGCGAAGACGGCGACCAAGGGTACCCCGGCAATCTCATCGCCTGTGTGACGTATACCCTGACTGACGACAATTCGATTGTGATGGCCTACCGCGGCATGAGCGACAAAAAGACGATATTCAACATGACGAACCATTCGTATTTTAACCTTGCGGGGCAGCAGAGCGATTCGATACTCGACCATGAGCTGATGATCAACGCGGACAGAATGGCGACCGTCAATGAGAAGGTGAGCGCGACGGGTGAGCTGATCGATGTGACGGGTACGCCGTTTGATTTTCGCAAACCGAAGAAAATCGGCCGTGATATCGGTGAGGACAACGATCAAATTCGTTTCGTGGGCGGGTTCGACCACCACTATGACATCAATAAGAACGGCCAACCGGCCGCAATGGCTTACTGCGCTGAGACGGGCATCGGCATGACGGTAGACACCAGCTGTGATGGCGTACAGCTGTATTCGGGCAATTTCCTGACGGACGGCCTGCCGATTAAGGGAGGGCGCAAGGTGAAAAAACGTATGGCGTTTTGCCTTGAGACGCAGTTCGCGCCGGATGCCGTGAACCGGCCGAGGTTTTTAAGCCCTGTCATCGAGGCGGGCGAATGCAGCGAATATGAAACGTGGTATACGTTCAGCGTTGGCGCACCGTGGGATAAGTAAATAGTCAGTACGACAGCTCCCGCAGGCTCAGCCCTTCGGGAGCTTTTCTGTAATACCCCCGGTAGTGTTTTGGGGTCCAAATGGCTTTAGATTATGGCTATTAACACGAAAAATGCTTAATAAAAGTACAAATACTGGAAAAGCCTTCTCCTTGAGGAGAAGGTGGTGCGAAGCACCGGATGAGGTGTTAATGAAAAAGCAGCCAAACCAACACCATCAGTCGTCAGTCGGCGACAGCTTCTCCTCAAGGAGAAGCCATTTTTGCATCAAGGCATCTGCGAATCATATGATGGGAAGCCTCTTGATATTTAGTTAAAACTCTTTTCCATAAAGGATAAGGGCTAAACCGTTGTGCCGATTCGGCAAAACAACCAAACGTTATAAATATTGTCATGCATCAATGTGCGTGGTATAATCACGAGCAATATTCCTAAATTAAGGTTAATGCTGCCAATACACTATTGACAATATTATCACATGCCAATATAATCTATAACGGAAGGCGATATAACGTGGCTCGTTATAGCGTAAGCCGTTACAACAATGGCAACAGAAATGAGGTTAAGTATGAACATTGAAGAAAAAACACAGGAGGTTCTGAGCGTCAGGAATTTGACGAAAACCTTTGCGTTAACAACCAAGCAGCGACGGATAGAAAAAACGAATCTGAGAACAAAAACGGCTGATAACGATTTATCGTTTGCTGCCTATAAGGGCGAGATTTTCGGGCTTTTGGGGCCGAACGGCGCCGGAAAAACAACAACCTTGCGTATGATAGCCACGCTGCTGCGCCCCGATTCAGGCGATGTGACGGTTAACGGTGTGAGTGCCGTGAGCGATCCGGCTCATGTGCGGGGGCAGATTGGGTTTTTAACCAGCGAACTCAAGCTGGAAAACTGCTTTACCCCGAACTATCTGTTCGATTTCTTTTCGGAGCTTTACGGCGTTGAACCGGCCATTCGAAAAGAGCGCCAAAAAAGGCTGTTCGAAAAGTTCGGCATCGACCAATTCGCCGAAGTGAAAATCGGCAACCTGTCTTCGGGCATGAAGCAAAAGGTGTCCTTGGTCATATCCATCGTTCACGACCCGGATATTATCATATTCGACGAGCCCACAAACGGGCTCGATGTGCTCACCGCCAAGGTGGTGACTGATTTTCTGCTCGAGCTTAAGGGGCAGGGCAAGAGCATTATATTATCCACGCATATTTTCAGCCTCGTTGAGAGGCTGTGCGACCGGGTTGGCATCATTATTGATGGAAAAATGCTGCTGTGTGATACGCTGAAAAGCGTTACTGCGGTTAAGCCGCTGGAAGAAGTATTTTTCGATTTATATGAAAAGACGGTAGGTGAAGCATCATGAGAAGCAATATATTAACGATAATGAAAAAAGAATTTTCTAAATTCTTTGGCGATAAAAGGATGGTTTTCACCACGCTGCTTTTGCCCGGCCTGATGATATTTTTGATGTACTCCATTATGGGCGACGCGATCAAGTCGTTTGTATCGGTCGATGAAACGTATGTTTACAAAGTCTATGTCAGCAACATGCCCGAATCCATCAAAGATGATATCAACACGTTGAATTTTGATATCACACAGACCGAAGAAAAAGATTTCGATGCGGTGAAAACGCAGATCACCGATAAGAACGCGGATATGCTCGTGATTTTCCCGGGCGATTTCGATGCGGCGGTCAGCAGCTATGACGCTGCAAAGTCGTCGCAAAAAGCGGCCAATGTCGATGTCTATTACAATACGACCTCCACCGAATCCGCCAATGCTTATTCGCTGATTTTAGATTATCTGGATGGCTATGAGTCCCGTTTGGCCAACAAGTTTGATGTGAACAACTCAGAGACGAAATATGATCTCGCTTCTGATAAAGACGTGACAGGCGAGTTCTTCTCGATGATGCTGCCGATGCTGATGATGATTTTCATGTTCAGCGGATGCATGGGCATTGCGCCCGAATCGATAGCAGGCGAAAAGGAAAGAGGCACCATCGCCACACTGCTGGTCACGCCCATCAAGAGAAGCGAACTGGCGATCGGCAAAATCATCAGCCTGAGCGTTCTCGCTTTGCTGAGCGGTTTATCGAGCTTTTTGGGAACAATGATCTCGCTGCCGAAGCTCGCCGGCATCGGTGCGGAAACGATGAACGCGTCGGTGTACTCCGTTGCCGATTATGCGCTGCTGTTATTGGTGATTCTTTCAACAATACTGTTGTTCATTTCGCTGATATCCGTGATCTCCGCTTTTTCCAAAACGGTAAAAGAGGCGGCCACCTCGGTGACGCCGTTTATGATCATTGTGATGCTGATTGGGGTATCGGCCATGTTCGGCAATGGGGCAGCTGTTGAGAGAGCATGGTACCTTGTCCCGATGTACAACAGTGTTCAGTCCATGGTCGGCATATTCTCATTCGCGTATGATCCGATCAATATCGTCATCACCATGGCGGCGAATCTGGCTGTCTCCGGTGTGCTGATGTATGTGCTGACGCGTATGTTCAGCAGCGAAAAAGTGATGTTCTCCATATAATTGAAGTATTAATTCGCAAACATTGAGTGCAGGCGGGGCCTGCCGAATAAGGTGGCAAAGCTCCTGTCGGTAAAAGGAACTGACGGGAGCTTTTGCTTTTGTACGGAACAGCCGATTTACTGATCAAAGAACATTTGAGCTTCATTTTTGTTTGGTATCGATTATATTCACGGCATAATCAGGACACATTAATCACATCAACACATGGAGGCTATGCCATGCATGCGATGTTTAAAGGCACCATCAGCTTTGGGCTGGTGAGCATACCGATAAAAATGTTCGCCGCGACGGAAGAAAAGGACATCCGCTTTCGCTCGATCCATAAAAAATGTCACACGCCCATTAAATACAAAAAGGTTTGCCCGAACTGCAACCAGGAAGTGGGACCGGACGATATCGTCAAGGGCTTTGAGTACGAACCCGGCAAATTTGTCATCGTTACTGAGGAGGATATCGAATCGGCCAGGGCTGAGGTGCAGGCACGTTCCATCGAGATTGTAGACTTTGTGCATCTGCGCGAGATCGACCCGATCTACTTCGATAAAACCTATTATCTTGCGCCGCAGCCTGATATGGGCGACAAAGCGTATAATCTGCTGCGCGAGGCGATGAACCGTTCGGGGCGCATTGCGGTGGCGCGCGTAACCATGCGCGATAAGCAAACGCTGTGTGTACTGCGCGTTTACGGCGAAGCGCTTGTGCTCGAGACGATTTTTTACCCTGACGAGATTCGCCCGGTCAGCGAGGTGCCGTCGCTGCCCAAACAAAAAGATGTTGACGCCAAAGAGATGGACATTGCCGAAAAGCTGATCGGCAACCTAACGGCGGCGTTCGATCCGTCTAAATACACCGACGAATACCGCGAATCGCTAAAGAAAGTGATTGAAGCAAAAATTGCGGGAAAACAGGTGGTTACGCAGCCAAACGCGCCCGAAACCAACGTGATCGACCTGATGGAAGCGCTCAAACGAAGCGTCGAGCAGACGGAAAAAGCAATGAAAAAAGCGCCTGCGAAGCGCAAAGCCAAGTAAATGGATATAACGGTGATGGAGCCCATCGCGCTGCCGAACGTGATGGAGGGAGATTTTATTCATCAGATCAAATGGGACGGCATCCGCGGCATATCGACAATACAAGACGGGCAGGTCGCAGTGTATTCAAAGAGCGGGCGTGATGCCACCGATGCATACCCCGAGCTTTCGGCGCTCGCCCGGCACATGGACGCGAAGCAAGCCGTGTTGGACGGAGAAATTATGGTGTTTGTGGATGGCAAACCGTCGTTTTATCATGTGCTTAAACGCAGCCGGGTGCACAAGCGCTCAGTCGTGTCCAGGTATCCGGTGCGTTACGTCGTGTTCGATCTGATCATGCTGGATGGGCGCGATCTTCGAGGTGAACCGATTGAGCAGCGGCAGCTGCTTTTGAAACAACGGTTTTCAGGCAGCGCGGCTATGGCGCTGGCCGACAGCTTTAACGACGGAGAGGCGTTGTTCGCCCTCATGAAGCAAAAGAACATGGAAGGCATCGTCTCCAAGCGCAAAGGCAGCCTGTATACTGCGGGAAAAAGCCACGGCGATTGGTTCAAAACAAAAACGGCACGGAAGATACTGTGTGCCGTGACCGGTGTGCATTTTAATGAGGGGCAGCCGGCTTCGCTGATCTTGGGCATTTATCATGAAGGTGAGCTGATTCCTGCGGGGCATGTGGGCACAGGCCTTTCGCAAAATGATTTGCACATCATTGCCGACTATGCGCGGCGTGAGGGCAAGCCAATCGGCAAAGACGATATCAGCCTTGAGCCGCGCCTGACCTGCTGGGTGCGGTTTGCCGAATGGACACCCACCATGACGCTGCGCCACCCCGTGATGCTCGGGTTTGGCGATAAAGCGCCGAGTGAAGCAACGGGAGAGGAGATTGTGTTGTGAGCACATTAACCGTACAAGGCAGCGATGTCGTGATGACGAACTCGGATAAAATACTGTTTCCGGATATCGGTATGACCAAAGGCGCATACGTGAACGCGCTTGTGGCGCTTGCGCCGTATCTGCTGCCGCACACAAGCGGGCAGCCGTTAACTGTGCTGCGCTATCCGCACGGCGTGGGCAGTGAGTTCTTCTATCAGAAGAGGCCGCCCAAAGGCACGCCAGATTGGGTCAGCATCACTAAGGACGACTCGGGCGAGGAATTTATTAACCTTGACAGCTTAAAAACACTGGTCTGGCTCGGGAATTCGGCGGCGCTGGAGTTTCATGTGCCGTTCTGCACGCCGGACGGATATCTCACCGCGCTTGTTTTCGATCTTGATCCGTCAGAAGGGCAAACGTTTGAAGATGTGACGGCGTGTGCGCTTTCGGTGCACGAGACGCTTGCCCAGCTTGGCGTACCCTGCTACGCCAAAACGTCGGGCGCGTCCGGGCTGCAGATTCATATACCGACCCGGCGTATGACGTTTGAGGAAGGGCGTAAGATCAATCTGTTTTTCGGGAAATATTTTGCGGCCAAGCATCCGGATACCGTCACGATTGAGCGCCTCGTGAAGAACCGGGGGCGTAAGCTCTATTTTGATTATTTGCAGATGGGGCACGGCAAAAGCATTATCAGCGTCTATTCACCGCGCGCGGTGCCATGCGGTGCGGTCTCTATGCCGGTTACGTGGGACGAGCTGAAAAACGGTGCGAAGCCGTGTGACTTTACGCTGATCAACTCGGCGCAGCGGCTGCAAACCATGGGCGATTTATTCGCACCCATGCTGGGTGAAGGCAAACGCGTGCCTGTGCTGGAGGAGATTTTAACGAGGCCGGTGAGTTGACAGCGGCACTGAGGGCTGGTAAAATATCATTATTAAGTGATTAACAGGAGGCAGCAGGCACGAATGAAGATACAGTAACCGATAAACAATTTTAAACGGCTGAACAGCCATGCAAATGTTTGAGGATTACTGTGTGTTTTTATTCATTCGGTCTGAGTGCCTTTTATTGTGCAATTGAGCGCGGTATTTTGGGTGCGCTTAGGCGTATTTATCAGTAATCCTCTCCGGAAAAGGAGTGGATTTTTTTGTTACTGGAAATCAATAATTTAGAAAAAAGCTACGGAGTCAGAACCGTGGTGTCAATAAAAAGGCTGGCGCTGTACCGTGGCGATAAGCTGGCGGTGGTGGGCAAAAACGGTGCGGGCAAAACCACGCTGCTGAAGCTGATCACGGGAGAGGAGGAGCCGGATGCCGGGCGCGTTTCGGTACGCGGCAAGCTCGGCATCATCGCGCAGTTCGGCACACCGGATGGTGCGGCTGCGCGCAGCGGCGGTGAGAAAACGTCCGCATTGATTGCGGATGCGTTCGGGCAAAACCCGAATTTGCTGATTGCCGATGAGCCAACGACGAATCTTGACATGGATAGCATCAAACGGCTGGAAGCGGCACTGCTTGAGTTTGACGGGGCGTTGCTGCTTGTCTCTCACGACCGCGTGCTGCTGCAAAACGTTTGTACCAAAGTGCTCGAGATTGAGAACGGCGCGTGCAAGCTGTACGGCTGCGGCTACGACGATTATCTCACCCAAAAACAGCTGGAAAGAGCAGCGCAGGAGGCACGGTTCGAAGCCTATACGCATGAAGCAGACCGCTTGAAGAAGGTGGTGCAAGAGAAAGCGAGGCAGTCGGCAAACGTGAAAAAAGCACCGAGGCGCATGGGCAACTCGGAAGCGCGGCTGCATAAAATGGGTGGACAAAGCCAGAAAGCCAAGCTGGATCGCGCGGCCAAAGCGGCCCGGTCGCGCCTTGAGCACCTCAAAAAGGCCGATAAGCCGTGGCAGGATAAGCCGATAGCGTTTGACCTGCGCGTCACAGCCATTCACAGCCCCGTGCTGATTGATGTGCAAGGCGTCTCGAAAAGCTATGGAGACAGGATGGTGCTGAACGATTGCCGCATGAACGTTCCGAGCGGCAGGAAGACGGCGATTGTGGGGGCCAACGGTGCGGGAAAAACCACGCTGCTCGAACTCATCGCGGCCCGCGTACAGGGCATACAAACGTGTGCACATCTGCGTATCGGCTATTTCAAGCAAGATTTAAGCACGCTCGATTTTAAAAAAGGCGTGCTTGAAAACGCGATGGACAGTGCCGCCTACGATGAACAATTCGTGCGCACGATACTGGCTCGGCTGCTTTTTCGGCGCGATGCGATGCATCAAAAAGCCGCCACACTCAGCGGCGGTGAACGCTTAAAGCTCGCGCTCGCCAAGATCATACTCTCTGGCTTTCATCTGCTGGTGCTCGACGAACCGACCAACTTTTTGGATGCCGAATCGCGCGCTGCTCTCGAGTCGGTGCTGCAGGCTTATCCGGGAGCGGTGCTGTTTGTGTCTCATGATCGGTTCTTTCTAACCGCCGTGGCCGACAGAATTGTCAGCCTTTCAGGCGGGCGCGCGCAGACCTTTGAAGGTGGGTTTGAGCAGTTCCAGCGGTTTAGTGAACAAAATGGTTGAGGGTGTACAGACCTCAAAAACTGTGATAATATAGCATATGTAAAAGCATGCTTGCTTGCAGTGCATGAGAAGGCCAATTTGAGGAGAGTACGAAAATGAAGAAAGCATTGTTTATCATATTGGTGATGGCCCTTGTTTTCACACTGTCGGTTCCGGTCTCTTTGGGAGCACCCGACCCGTCGGCCACGCCGTCTGCCTCCCAGACGCCGCAGACCTCTGAGACACCGCCAGCCACCCAAGACCCGATGCCGGACGACGCGGTGCCACAGGATTCTACGGGCACCTTTGAGATTATTAAGCTGGAAAGCTCAGGTACCAGAGTGTTCAAGGTGCAGATGCGCTTAAGAGATTTGGGATATTTAAACTACCGGCCCACCGGTCAGTACTTTGGTTTAACGCAGGATGCCGTGATTAAATTCCAGCAGAATAACGGCCTTGATACCGACGGCCAGATCGGCCAGATGTCGTATGACAAGCTGTTCACCTCCGACGTGGTACGCAAGCCCTTAAGCACTGCTGTTCCCGTTTATTACGGCATCGGTGAATACAACGGCACCACGGCACCCGGCACGCTTGCGGACTGGGCAACCGAGGTTGACGCGGCGTTTCCCGTGGGGGGAACGGCGACCGTGACCGATTACAACACAGGCAAATCGTTTTCTGTGACGCGCTCGGGCGGCACAGGCCACGCGGATGTGGAAGTGACGGATGCGGCGGCTTATACCGCGTTTCTTGAGTGCTTCGGTGTTAAGGCGGATGTGGAGCCCACATGGGAGAAACGTGCCGTGGTTGTCACGGTGGGTTCAGCCACCTATGCGGCATCGCTGTTTGGGCATCCGGATGGTGCCGATACAATTGAGGCCAATACCATGAAAGGGCATGTGTGCCTGTATTTTATGGGCAGCACATCCGACGTGCTCGGGTTTGTGGATAAGGAGCATTACAAAATGGTGCTGATTGCCGCAGGCAAGACCGGAGACGAGCTTCAGTATCAGCAATAAAGTTATTACTACGAGAGCAAGTGGGTTCAAACGCTCACTTGCTTTTTTATTTTGTGAATTGTAGGGGAGGGTCTAGACCCTCCCGCGAGAATACGTGATATATGTTTACCGATCATACCCCTCCGGGGTACAGGAATACTTTTCTTTTATTTTGTGTCGAACGACCTCTGTGCCAGGTATATCTTTTTCTATTGCCCAATCTAATCAACTCTATATGCTTCAAAACGTAGGGAACGACCTCCGTGTCGTTCCGTGTTATTGTGATCGGTTTATTGAATCGACTGTATCCCTTCGGGATATAGGTATCTCTATTTTTATATTCGTTTGTTGTAGGGAACGACCTCCGTGTCGTTCCGTGTGGCTTTGTGCTAATAGACATGTTTTCATATCCCTTCGGGATACAGGTATCTCAACTTTATAATTTTGCACTTTAACGGGAAAACCTATCAAACAAAAAAACAGCACCGTCTACCGATGCCGTCTTCGTGATTGTTATGTTTTAGAATATCGTTTTATCCCTGTTCTGCTGAATCACCATTTCAATGAACGCATTCGCGTCCATCTCGCCGATATCGCCTTCGCCGCGCTTTCTTATGGCCAGCGTGCCCTTATCCACCTCGTTATCGCCCGCAACCGCCATATACGGAATGCGCTCGTTGCGCGCCTCGCG
>JAEZIW010000034.1 GCA_023436525.1 Bacillota bacterium | reverse complement strand
ATGACGTTATTAAGGCTGTTGGAAATCATTGAAGCAAACGCGCTCATCGTGCCCGTTAAAATGTCGCGGTAAATTGTAGACATCTCCATGGCCTGCTTGTTTTCAATAATAACGTCTTCGAGAAGATCGGTATCCTCCGGATACTGCTTGATCATGCCGGGCTTTAGCAGCTTTTCGAGCACCGCCTCGTTCGATTTTAACGATGTGGAAAAGAACACCAGCGATTTTTCGAGCTTGAGCATGCCCATCAGCTCGCTGTTGCGCATGTTTTTACGCAGCGCGTTTTCCACCTGTGTGGTCGCTTTATCGATCTGGCGAAGGTATTGCAAAAACTTTGTGCTGGATTTAAACAAAAGCTGCAAGATAAACCGCGTTTTTTTGCATGTGTCAAACAAGCGCACGCGGCTTTCCAAAAAGTCGTCGATGATCGTGGTTTCTTCGAGGCAAACGGTAATCACCGCTCTGTCCATCAGCAGAATTCCGAGCGGAATTGTGTTGTACATGAACGATGTGCCCTCGGGCTGCACCACGGGAATGTCCACAAGAATCAGCGCCTGATCGTCATCTCTTTCCAGACGCGGTGTTTCCTCTTCGTCGAGCGCGGCCTGCAGCAAATCAAGCTGCGCGCCTGTTTCGCAGCATACCCTGTCGAGCTCGTCGCGCGTGGGGTTCAGCAAATGAATCCAAACACCGTCGCCCGCTGTGTCCTGCTCTGTGAGTACGCCGTTTATTGTTTTTTTATACTGTATCATTGGCAAGCACCGCCTTTCTTAGCGCAGCGTGCTTCTATGCCTGCCGGTATGCACGCCGCGAAAATATGTATGTTTTAATGTAGGGTCCGCGTCCACGCATACCACCTCCTAAAATTCATCTTCACTACCGGTTTAACCCTTGAGTGAAAGGCCATTATTCATTATAACACGACAACCGAATAAATCAATCTTAAGACTTAACGAGCCTTCGATTGCTCTGCCATTTGACTATCCACTGGTTCGCACTTATAATCCATGTATGGCGGCGGGTCTGTGGTTGAAAGTCGATGCCAGTCGCGGGCGAAACGACCCACGTAAGCAGGCAAAGCCCTGTGAGCATGGCGCGGTTTAGGAGTCAGCCCGGCCGGGAGTTTTCCCGAGAGGCAAAGTCGTGGGGAGGCCAAAGAGCCTTATGAGCAAAATGCCCAGCCGGCGGATGTGGGGGCAAAGACCAGGTCAGCCGCCGCCTATTTTTTAACAAAAAGTTTTATGTATCGGTTCGCAAAGATTCCGAACCATTTTTTTGTCATCTTCTTTGTTCTCATTGTTCAATCCTCATACGCTGTGGTAAACAATAAACGAAAACGAACGGCAAGCGTCATGTTGAATGAGCTTCAGCGGCATGAAGAATCTGATAGATCCCTATATCGAACAAGCTCATTATTTATACAGGATTAACTAGATTATTTATATATATCCCTGCAACACCAAATTGTGAAACCCGATTGCCATCATTTAGTCCTCCGTGAACAGTTTTTCATAAATTTTTGTTGTCACGAAAGAACCCTCTCATGTATTATAATTTTAAGTATTTATTTTGGGGCAGCCGGGGGAGATGATATCAGATGTACGAAATTAAAAAGCTGAAAAAGAAATCGCGGCATTTAAAGAAATTCATCAATCTTGAATTTAAGCTCTACAAGAACGACCCAAGCTGGGTGCCGCCGCTCAAATCGGATACCAAGAAGGTGCTGCTTGGCAAAGGCAACCCGCTGTTTGAAAACGGCGATCAGGCTTTCTTTATGGTTTATAAAGAAGGCAAGCCGGTGGGGCGCGTGCTGGTGGGCATTGATGAAGAGCTGAACCGCGTGCGTGGCTTCAAGCAGGGGTTTTTCTCGATGTTTGAGTGCGTGGACGACCCACAGGCCTGCCGGGCGCTGCTCGACGTTTCGCTGCAGTGGCTCAGTGAAAAAGGCATGGACCGCGTGATCGGGCCGCTGTCTCCCTCCAACGGAGACGACCGCAAGGGCTTTGTGGTGATGGGCGGCGACGGACCGCCGGTGCTATTAAACGCTTATACGAAGAACTATTACCCGAAGCTGATTGAAAGCTACGGTTTTTTAAAGAACGATGATCATTTTGCGTATCTGTTTAACCCCGAGAGTTTTGACATCAAGAGCCATGAAAGAGCCGTGGCCTACGCCAAAAAGAAGGGCGGCTTTCGCGTGGACAAACTGAACGCGAAGGATATCGTGAATGAAGCCAAAGCGATCAAGGAGATTCTAGACAACAGCGTACCCGAAGAGTGGGACTACCTCGTCACACCGTCGCTGGAGGCCGTGATCGACGAGTTCAAGAGCCTGCTGCAGTTTTACGACGGCCATTACTGCTATATCGCGCGCAAGGGTGATAAACCGATCGGCTTCATGGTGGCGCTGCCCGATTACAACCAGGTATTAAAACGCATGAACGGAAAGATACTGCCGCTTGGGTGGGCTAAGTTTTTATACTACAAGCGCAAAATTACAGGCGCGCGGGCGCTTGTGCAGATGGTGGACAGGGAGTACCACAACATGGGCGTGAACTACGCGATGTATTATGAGGCCTATAAGGACTGGCAGGAAACACAGCTCAAATATATCGAAGCCTCGTGCATCGACGAAACGAATGTTGCGTCGCGCCGCAGTGTAGAGCGCGTGGGCGGAAAGCATTACCGCACGTACAGAACGTATAAGATTGATTTGAAAAAAGACGGAAATAACAAATGATGATGATAACCGGTTCGAAAGAGCCGGTTTTGTTTTTTGAATAGCTGCTGCATGGCTGACAGCCTGCTCCTCAAAGAAGAAAAACGACATCGAAAAACCAGGTCTTTACGTCGTGGGAGCGAGGCAACGACTACATAGTCGACTCGCTATCGCTCACTCGAAATCATCATAATTATCTCGCACCACAATCAACGAAAAGCTACGGTAGCGGCCATTCTTTGCACAGTCGTAGTGAACGCGTGTAGCGAAGTGACTACGTAGTGGACTGGATGACAAAAATAGTTGCTTTACATAACAATAACACGATGGGTCTTTGTCAGCAGCCATAAGCCTTCTCCTTTGAGGAGAAGGTGGCGCGAAGCGCCGGATGAGGTGTTGAACAAGGATCATCTCATGCCGTATCAATAAACCGACCGCCGCCTCTCGATGAGAAGACAGCATCTGAAGAGGCGGCAAGACTGCAGATGACTGTAACAAGAAAACGCAAGAGATAGCTCGATTTTATACCCGCTCATAGCGGCGTGCTTTTCATCTTAGAAAACCGCCTTGGATACATGTCCGGCGTATGTTTTTGCTTGCGAATCAGCAATATCGCCCCGCGCCCCACGGCATAACTGCCTGTGCTTGTGCACACAAGCGCAACCATTGCCGAAGCGGCGTCTGCCAGTTCCTGCGCAAACGTCTCGCCCTTCCACGCGGCAAGCGTCCCGCCGTTTTTCAGCAGCGGCACCGCCAGCTCCAAGAGCATCGGCATCGGCGCGACAGCGCGCGACACCGCAAAATCAAAGCTTTCGCGCATCGGCCCGCGTGCAAGCTCCTCGGCTCTGCCGCAGATCACATCTGCTTGCACGTTCAGCTCACTCAGCGCCCCTTTAATAAAATCTGTCTTCTTGCCCGACGCGTCGAGCAGCGTCATTTCAATATCCGGTCGCAGCAGCTTTAACGGCACGCCCGGAAAGCCCGCGCCCGTGCCGATATCAATCATGCGGCAGCCCTGCGGCAGCCGGGCGGCGACGCAAAGAACCATCGCGTCCGCAAAATGCTGCTCAGCCGCCTGCGCTTCATCCGTAATGCGCGTAAGATTCTGGTGCTTATTCGCCTCCACAACCAGCGCGTAATAATCCGCGCACCGGTCTGTCACGGTCTCGTCATCGTACAGCCCAAGACATTTAAGTTTTTCGGACAATGTTGTTTTAAAAAGCGTCATTCCGTCATCTCCTCCAGCCCTGTATTCACGGCGCTCACCACGCCCATATACGAAAAATCTCCTTTTACACGCGCGGCAGCCAGCAAAGCTTCGTCCATGCTCACAAACGGTGCGAACATCGTGCTGCCCGAGCCGCTCATCAGCGCGCACGGTGCGCCCGCCGCCATCAGCGCGCTTGCCGCCGTCATGATTTCCGGGGCAATACCGAGCGCCGCCATCCCAAGCGCGTTGCCCGCGCAACGCAGAAACAAGGCCATATCGCCCTTGGCCAGCGCGTATTCGACTGTGCTGATGCGCAGCGGCTCCGTTTTTTTATACCGCCTGAACGCCTCCGCCGTGGGCACCCCCGCGTGCGGCTTAACGATGACAAAGTGCAGCGATATACCAGGCTCAATGCGTGTGAGCTTATCTCCCACGCCCTTGGCGCGGGCCAAACCGCCCGTCAGCGCAAACGGCACATCCGCTCCCACACTAACGCCGATATCACAAATCTCCTCGGTGCAAAGATTCGTGCCATACAGCTTGTTCATCCCGAAAAGCACCGCCGCCGCGTCCGCGCTTGCGCCTCCGAGCCCCGCCTCGGCGGGTATGCGCTTTTGTATGCGGATAACCGCTCCGCCTGCTCCCGTTCGCTCCCGAAATTTAACCGCAGCTTTATATGCGGTGTTGCGCAGCATGTCCACACCGCCCGTATCCATCGACACGGCGATGTCCTTCGCCTTTTCCAGCGCCACCGTATCAAAAAGCGAAATGCTCTGCATAATGCCGTCCAGCTCATGATACCCGTCAGTGCGTTTGCCGGTGATATCCAGCGAGAGGTTAAGCTTGGCGTAAGCTTTCAGTTGAATCATTCGTTATCTCCGATTAATTGATCGATCGCCCAGCGCGCATGCGCGGCAATCGGCTCCGCTTCGTTTTGTGCAATCTGCTTCAACAGATCGACAACCTGAGTCTGCCGGGTGCTGGCCGCATACAGTGCCGCCTGAGATATCAGCCGACCGCGCCGCGCCATATTCGGCCCGGCGAGCTCTCGCAGCGTCTTGGTGGCTTCGCCCTGAAGCAGCTGTTCGAGCGCAAAGCTCACAGGCACACTGCGCGCCGCATCGTTGAGCGGGCAAGCAGTCTGGCACCGCTCGCAGCCCAGCAGCTGATACACATCGCTTCGCAGCGCTTCGGGAACAAAAGCGTTGCTGTGATACCGCAGGCATTGCTCAACACAGCCCACGGCCTGCGACGGACATGCCGCCGCGCACGCGCCGCAGTGCAGGCAACCGCTCGACTCTGTCCTTGTCTCGTCCGGCTCAAACGCATCGGTCAGCACCGTTTGTATACACATAAACGACCCGAGTACCGGATGGTAATAAAAGCCGTTGTCTCCTAAGAATCCGCCCGTTCGCAGTGCCGCGCCCTTGGCGCTTATATCGTCGGTGTGCAGCGCCTGCGCACCGCTGCGCTTTATGTATTCCGTTACTGCCCGCGCCGCATGGTACGAGCGGTGCGACGCGATATAATATGCCGACAGCGCCATACGGCCCGCTTCGGCAGGCAAAGCCGGTTTGTACGCAGCAAAAAGCACAACAATGGCAGAGGCGTTGCCCATCAGCGCGCGCGGCTGCTGCCGTCCTGCTATTTCCCGCATATCATCAGCGCGCGCAAACCGGACATCGGCAAACCCGAGCGTTGTTGCGTATTCTCTCAGCGCTTGTTTGTTCAGCTCCATGCAAAAATTATGGCATAAGCGAATGCAAATAACAATTCAAAAGTCCGAAAATTCTTGCGCGGACCGCCCCGCTGATATATAATTGACAAGGAAATGCGTACCTTCCCCTTTTCGGGGCCAAAGAAATACAAAGGAAACCTGTAATGAGAGCATATAAAAAGGCCAATTTAGTTATATTGATCGTCTGTCTGGTTCTTCTCGTAACGGCATGCGCCAAGCCAGACCCGATTGTCACGGAAATCGGTTCGTTTGATTATTCGCAGAAGTTTATGGCGAGCATCGACGATGTCACCGCAGCGCAGGGCAACACACTGCTGGTGATATATTTAAAACCCGCCGAAGGAACCACGCTTGACCTTGATGCCGCGGAGGATTATTTCTTTAAAGGCACCACAGCCACGCTGGCCGATGTCACCTACGATTTAAAATGCCTGTCTTACGAAAAGGTAGACAACGCGTATGTGCAGGTGGGCCTTGTGTTTGAAGTGACTGACAACAATTACGAAAAAGCGGCCGAACAGCCGGTGGTGCAGCTCTCGCTGCCCTCCTCCAAATAACAAATATTTTCTGACGGTTTCTGAGCCGTTATCATCGTTGAATGCGTATTCGGGTTGCTTTGGCAGAACAGCTTAAAGCAGCCCTTTTTCGTGCTAAAGGCTCTTATCATTAAAAAGTACCGGGCCGCTGAACTGCGTCGGCATCAGCCCAATAGGGATCATCACGGAGCGCGACTGCCCGGCTTAGGCAGCTAAAAATCGCGTTTCATGTCTCCGCCGAAAAAGAAATAATAAGATTTAACAGGAATTTTATTGCCAAAACAATAACGCGTATTATAGAATCTTCTTTATAGGTTATTTTCGACATCGTTGCTTATTTGAAAATGTCGGCCAATGAATTGGCCATTAAGCATAGTCTGATTTAAGATTGAGGGGTATCAACCGTGATCAATGAACAAAAAGAAAAAGTTTCACGCTTAACCGTGCTGCGGTGGCTGCTGCGCGTGGTGCAGGGTGCGCTGATTGGCGGAAGCGCAATTCTGCCGGGCATCAGCGGCGGTGTGCTGTGTGTGATATTCGGCATTTATCAGCCGATGATGGAGCTCATTGCGCATCCGTTTCGCGCGTTTAAAAAACATGTATGGCTGCTGCTGCCCGTATTGATTGGATTTGTATTTGGCTTTTTTGGGCTCGCACGTCTCGTGGAATGGCTCTTTTCCGTTTCCTCCAGCATGACCATTTGGTTGTTTTTCGGGTTGATCGCGGGCATGGGGCCGTCGCTTTATAAGGAAGCCGGCAAGCAGGGGCGCCCCAAATCGGCAGTGATTTCTTTCGTTATCAGCTTTGTCGTGGTGTTGGGTTTGCTGATCTTCCTCGGTAATTCCGCCGCGCTTAACATACAGCCGAATATGTGGTGGTTCTTCGTTTGCGGCCTGATGTGGGGTATCAGCCTTATCGCGCCGGGCCTCAGTTCATCCTCGCTGCTGATATTTTTCGGGCTTTATGAACCGATGAATGCGGGCATCGCCAATTTCGACATGAGCGTGCTCATACCGCTCGGCATCGGTGTGGTGTTGCTGGTGCTGGCATCCGCAAGGGGGATCAACCATCTGTTTAATAAGCATTATCCGGTTATGTTCCACGTTGTGATGGGCTTTGTGGTGGCTTCCACGATTATGACCGTTGTACCCACAAATCAGGCAGAGACGATTCAATACACCGGTTCATTCGTTGAAATCGCTTCCTGCGCAGGCGCTGCCGCCGGTGGGTTCTTGATTGCGTGGCTGTTGGATAAAATGGGCCAGAAGCTGAAAGTAGACACGGAAACGGAGCTGCTTACAGAAACCAAATAAATTTTATCTAGCCGAATAATTATTAGAAACGATTTGCATATTCTATGCGAATATGGTATGATCTTTTTACAAATAAGAAACCCTTATCAAGAGTGGTGGAGGGACGGGCCCTGTGAAACCCGGCAACCGGACGATTA
>JAEZIW010000018.1 GCA_023436525.1 Bacillota bacterium | reverse complement strand
CTTCACCGAGGTCATCATCCCGTCGGTAGACGGCAACATCTATTTTATGGAGCTGTCAACAGGCGCGAAAACACGTGAACCCATCAAGATCGGCGCACCCACCAAAGGAACGGCGAGCCTCGACCCGCGCGGCTACCCGATAATCTATGTTGGCCAGGGGCTGAACCCGGCGGGCAGCACCACGGAATGCAACGACATGTACTTTAGAATATTTAGCCTGATAGACGGCAAGGAGCTGTATAACTTTGGCGCCTCGCAAAAAGACCCGGCGGCTCTTCGCAACTGGCAGGCGTACGATGCGAGCCCGCTGATCGATGCGGCGACGGACACGCTGATTGAGCCGGGCGAAAACGGCGTATTGTATACCGTGAAGCTGAACACGGCGTACGACGAAGCCGCAGGCACGCTCTCGATGAAACCCGGGCCGATGGTGAAATACGCCTACGACTCAAACCGCAACGCAAGCTCAAAAATATACGGTATGGAGAACTCGGCGGCGGCTTGGCGGAATTTCATATTCTTCACGGACAACATCGGTATGCTGCAGTGTGTGGATTTAAACACGATGAAGCTTGTGTACGCAAACGACCTTGAAAACGACAGCGATGTATCGATGTTGCTCGAAGAGGATATTGCCAAGCAGGCTTTCAACCTTTACACCGGCTGCGAATTTGATGATACGGTTGTGAACGCGAAAGAAGCAAAAGGCCCGTGCCATGCGCGCAAGATCGACGGACTGACAGGCGAGATTCTATGGACAGCCAGTTTTGATGTGTACACCGCCGTAGACGGCAGTGTGGACGGCGGCATACTCGCTTCGCCGATACTCGGAAAGCCCGGCACCTCGATTGAGGGGCTGATCATTTATACGGTATCCAATGCAATCAAAGAAAACGGAGAGAAAACCGCACTGATGGTCGCGCTCGACAAAGAGACAGGCAATGTGGTTTGGCAGGTTGATCTGGAGAATTCCGGATGGACACCGTCGTCGCCGGTGCCTGTATATACGGCGGACGGACAGTGCTACATTGTGCAGTGCATGTATAAGGGCGATATTAAGCTGATTAAAGCGGATGCGACGGCGGGAACCGTGGCGGATACGCTGAATGTGAGCACACAAAAGGGAACCGAAGAGCCCAACAGCTTTGAAGCCACACCTGTGGTGTTTGGCAACACCATCGTGGTGGGGTCAAGAAGCGGACACTTCTTCTATCTCACGATCGGATAAAGCAATAAACAACAAGACCTCGGACGGCTATGCACCGACCGAGGTCTTTTTCTTTGTGTGACGAACACTTCATCAGTCGCCTGTCGGCGACAGCTTCCCCTCGAAGGGGGAAGCCTTAATGAACCGAGGATTAATTTTTTTCTGAACGTAAGCTTGCATAAAGCTCTTGCCGGTTTGCCGGATATGGCTTTGCAGAACAGCCTCAAACCGTTCTTGTCTTAATGATTAGTCGTCTCCGAACCCTTTCTCATGCGGATGCTCACCGCCATACCATAAAGACGCGGCGCAATCACCAAAACGGCAATCACCACCAGATTGACCGGGAACGACATCGGCAGGAACGCAAGCCCAATGAGCACGAGACCGCCGATAAACCACAGTTTTCCGGCCATGCGGTGTATTTTCGTCCAAACCGCTTCGCTGTGATAGCCCCAAATAGACTTGATACCTGTCAGGTATGTTTGCGGCAGCTTGGGCAGATAGTTGCCGATAGCCGCAAGGAGTACCCCCACGACGATATAACCAAACATCATCGGATTAATATCGGCTCCCATGCTCACGGCAATCACAAACAGCTCCACCGCCAACAGCAGCATCATGACGAGAAGGTGGATGATCGTATACTCTCTTGTCATCTGGCCATAGGCTTCTCTTTTAGGGTCGATCACCGGGACAATATGCCCGAAAAGAAGCACAGCCGCTCCGATCGCGGGGATCAACAGTATGGTGTATCGGCTGGTCATTTGCGCATTACCCGCGTTATCCCAACGTATGGGAATCTGGTCGGGCAGAAACAGCAGACTGATGGCCGCGATGATCAGACTGATGACAGGGATTACCCAGATTTTCAGATTGATATAGTTTTTATTCATGAGAGGTCTCCTTTAAATCTTGTATCCAAACCATGAGCTCTTCCATCACCGACAGATTAAGTTCATAGTAGATATTTTTGCCTTCGCGGACGCTGCGGACAAGCCCTGCGTCCTTAAGTATGGAGAGGTGATGCGATATGGTTGCACCGGTCATATCAAAGCGCTCAACAATTTCACCCGCAGACAGCCTTGATGCTTTCAGCATCGATAATATGTCGCGCCGTGTTTTGTCGGACATCGCTTTGAGTGTCTCTTGTATACTCAACCCTGACTCCTTAACATTTAGAAGATTATCTAAATGTAATGATAAATCTGGTCTGCTCGTATGTCAATAGATATTTAGAAGTTTATCTAAATGTTTAAGCCGGAAATAAAAAAGCCGGATATCACGCAATATCCGGCCCTTGTCAGAGCATCTGAATGACTCAAGTCAGTTGGAGCGACGGCGCGTACTCAGTTTTTTAGAAAAGTAACGGTATGCCATGATGCAAATCAATAAGAAGCCACCCCAAAGAAGAATATTGAGTCCGTGTATTGCGACCTGTAAGAAATCAAACTCAACCATAACAATCTCCAAAACCAACACATTTCTTAATATCTATTATATACCAGAAAGAGTTAGAAAGAAAGCGTGTGATATAAAAAAAGGGCGAGAATTGATTTCCCATGCCCTATTCATACTATCATGTTGAGGAGCGGAGCGACGTGACTATGAAGTGGAAAGCATCCCATGGCAAAATGCTTTGTACATGGGATTTCAGCCCACCACGTAGTCGATTCGCTATCGCTCACTCGAAATGACATATTGTAGTTTTGTCAGCAGCTTTAAAAATTTAAGCTACCGTCCTCAGTAAAGAGGTTATTTGTTCATGTACTCCAGCATTGCCTTTGCGGCGGCTTTACCGGCACCCATCGCGAGGATAACGGTGGCAGCGCCTGAAACGGCATCGCCGCCCGCATACACGCCCTCTATCGACGTTGCGCCCGTCTCTTCATCCACAATGATGCCGCCCCACTTCTGTGTGGCCAAACCGGGCGTGGTTTCGCGCATCAGCGGATTTGGCGATTGACCGATGGCAATAACCGCCGCATCCAGCTCGATCTCAAATTCACTGCCCTCCACGGGCACCGGCCGGCGGCGTCCCGAGCTGTCCGGCTCGCCGAGCGTCATTTTCTGCAGCGTCATGCCGCGTACATAGCCGTCTTCCGTGCCGAGAATTTCGGTGGGGTTCACGAGGAAGTGGAATATAATACCCTCTTCCTTGGCGTGATGAATCTCTTCAATTCGCGCAGGCATCTCGGCTTCACTGCGCCGGTAAACAACATACACTTCCTCCGCGCCGAGGCGTTTCGCGCAGCGCGCCGCGTCCATCGCGACGTTGCCGCCGCCGACCACGGCAAGCTTTTTGTGGCGCACCACCGGTGTATCAAAATCAGGGAATTTGTAGCCCTTCATCAGGTTAATGCGCGTTAAAAATTCGTTGGCGGAATAGACACCATTCAGGCTCTCGCCCGGTATTTTCATGAAGCTCGGCAGGCCCGCGCCGGTGCCAATGAATATCGTATCAAAACCCATCTCTTTAAGGTCATCAATCGTCAGCACACGGCCCATCACCATATTGGTTTCAATTTTCACGCCCATGCAGACGAGCGCATCAATCTCTTTTTTAACCAAATCCTTCGGCAGACGGAATTCGGGGATGCCGTAAACGAGCACGCCGCCTGATGTATGGAACGCCTCGAATACGGTGACGTCCACGCCGTTTTTCGCAAGGTCTGCCGCACAGGTAAGCCCGGCCGGGCCGGAGCCGATAACGGCGGCTTTCTTGCCGTTTGGAAATCCGCAGGTGGGAGCGGGTACGCCTTTGTTAATCGCGAAGTCTGCGGCAAAGCGCTCGAGACGGCCGATGCCGACCGGCTCTCCCTTGATACCGCGTACGCAGCGCTCTTCGCACTGTGTTTCCTGCGGGCAAACGCGGCCGCAAATGGCGGGCAGGCCGTTGGTCTCGCGAATCTTGTTGTACGCATCGATATACTGCCCCTGCGCTATCAGGCCGATAAAATCAGGTATCTGCACGTTCACGGGGCACCCTGCAACGCACGGCTGATTTTTGCACTGCAGGCAGCGCTCAGCTTCATTCTTTGCCATTTCCTCGGTATACCCAAGTGCAACCTCGCCAAAGTTGGTTGCCCGAACTTTTGGATCCTGTTCCGGCATCGGTGTTTTCTTCGGTTCCATATTACGTTTGGCCATTTACTTCACCTCCCTGAACAGGTTGCAGGAATCTTCCTGCTGCAATTTATACATAGCCGATCGCCGTATCGCTTCGTCGAAATCCACTTCGTGGCCGTCAAAATCCGGCCCGTCCACACAGGCAAATTGTGTTCTGCCGCCCACCGTAACGCGGCAGCCGCCGCACATGCCGGTGCCGTCAATCATTATCGGGTTCATGCTGACAATCGTATTGATGCCGTATTCCTTGGTCAGCTTCGAGACAAACTTCATCATAATCAGCGGGCCGATGGCGATGACAAGATCAAACTTTTCGCCCGCTTCGATTTCGCTTTTGAGCGCATCGGTCACAAAGCCCTTGTGTCCGTTGCTGCCGTCGTCCGTCATCACCAGCAGTTTGTCGGATACCGCGCCAATCTCTTTTTCGAGCAGTATCAAATCCTTTGTACGAAAGCCGGTAATGCTTGTGACGCTGACACCCAGAGAATGCAGCTTTTTGGCCTGCGGATAAGCGATAGCTGTACCAAGCCCGCCGCCAATCACAGCCGCCTTTTTTATACCGCTCTCGAAATGGGACGGTTTGCCTAAGGGGCCGACAAAATCAAGGAGGCTGTCTCCTTCATTCAGCGTGCCAAGATGAATCGTCGTTTTGCCGACTTCCTGAAAAATAATCGTTACGGTTCCCGCCTCCGCATCAAAATCAGCGATGGTCAGCGGAATACGTTCACCTTGCTCGTTTATGCGCAGTATGATGAATTGGCCGGGCTGCGCCTTTCTGGCCACCAGCGGTGCGTCAATGACCATGAGCTTCACCTGTTCACTCAAGGCCTCTTTCTTTAGAATCTTATACACTATGGTTGTCTCCCTATATCTATTAATTACGTGTATTATAGCACATATCGTCTGGTTCGCCAAATCTGATAATACAGAATCCATTCATATTTGTTGGTGAATACATGCGTTGCAATCGCCTGCCGCTGCGCCATTTTTTTTATATTGATACACAAGGGATAACCTGTTATACTGACTGAGTTAATCATCAACATAATGGAGGATTGCGCTTATTTTTAGCGCTTTGACAGGATGAAGGAAAAGCTTGTGATCAAAGGCGGGAAACCGCTTCAAGGGACAATCAGCGTGAGCGGGGCGAAAAACGCAGCCGTCGCCATTCTCCCCACAACGATACTCTGCGAAGGCAAGTTTGAGATTGACAATCTTCCCAACATCGACGACGTCCGTCTGCTCGACCATCTTTTGCGTTGGATGGGGGCCTCCACGTCGCTGGAAAAGACAAAAATATCGATTGATACGAGCGGCATCAGCAAACACGTGATTGATAACAACGCGGTGAAAATGATGCGCGCTTCTTATTATTTTATGGGTGCGCTGCTTGGGCGTTTCGGTAAGGCCGAGGTGGCGCTGCCGGGCGGCTGCGCGATTGGTCTAAGGCCCATTGACCAGCATATCAAGGGGATGGAGGCACTTGGTGCCATTGTTAAAACAGAATACGGTATGCTCAAAGCCACGGCTCCAAACGGCTTGGTCGGAACGGATATTTATCTGGACGTAGTATCGGTTGGCGCAACGATTAACGTGATGCTTGCCGCGGTGATGGCCAAGGGAAAGACGACGATTGTCAATGCGGCCAAAGAGCCGCACGTGGTGGACGTGGCCAACTTTTTAAACTGCATGGGGGCCAAGGTGAAGGGCGCAGGTACGGACATCGTGCGCATCACGGGCGTGGAAAAGCTTCATGGCTGCAATTATTCAATTATTCCCGATCAGATAGAGACCGGCACGCTGATGATTGCGGCGGCGGCGACGCGCGGAGACTTAACCATCACCAATGTGATCCCGACGCATATGGAAGCACTGACAGCCAAACTTATTGAGATGGGCATTTCGGTGGAAGAAGGGGACGATACACTGCGTGTGTCATGCACGCGCAAGCCCAAGCACGTTAATATCAAAACGCTGCCGTATCCTGGGTTTCCGACTGACCTGCAGCAGCCGGCAACGGTGCTGTTAAGCACGGCTGAAGGAGCCAGTATTATTGTAGAAAGCATATTTGAATCGCGTTTTAAGCATATCAATGAAATCAGGCGCATGGGAGCCAATGTATCGATTGACGGACGTGTGTGCGTGGTGGAGGGTGTGGAGCGCCTGACGGGTGCGCCGGTGCGCGCGACTGACCTGAGAGCCGGTGCGGCGCTGATTGTTGCGGGGCTGATGGCCGACGGACAGACTGAGATTACGGGTGTTCAGTATATCGACAGGGGCTATGACCATATAGAGGGTAAGCTCCGGTCGGTCGGCGCGGATATACATCGCGAGAAAATGAACGAGGTTGACGATTTCAATTTCGGTTTGGATTGAGGAACGGCATAATAAGGGTGATGATACAACGCGCGGCGAACAAAAACGGCCTGCGCGTTTTTTAATTTCCTATGGTTTAGCACATTTGAAAAAGTTACAATAACTCAAGTGCGCATCGCGGCAAGCGCCGCCAACAGGGTTCTTTTTTTGCTTCTTATAAATCTTCGGAGATTTTTAAACACTGTGCTGACCGTCACTACGCTTATCGCGGCAAGCGCCGCATACAGGGCTTCTTAATTTTCAATATTCATAAGCGAGGTATCCCCATAATTCACAAAAATAGAAGAAGGATTCCTATACCCCGAAGGGTATACCGGGTGACGATTGAAATATACAAAAACTCAAAAGCGCATTGCGGCA
>JAEZIW010000010.1 GCA_023436525.1 Bacillota bacterium | reverse complement strand
ATATAAGCGTTTTGTCGGGGCTTGATAGCCTCACGTATCTGCAACTGTCAGCCAACAGCATTCAAGATATCAGTGCTCTGATGGGGATGAGCGAAATGACATCGCTTGATTTAGGTGATAATGATATCAGTGATATAAGCGCCATTAAGGGGATGACCGATCTTGAGGCGTTGGTGCTCAACTCCAACCATATCGGCGATTTAAGCGCTCTCGCGGGCTTGACAAAGCTCACGTGGCTCGGCTTGAGTCAAAATGAAATCACGGATATCCGTGTGCTTTCAGAATTGACAAAGATCGAATGGCTCGAGCTGGACCACAACCAAATCAGTGATTTTGCCCCGATCTCAAAACTGACGCACCTTGAAAACTTGTATTTAACCAGCAACAAATCGGAGGATTACAGCGTTCTTAACGATATCGCAGGCAATTTGACGTTTAAGGATTTTTAAAATGTGATGTCAGAAAAAACATCGGAGAAAAACCAGAAGGTACGAAATCGATTTGTATGGGTTATTTCAGCCATTGCTGTTTTGATTGCGGTGTCGGCGGCTGCGATTTGCCCGTTTCATGAAATCGCCCCCTCCAACGAACCGAAAGGCCCCTCTCCGGCGCTTGCCACGGCTGAGGCCATTGTTTTTGACGATGCCAATCTGGAAGCTGCCGTGAGAGAGCAGCTCGGCATTCAAGACCGTGCGCTGACAACGCAAGATGCACAAAGCGTCTCACAGCTAAGCTTGAGCAATAAAGACATTCGCAGCGTCAAAGCGCTGGCTTATTTTAAGAATGTCGAAAGTTTGACTTTGGATTGGAACCGGATTGACGATATCAGCGCGTTGGCGGCGCTGACGCAATTAAAGCAGCTGTGGCTCAGCAACAATCAGGTGGGCGACTTAAGCGCGCTAGCAAATCTCAAAGGGCTGGAGCAGCTATACTTAGATGCCAATCAGGTCAGCGATATCAGTGCACTCTCAAACCACGTAAAGCTGAAGGAGCTATATCTTGGGGCAAACCAGATCAGCGATATCGACGCGCTGGTGGATTCGGAGAATTTGTTCTGCCTTGATCTGACGGATAATCAGATCAGTGATATCGGGGCGCTGGCCGGAATGAGCCATTTGGAAAGCCTATACCTGAACAAAAACAAAATCGGCGACTGTAGCGCCTTATCCGGCCATGCGGACTTGAAGTATCTCGATTTGAGTGATAACTGTATTGGCGATATCAATGCGCTGACCGGGCTTAAAATATCGGCACTTGGACTGAGCAACAACCAAATAGCCGATGTATCGGGCTTGTCGGGGCTCAAATACCTGACGAGCCTAACGCTGAATGGCAACAAGATCAGCGATTTAAGTCCGTTGTCGGGCATGCGGTCACTGATGAGTTTATCGCTAAGAGACAATCAAATTCGCGATATCAGTGCACTATCCACATTAACAAACTTAAGAGAACTCTATTTAAACGACAATCCGATTGAGGATTATCATCCGGTAGCGGGATACTACGAAAGCTTGACGAATCCCGATTTTACGATTAATTAAAGGCTGTTTTCGTAAAGATTATTGATATAGCATAAATAAAAAAGCCACCGAACATTCGGTGACTCTCTGCCGTCATTACCATTTCGGCGTTTAAAGTGAATAAGAAAAGTATTGTTCTCTATTCTGAAATATCAAAAAGGAGTAGTCATGAAAAAAACATCTTCTTTGTTCCTAATGATGTTGGTTTTCTGCGTATATCCCCAAACCGCCTTGATGGCCCCCCAAATACAAACGCAAAATTGCGTGAATCTTTCTTTGGTAAGTAAAACTATCTCGGAGAACATGAGCGACACAGCAATTATCATTGCTACAGTGTTTATTTTTGTAATATGCATGACTCTTGCGATTATTGGATTTAGGGCCAGAGCAGAGGTTTTGCGTAAGGCGCAAAAATATGACGAACTTATGGAGGAAAGAGAAGAACAGAAACGTCGCGGTGAAGGAAAATGATTTGCCCGAGATTTTTTTGTTGGCTGTTTTCGTAAGTTTTGTTGATTTTACCTATTTAGAAAGGGCGCCCGAATAACAGATGGCCTTTCTGAGGCTAATTAGGATAATTAATTACCCTTCGATGTCTTTATCCTCATCGACAATTTATACGAAAAGAGCCTATTAAAAAACCGGCCCTTTAGCCGGTGTGAAAATGCGCTGTTTTGCGGTACTAAAACGGTGCCGCTTCTGTTTGATTCGACAGCTCCGCAAAGCGCGTCTGGTCGCCGCGCCACCCGACGTTAACTTCGCCGGTGGGCCCGCTTCTTTGCTTCGCAATGATAATCTGTGAGACGTTGTCCGCCTCTTTGTTGTAATAATTTTCGCGATGCAGGAAGATAACCACGTCGGCATCCTGCTCGATACTGCCCGATTCGCGAAGGTCGGAAAGCAGCGGGCGCTTGGAATCGCGCTTTTCGCTGGCACGGCTCAGCTGCGAGAGCAGTATGACCGGCAAGCCCACCTCTTTGGCCATTATCTTAAGGCTGCGTGTCATGTTCGATATTTCCTGCTGGCGGTTTTCACGCCGATCCTTGCCGGACATCAACTGCAGATAGTCAATCACGATCAGCCCGAGGTCTTTTTCCTTTTTAAGCCGCCGTGCCTTGGCGAGCATCTCCATCACCGTTATCATGGGTGAATCGTCAATATAAATCGGCGCCTTGGCCAGCACGTCCACGGCATCGGCCAGCCTGTCGTAATCATCCGGTGTTAAGCCGCCCACGCGTGTTTTTTGGCTGTCTACCAGCGCTTCGCTGCACATCATGCGCATGGCGAGCTGCTCGCGCGACATTTCCAGAGAAAAGATGGCCACCGGCACATCCAGCTCTACCGCGGCGTGCTGCGCAATGTTGATCGCGAAGCTCGTTTTGCCCATGCCGGGGCGCCCTGCCACCACGATGAGCTGCGATTTCTGCAGGCCGGAAAGCATCTTGTCCAGCTGTTTAAAGCCGGTGGGAATGCCGATAATGCCTGTTTTGCTGTTCATCGATTCGCTGATGGACGTATACCCTTCAAGCAGCGCCTGCTTGATATGCGTCAGCGAATCGCGCTCGCGCTTTACCGCGATTTTGTAGATCAAATCGCCCGCGCGGTTGACGATATCCGCCACTTCTTCTTCTGAACCCGTGGCATCCTGTATAATCGTCTGCCCGGCCGCGATGAGCGCGCGCAGCACCGCTTTTTGCTCAACAATGTCGATGTAGTAGCCGACGCTCGAAGCGCTTGGCACACTGCCCGAAAGGTCCGCGATGTAGAGTGTGTCGTCCGCGCCATTAAGCTGGCCCTTGCGTTCCAGCCTGTCCACCACGGTAATGGTGTCAATCGGCGTTCCCGTTTCGCACAGTTCGCACATCGCGTCAAATATCTGCTGATGGCGGTGTGAATAAAAATCGGTTGCATGGAGCCGTTCAATGGCAGTGAAAACAGCCCTCGAGTCTAAAAACATGCTCCCGAGAACACTGCGTTCCGCTTCCTGATTGTTTGGCGGCACATAGCCCGCCGTTTCAACCTGCTCCATCTTACTCCTCACGAAATCATATCAATCTTACGAGGAGGCTAACCCTCCGCTCTGTATATCCGTCATAAAAACCGCTAATCGAGTCAACGGTCTTACAGCCGGGTGTCGCATGCTGTTATCATGGTGCGATATTGTACCATGACGTCAATCAAATGTTTATTGATCCTTGTCGCAAAAAACAATGCGGGGGCGAAACCCCTCAGGCGTGCTATTCTGCCGCTTCAACGCTGACAATAATGTCGGCGGAAATGCCCGAGAACACCTTGATCATCAGCTTGGTCTCTCCAAGGTCCTTGATATGATCGTCCATCACAATGCGCTTCTTTTCAATCTCGATGCCGTGCTGATCAAGTATCGCATCGGAAATTTCTTTGGATGTGATCGATCCGAACAGACGGCCGTTTTCACCGCACTTGGCTTTCACAATAACTTTTAAGCCATTCAGCCGCTTGGCCGCTTCTTCGGCAGAGAGACGCTCGAGCATGCGGCGTTTTTCGTTGGCCTGCTGCTGCTGCTTGGCAATGTTTAAGTTCTGTGCCGAGGCCTCCTTCGCAAGGCCTTTCGGAAAAAGAAAGTTTCTCGCGTAGCCATCGCTCACGTTGATAATATCTCCGGCAAATCCGGTGCCTTTTATGTCTTTAATCAGTATAACCTTCATGTTATTTTACCTCTTTCACATATTTATTGATCGCCATTTTGAGCCGTTTGATGGCTGTATCCATATCCGTATTTTCCAGCTTCACCGCAGCAATGGTGGCGTGGCCGCCGCCGCCGAGGCTTTCGAGAATCAGCTGCACATTCACATCTCCGAGAGACCGGCCGCTGATCAGCACATTGCCTTCCACGTGGCTGAGCACAAACGAGGCTTTGACACCGCGAATGGTTAGCAGCGAATCGGCCGCCTGCGCCGCGATCAACGACGCCTTGTCGATACCTTCGGGACAGGCCGCCACCGCAAACCCGTTTTCAATGATCTCCGCTTTGCGCACAATATCCGTCTTGGCTGTGTACGTTTTCAGGTCGTCCTGCACCAACAGCCTGGTTACGGTGGTGTCAGCACCTTGACGGCGAAGGTACGAGGCCGCTTCAAACGTACGCACGCCCGTGTTAAACGTGTACCCTTTGGTATCCAGCGTGATGCCGCACAGCAGCGCTTCCAGATCAATGGGCAGCGGTTTCAAATCGTCATCGAAGTACTGCATCATTTCTGTTACAAGCTCACAAGCCGACGATGCGTACGGATCGTGGTAATACAGCGTGGCTTTGTCAATCGTGGAGGTGCCGCGTATGTGATGGTCAATAACCACCACGGTATCCGCCATTTCCAGCAGCCCCGGCGAAATGGTAAACGCGGCAAGCTGTGTGTCCACAATCACAAGCATGCTCGTGGCACTGATGCGCATGGCCGCATCCTGCCCAGTCACCAGTGCCGATGCGTAAACATCGATGGTTTTGAGCTTGTCGAGCAGCAGGTCGATGGACGGATTCGGGTTGTCCATCACGATGTACGCCTTCTTGTTCACATGGCGCGCGCAGGCGCATATGCCGAGCGCCGCACCCATGCAGTCAAGATCCGGTCCTTCATGCCCCATCACATACACATCGCTGCACTGTTCCATCAGGTTGCGCAGCGCGTGGCTGATCATACGGGCTTTTACCTTGCTGCGCCGGAAGCCCGTTTTTGCGGTGCCGCCGAAAAACACGAAATGATCGCCTTGCTTAATCACGGCTTGGTCGCCGCCGCGCCCCAGAGCCAGGTCCATCGCCTTGCCCGCATACTCGCCCGATTGCTCCGGCGATTCGCCCACGCCCAGAGCAATGGAAAGCGTGGGAGACATGTTAAGACTAATTTGGCGGACATCGTCGAGAATCGAGAATTTACTCGCGCGCAGTGTTGATAAAAAGCGTCGTTCAAATATACACACATACCGCCCGCGGTCCGTGCGCTGGAAATGAGCCGAGAGATTTTCGGCCAGCGTCGACAGTCGCCGCTCGACCGATGCCACCACTTCGGAAAGCTCCGACTGCGACAGCTTGGCTGACAGCTCTTCATAGTTATCAATCAGTATCTGGCACACAACAGGCAGAAAGCTTTGATAGAGCTTTTTGGCTTCCACGGTATTTTCAATGTCAACAAGGCGGTGCAGCAGGTATTCCTGGCGGCCGAGCCGAACGGTGGCCAGCTCTTTTTTATACGGTTTGCCGTCGATCAGTATTTTTTTATCCTTATCGGGAACGCTGATGCCCGCAATCATCTTATTCAGATTGCGAAGAGCGCCAAAACCTGTGATGCTGCGAAACGCGAGATTGGCCCATTTAATATGGCCGGTAAGAGATGTCAATACGGTGGGAATGGCCATCGTGTTTAAATATGTCGGCAGTTCTTCCTGATCAAACAAAATTTTGATGACAAGACGCTGCCACTGCACTTTGCGGTAAACGACAAAGTACAAATAGGCGGCGGCCGCCACAAGGCTGCCCGCAGCGGTGAGGGCACCCAGCACGAAACTGTGCAGAAAAGCGAACACACAGGCAAAGCCAAGCGCCAGCATCAGCCAAAGAAAGTCGATTGTAAAAAAACGAATTTTGTTTTTCATAACACGGTACCGCCTTGAGTGTCCATCCTTTTGCGCAAGCTTGCCATGTTTTCAAACAGACCCACCCAAACGAGAACAAAGCCCAAAAACAGCGTTATCACCACGTGCAGCAGCACCCGTACCGCTGTGGCCATTTTCTTCTTCTTATAAAAATAATCGAGCAGGCTCAACGCCTGAACGGTTAACACAAACCCGTAAACGTCCGCAATTGTTTGCGCGACAACTTCAAAAGACGGCCAATCGGCGCTGACACCGGCAACCGCAAACAGATAGGAAAGCAGGTAGGCCAGCCAGAATTTTGGCGGCAGCGACCATGTGTCAAACGATGCAATGGCGACGACGCTGCGTTTTTTCTTGACGAACGCGCGTGTGATCACAAAACCCAGCAAGCCCATCAGCAGCGTAAAGCAGAGCATTCCGCCGACGAGGAAATAATTCAGCGCTTCGCGCAATGTGTCCTGCATGAACACAATGGCTTCGGAAGCGGATGCAGCATAAAGCGCTGATTGCGAAACGGCACCTGTTAATAAATCAATTAGCCGGACGGACTGATACAGCAGCTTCACCGACCCGTCGCCAAGCGTGCCAAGGAAAATCCCGAAACGGCTCACAATATAATCGATCGGGCCAAGGCCGGTAAACAGCCACAGCACGACGAGCGCCGCCGAGAGTCCAATCAGCGCGGCCCCCGCGGTAATCTGTATGCCGCTGCGCATACGCAGCTGCTTCTTAACGGTTAAACCTGCCGCCAAAGCCGTTGGGATAAAGGAAGCCGCTAAAAATGCCGTGAGCTTTACATCGAGCAGGCAGCCTGCCGCAAAGCTCAAAACCGTGATTACAATGCCAACCGGGCCCCACATGGCCACCGCGTAAGCCAGCACGAAAACGGCTGCCACCGCGACTATCGGCAAATACATCGACATCAATATCAAAACAGCGGCGAGAAAAAACACAGCCGCCGCGGCGCTATAACCGTCTTTTTTTATCCTGTCCAAATCCCCTTGAATTACCGCCTTCAAAATGTTTTTTTACGAGGGACAGATCACCGTAGCCTGTTTCCAGTGTGTGTCCGCCGGTGATGCCCAAATCGGCTTTGCTGACAACATCCTCATCGAGCTCGCTGAAGGATATGCCACAGCGGCGGGCGAGCACATAGGCGAGCAGCACCGCGCCCCCCAGAGCGTCTTTAAGTTCCCCCCGTCCGCCGGGAGACAGCGAGGCTCTCAGAACATCGGCCGATTCGCCGATAAACTCAGCCTTTAACACCTCGATCATTTTTGCATTAGAGGCCACATTGACAGATTGATGCATATGCATACCGCCTTTTAGTGAAAAATTGCCCCAACCCCTCTATTGCAAGTGTCTTTATTCTATCCGCAAAAGGCATAATAGTCAATGGGACGGGCGTTTCCACAGCCATCTGCGGCTTTTTTAAGCTGGTGTAACAAGAAAGTAGGGAACGACCCCTGTGTCGTTCCGAATGGGGTATGTCGTTTCAAATGACACATTATACCCCGCCGGGGTACAGGAATCTCTTTTTTGAATTTGTTAATTCAGAAACGCTCATAAACATTAAAAAAAGAGTCCTTTTGGCGGCGTTTGCCGCGATGCATTATTAAGTTTTTGTATGCATTGAAAAACACAGTATATCCCTTCGGGATACAGGAATCTCTAATTTATATTTTGCGAATTGTGAGAGCGCTTATTGAAATTAGAAAAGAGTCCTTTTGGCGGCGCTTGCCGCGATTTGCGTTGTATTTCCCTTGGGTACAAGAATACTCTCTTTATGGAAATTCGGTGTTTTGACAGGATAGTCACCTAAAAAACCGTAAAATAAAAGAACCGCACGTTGTGTTGATAAAAACGTGCGGATTTTCTTTGTCTTTTAAGCGCTCCTGTCCATTATGAGCTTATCTGCCATCAGGGCGATAAACTCGCCGTTGGTCGGCTTATCCTTGTTGGTGTAAATGTTGTACCCGATGAAGTTGTTGATGTTCTCAATTTTCCCGCGCGACCAGGCCACTTCAATGGCATGACGAATTGCGCGCTCAACCTTGCTGGCGCTCGTTTCAAACGGCTCCGCAATGCCGGGATACAGCTTCTTGGTGATTGAGTTGATCAGATCCGGATTTTTAACGACCATTTTAATGGCCTCGCGGAGGAAATGATACCCTTTGATATGGGCGGGAATACCGATCGACAGAAAAACAGCAGTGATTTTTTCATCCAGGGTTCTTGACCGGACGGGTGTCGGCGTGCGGCGGGTGGCAATCACCCTGTTGCCGAACATGTCCTGAATCCGTTTATAAAGGATGTCCTTATTAAACGGTTTTATCATATAATATTTTGCCCCCAGATCACAGGCCAGTTTGATGAGCTTCTCGTTGCCAACGGCCGAGACAACGATAATGGCGGGCATTGTTTCAAACTCGGAAGTATTTAGCCTCTCGAGCAAAGAAAGCCCATCCGCTTCCGGCATGATCATGTCGACTATGAGGGCGTCCGGCGCCACTTCTTTAATTAAGCCGACTGCTTCTACCGCATTATTGCATGACCCCACTACCTCTACGTCATTCTTTGTGCTGAAATACTTGGTGAGCATTTCATTAAGCTGTACATTGTCTTCGATGATCAGAAGTTTGATTTTTCGATCCATGATTTGGCTCCTTTCGAATGTTGTTTGTTAACCAATCCTCACCCTGAAAAAAATGACGCTTTGTGTCGAACAGTACCTCCAAAAGAAATATTTGTTAGTATATTATCACGGCTATGTTGGTTTGACAATGAAATAAAAAGCAGTTCAAGACAAAATTAAATAAATTTCTTAGGAAATTGAATAATGTTCGGAAAATGGATAAAATGCGACAAAATAATTCAAATTCAGCGCGATTTTTATAGGACTATGTCAGGCGTCTGCGGCCCGCGCAGACGCCTGAGTGGAATTACAGAGCATCCGCGCTGCCGCGCAGGTCTTCCTTGAGCCATTCGCCCAGCGCCGTGAGGCTCTCGAGGTCTTTGGCTTCAATGGTTTTCGTTTTTAAGTTCATCAGCTGCTCAAAAAGTGATGCGGCTTTGTGGCTTTTTTCGATCTCTTTCTTCAATCGGCTGTGCAACGCCGCGTTTTCCTTTTTCATGGATTCGCTTTGCAGCAGCAGCTGGCCCATCTCTTCCTCGGCGTGAACCTTAATAACAGCCAAACCCGCCATTTTCGCCAACCCTTTGAAGAAACTCTTCACATCCACGTCGCAGGCAATCAGGGCCTTGATGACGCTTTCGGGTATGTATTTGCTTTCCTTGCCTGCCGGTGCCGTCATTTTGGGCATATCGTACGGGTTAAAGTATTTTTCGCCGATATCATCCATGTCTGACATCACTTTTTCAACAAGCGGACGGCCGTTCTTGATCAGGCTGCGATACTTGTTCTGATATCGCAGCATCAGCGTTTTGTCACCATCGGCCAGCCGAAGGCTCGCGCCTCTGACGGATTCACCCTTGGCACCCGCACCGAGCAGCGTTTTGAGCAGCGTGTAGATTTCTTCCTTAGAGAAGGGCGTAAACGAGGAGGGCTTTTGTTCAATTTCTCCTGTTTCCTTCACCTTCATATAATAGTAGTTTCTCACGCTGTTGGGCTTGCGTCCGGTTTTTAATGCAACGGTTTCAAAAACGCGTTTGAGCGGCGCCCCGATCTTCTGCGCTTTTTTGACTTCGTCCCACAGCATCAGCTTTTCATCGTCTTTCCAGCCGGTTCTCAGAGCAATATCAAAGCTATGCAGTCCTGTTTCGTTTTCCATGTTCCTAACCCCTTATCATAGATTTTGATGCATATTATTCTCTTATACCATTCGTTTTATTCCGTTATTTAACAAAAAATTAAAAGCAAACGCGTCTTCTTCGTCTGCTTTTGTAGGCTGGTTTTCCTTTTGTATATCATATGCACCCCGCACCGCTGTTAGAATTGTGTATCAGCGCCGTATTGTTTGAATATATATATGGTACAAAGGGGGAGCTATGGACGACAAAACCATCAAACTGCTATATATCACATCAAAAATTCACGCGCTGATCTGCATCAACCAGGCACCGGCCGGAGAAACGGGCACAGCCGCGGTGACGCAGCCGATTGCGGCAAATTCGTCGTTCTTTTTAACAATGCTGCCGCTTCAGAACGACACGAATTACGTGTATCTGCCGTATACGCGCCGCGTGTCTATCGCGTCGAAAGGCGCGGTGTTTGCGAGTGACGGGCTGATCGAGCTTTGCATGTGGCCGGACAACATCGTGGAATTAACGCTGTATCCCGATGCGGTGTACCGCAACGAGGAGACGGAGCTGCACCCGAGGGTGATTTCGCCTTTCGATTTTTATATCAGCGGTGAGAGGCATACGGCGTTTATATACAACGAAGCGTGTTCCAGCTTCGTGGTGGAGCATGCGGGCACAAGCCGCTTAAAATTTGTATCGCCGCTGCCGTTTTTTGTGAAGAGCGCGGAAATCGGATTTACCAAATTCGGCGATATGCCCTGCCTTTACGCGTCGGGTGAAACCACAGACGCACAGCATTACATATGCGCGGCGCATATATTGCCGTCGTTTAATCTCGATCTCTGCACGATTTGCGAGCAATCCGGTGTGGAGCCGGACGGCTTCATGGTGGTGACGAGCGGCGAATTTCGCCAGACCAAGACGCACTGGGTGAGAAGCGGTGGCGGCCTTGCGCCGGGGCACACCGAGCTTGGGTGGTTCACATGTGGGCCGCGCCCGGCTGCGCAGCCTTATGATATTTGTGTATCGCTGCTGGAGGCGATGAAGGCGAACATCCCCGAAGCCGCAATCAGCTGCCTCACGCCGTCGCTTGCCGAAGGGCTCTCGTTTGCCGATTTGAAGGAGTTTTTCGGTGATTTCGATTCGTTTACGAAAACCATATCGCCCGCGTGCGGCCAGAGCGGGTTTGCGCTGAAATACGCGGTCGGCGAGAATTTATACGCGGCGCGCGAGTTTTGCGTGGAAACGCGGCAAAACAACGGTGCGCTGCTGATCGACAACATTCGTGAGCCTTAAAAAACCAAAAAAGAGAGGGGAAATCACCTTTGGTGTCGAACTAGATGCCAAAGGTTTTTTGTTTGGGAGAAACATATGATTGAGCACGTCGCAATATGGACGAACCGTCTGGAAGAAATGAAAGAGTTTTATGTGCGCTATTTTGGCGGCACTGCCAACGAAAAGTACGTCTCGCCGCGCGGTGAGGGTGTTTTTTTTGAATCGTATTTTCTGTCTTTCAGCGGCGGCTCACGTCTGGAAATCATGCAGATGCGCACCATTCCCGACGGGCCGGGGCAGCAGGCGCTGGGCTTTTCGCACATCGCGTTTGGCCTTGAAAGCGAAGAAGCGGTGAATGCCCTCGTGCAAAGGCTCAAAAACGACGGCTATGCGATTGCGGGCGAGCCGCGGCGCACGGGTGACAGCTACTATGAAGCGAGTGTTTACGACCCGGGCGGCAATCTTGTGGAGATAACGGCGGTGAGATAAACGATGAAGGAAACAAATATGGAAGAACAATTGATTGTGGAACAGGAGCAGGAAACAAGGGCGGCAAGGCGAGCAAAACAGCCCGCTAAAAAAGGGATGAAAAAAGGGCTTAAAGCGTTGCTGATCATTGTCGGCGTGCTGGTGGTGCTGATGATTGCGTTCATCGTATTTGTGATGGGCGGCAAGGATGCGGCGCTGAACGCAAAAATCGGCGATGTGAATTTGGCCGTTGTGAACGACGGCACGTATACCGGCAGCTATGGCTTTTTAAGGTTCGGCAACACGGTGGAGGTGACGGTGAAGGACCATGCGATCACCGAGATTCATGTGGTGAAACCGCAGGTGCTTGCCAAGCCGGAAACGATGGACACGCTGACGCAAGAGGTGCTGGCTGTGCAGAATTTGCAGGTGGATGCGGTTTCCGGCGCGACGGCGACGAGCAAAGCATTTCTGAAAGCGGTGGAAAGCGCGCTGGTGAACGCGCTTGGCTAATCAAACGATAAGCATCTGCGCGGTGCTTATTTTTGTTGTACCGAAACCCGGAGCCAGCTGTAGTCTCGTTTAGCTGACCAAATTACTCTGAGCGATACGAACAGCATACATCAATGAAGAATGTTAAGTCTTTTTGTTTGAGACATACAAAGCAGATCGCGGCAAGCGCCGCCAATAGGACTCTTTTTTTCAATATAAACAAATTAACTACAATAAAGGGGCCAGTAACCCCGAAGGAGTATAGCCGCCCCGATTAACCGGCCAAATTAGCTCTGAGCGATACGAAGATCATACATTAATGAAGAGTGTTGAGTTTTTGTTTGAGACATACAAAGCAGATCGCGGCAAGCGCCGCCAATAGGACTCTTTTTTCAATATAAACAAACTAACTACAAAAAAGGGGCCTGTAACCCCGAAGGGGTATAGTCGCCTCGCTTAACCGATCAAAACAATTCCGAGGGAAACGAAGATCATACATCAATGAAGAGTGTTGAGTCTTTTTGTTTGAGACATACAAAGCAGAACGCGGCAAGCGCCGCCAATAGGACTCTTTTTTTCAATATAAACAAACTAACTACAATAAAGGGGCCTGTAACCCCGGAGGAAAAACATGGGCATTCCGCTGATACCCGCCAAAACCATCGTGTCCGGCTATACCGACAGCGGCTGGTTCGGCGCGAATTACAACATGAATATCTACAAGGGCTGCTGCCATGGCTGCATTTACTGCGACAGCCGCAGCGATTGCTACCGTGTGGATAAGTTCGACACTGTACGCGCGAAGGAAAACGCGCTGTTTGTGATACGGCGCGATCTTGAATCGAAAAAGAAGACGGGCGTGATTATGACCGGCGCAATGAGCGACCCGTATAACCCGCACGAGAAGGACGAAGGCCTCACGCGCGGCGCGCTCGAGCTGATACAGCGGTACCGCTTCGGCACCGCTGTGCTGACCAAATCCGATTTGGTGTGCCGGGATATTGACCAGTTCGCAAAGATCAAGGCGCATTCGCCCGTGTTTGTGAACGTGACGGTGACGACAGCGGATGATAAGCTCTGCGCAAAGCTTGAGCGGTATGTCACCCCCTCTAGCAAGCGGTTTGAGGCGATTCGCCGCCTGACCGATGCGGGCATTTTATGCGGCGTGCTGCTGATGCCCACGCTGCCGTTTATTAACGATGATGAGACGAATATTCGCGGCATTGTGCGCATGGCGGCGGAGGCGGGCGCAAAGTGGGTGTACCATTGGGATAGCTTTGGCGTGACGCTGCGGCAGAACCAGCGCAACTACTTTTACGACCGGCTCGACGCGTTGTTTCCCGGTATGAAGAAGAAATATGTGCTGGCGTTTGGCGACAGCTACGCGTGCACCTCGCCAAACAACGCCGCGCTGAATGCCGCGTTTATGGACGAGTGCGGCAAACACGGGTTGCTGTATGAGATGCACGATATCGTGAAGCTGACGAGGAAAGGGTATGAAACTCAGCAGATGACGCTGTTTTAATACCCCTTCTGCCGGTCAATCACCGCGCCGTCAATCGCGTTGATGGTCAGATAGCTTCTCGTTGGGCACTTTATCTCAGTCGTGTACTTTTCTCCGTCTCGATCGACGTATTCTTTATATGTACCGAAGAAATCCCAGACAGGAATCAGCAAGCCCTGCTTGTTGCCATTCTGTTCAATCACGCGCATAAAGCCAAGCCGTACATTTGTGATGTTGATATCAAACCCTTCGATATCGAGCCAATCGTTAACGACGGTGATTTTGTCATTAAAAATGTCCGCAATATCGGAGAACGGCAGCATAGCCGAGCTGCTCACAACGGTGTCTTGCACGGTATACGGTGCTGTCCATTGCAGCTCCGCGATGCCGCTGTCGTTAATGATGAATGTGATTCTTTCATACCGCCAATAGAAAAACGACTGTTCATCCTGTTCGCCGCTTGCCGCTTCGTCGTTTGTGTATGTCAGCGGAACGCCATTGACTTGACGCACATATTGCAGGCGGTAGCCTTTTAAAAGTTTGCCGCGGAGAACATGGTCCCCATATGTTTGCCCGGAGCCGCCGATCACCTTTTCATTGCGCTCGCAGACGAACCCCTCAATACCAATTTGCTTAAGAAAATCGTCTGCTGTCTGCTGCGCCTGCTCCATTGTCATAGAGGGAAACGGGAGACTTCGCGCCTCGGCAAATTCGGCGGGGAACATATCCGGGTTGTTGTTTACGTACCAGTTTTCTTCCGTATCATAAAAACCATAGCTTGGATCAAAGTCCTTGCGGTTTGTGATATATAGAAAATCGTTCTGATCGTCGGCACTCAGTGTCCGCATGCCTCCGTCAGGGTTTATCTGTGCAAAACACATATATTGCGATTCCCTGCTGACTGTTTGCCAGTTATCCGGCACTTCAATTTTGTTTTTCTGTTCCAAAGCGGTCGGCAGCTTCTTTTGGATAAAGTGGATGCTTTCGTTGACCATGTCCAGCATATTGTATGTTGACATTTGAACAGCCACATTGGCATCATCGCTTTGAGGAATGCTCTGCTCATTTGTTTCTTCGCCGCTCTCCAGTTCAGGGTGCAGCGGCTTCATGCCCTTGCCCTCCAGTTCGGCTTTTCGGGCCTTGAGTTTTGCGAGTATATCGATTAACTCGGTCTTGGTTTCTTCATAAAGAGCGTCCGGGTTGTAGAAAGGGCCGTCGTCAAAGAAGTAATCTTTGATCTTTTCGACAATGCCGTGATCAAACGGCTGCGCCTCAATACGCACGATCGGAATATCGTTCACATCGGGAATCACGATATCGGCGTCCATCTCAGCTCTGAATTTGCCTGTCACATCCTGCGCGCTGCCGATAAACCGATCGGGCACGGCGAGCCTTTCTTTTAGAGAGAGGCTTGTATCGTGCGGGGCTTTGGCTTTATTCAGCATCTGCTGCATATCCTTGCCGACCACCACGGCCTTGGCCGGGGTGGGCTGGCAGGCGGTGGTAAAGCATGAAAACAGCAGCACAAGGCCCATTATCAGCGCTGCCATTCGAACCGGCAGCTTAGTTCTTGGTTTTAGGAACATGCCCTTAATCCTCTTTTCCAGCATTCTTCGGCCTTGGCCCATGCCCAGTACATACCGCATGGTCGCACTGCGGCTTAATTCCACCACCGTATTGATGTAGAGTGACCGTTCGGCTTTCTGAAAGCCGGAGGTCACACCGGCATCACATAACGTTTCCATGTCTGTTTGTATCTGCGGGAAAGCAAGCCAAACGACCGGATTAAACCAATGGGCACAGCGCAGAAAAATCAGCAGCAGCATCATCAGATGGTCACGGTGTTTATAATGCGTCAGTTCATGCCGAATACCGAATGCCACCTGCCGACGATCCATTGTCAGCAGATTGCTTGAAAGAAGCAGCACAGGGCGCAGTGATGCCGTCAGCGCGGGAGAATGGAGCCAGTCGTGCATCGTCACGTTTATACTGCGTTTAATGTGCAAATCGATCCTGCACTCTTCTATGATGTCCAGAATGTACGCAGGGACATCTCTGCGGCTGCGTTTCATTCGGCGCTTCAGCCGTTTGGCGCTGACTACCGCGAAAACAAAGGAGCACAGCATGCCCGCTGCCCAAAGCAAGATCAGTGCCGTCTGCCAATCCATTGTCTGAATGGGCGGCGTTATTGCAGTCATCTGTTCCGTATCTGACGGTTTGACATCAACTTGAGCATTGACCGGCATATCAGCGGGTGAGGCTTGCTGGCTGTCAGCGGCATTGATGACAGGCTTTTCATGAACAGTGCTGTCGTTATCGGCCTGCTGCATGATGGCCGCTGCAGGTGCCGGAAGCATGATCAGAGAGAAGCCGCTGTTGATGGTGACGGGAACGAGAAGACGGATAATCAACAGCATCCAAACCGCATAGTTCAGTGCCGCCGAAATGTGTTTGCGAAACAGCTTTTTGAAAACCAATAGGGTACCGTACAATATCGCTGAGTATATGGTCATTTCCAACAGCACACCGGGTATGGCCGTCATAGCTCATCACCTTCTTTATTTAGCTCGTCGATGAGCTGTTTGATCTCTGTCAGATCCTTGGGCGTGAGGTCGCTGCCTTTTATCATTTGTATCAGCAGCGATTTCATCGAACGGTCGCTGACTTTTTCGATGATGTTTTCGCTTTCGGCCAGAATGCACTGATCTTTGTCTGCCAGCGCAAAATAGAAATTATCTCGCCCATAGGTACGAAAGCCGGCGAACCCCTTTTCACAGAGCCGCTTTACATAGGTGACATAGGTGTTGTACTTCCAATCCATTTTATCACCCATCGCGGCGATAATGCCGGAAATGGTCAATTCGGGATGCTCCCACAGCACCGACATCATGGCCCATTCGGGCTTGGTTAAAGAGCTTTTCATAAAAACCTCTTTCAATGTTGAGTGTTACATTTTATATATAAAACTTATAATTTATATTGTAGTTATAAAGACAGCGTCTGTCAAGAAACTCTTGGTAAATTATAAGAAGTGATCACCAATAAAAAAGGCCCTTGCGCTGCCGCAAAGGCCTTGTGGTTCGTTTCTCTTAAAGCGTCTTGATCCAGCCGAACTCGTCCTTCTCTTTGCCGTACTGAATCCCCGTAAGCTTATCATACAGCTTCGATGTCAGCTCGCCCATCTGTCCGCCCGAAATTTTGATGGTCTTATCTACCCATGTCATGCCGCCCACGGGGCTCACCACAGCCGCCGTGCCCGTGCCGAACACCTCTTCAAGCCCGCCGGACTCGTTCTCTTTAAAGATGTCTTCTATCGCAATGCGCTCTTCACGCACATTCACACCGTAAACATCCTTTGCCAGCCGCATGATCGAATCGCGCGTGATGCCCGGGAGTATGCTGCCGCCCAGCGGCGCGGTGTAAAGCTCGCCGCGAATCTTAAAGAAGATGTTCATCGAACCCACTTCTTCGATGTACTTTTTCTCTACGCCGTCCAGCCAGAGGACCTGTGAATAGCCCTTCTTATGCGCGATGTCGCCCGCGAGCAGGCTCGCCGCGTAGTTGCCGCCCGTTTTGGCAAAGCCCGTGCCGCCCTTCACCGAGCGCACATACTCGTCTTCCACGTAGATGTCTACGGGCGCGAGGCCTGACGCATAGTAAGCGCCCACGGGGCAAAGTATGATATAGAAGATGTACTCCTCACCCGCGCGCACGCCGAGGAACGGGTCGGTCGCGATGAGGGTGGGGCGGATATAAAGCGATGTGCCTTCGGTGCGCGGCACCCAGTCCTGATCGATACGCACCAGTTCTTCGAGCGCCTCCAGCGCAAACGCTTCGTCGATCGCGGGCATGCAAAGGCGCTGGCCCGATATGTTCATGCGTTTAAAATTCTCCCACGGGCGGAACAGATTAATGCGGTCGTCGTCCGTACGGTAAGCTTTCATGCCTTCGAATATCGTTTGGCTGTAATGCAGCACGCTGCATGCCGGAGACAGCGAGAAATTTTCATACGGGCGAATCTTGGCATCATGCCAGCCTTTGCCCGCTTTATACTCAATGGTGAGCATATGGTCGGTAAATATTCTCCCGAAACCGAGTTGGGATTCGTCTTGCGGCTTTGGTTTTAAGCTTTGCGCTTTAATAACTTCAAGTTGCATGATGCCTTCTCCTCAATCTTAGTATAAAAAATCGATTATTGAAGTATTTTATACCCGATGATAACGATTCGTCAACACCGCGAATAGATGATCTGTGAAGACAAAGCGGGCGTCTTTGCGCTGCCGCATCAAAGATCGTTGGATGAAGCGGGTTTTACATAACATCCCTATGCAAAGCATATCTTTACTGGTATAATAACATGGCGAAAAATATGAAAGGAAATTCTTATGACGATATTGGAATCTATCCTTCTGGGTATAGTACAGGGATTAACCGAATTTCTGCCTGTTTCAAGCAGCGGGCATCTGGTGCTGCTGCAAAATGTTTTCGGCATCAGTGAACCGCAGCTGTTTTTTGATACGATGCTGCACCTAGGGACACTCGTCGCGGTGGTGATTGTGATGTGGAAAAGCGTCGTCGATATATTTAAGAATTTCTTCTCAAAAATGACACTGTGTCTGATTATCGCGACGATTCCCGCCGTGGTGGCCTCGCTGTTATTTGGTGATTTTTTTGAGGAGACATTCACGGGAATCTACCTTGGTTACGAGTTTTTACTCACGGCTTTGGCGCTTGCGTTGGCTGAAGTTATCTCTAAGCGTGTTACTAAGAAACGTGAGATTGGTTTGGGCACGTCGCTGACAATGGGTGTTGCACAGGCTGTGTCCATTTTACCGGCTGTGTCGCGCTCCGGTTTAACTATTGCAGGCGGTTTGGTGGCCGGTGTGGACCGGCACAAGGCGGCCAGCTTTTCATTCCTGATGTCCATCCCGGCCATTTTGGGCTCAGTGGTGCTTCAGGGCGCGAAAACCTTCAAAGACATATCTGTGAATGTGGATTGGCTGCCGATAATCATCGGCACGGTATGCGCGGCTGTATCAGGATATTATGCCATTAAATTTATGCTGGCCTTAATTAGCAAAAAGCGGCTTTACGGTTTTGCGATTTACGTGGCGGTGTTGGGCATATTTGTTTTGCTCGATCAATTTTTGCTAAAAACGATAAACTGGGCATATTAATAGATGAAGGAGGCTCATAGACATGCTTGATTTTTCCTTTGAGCCATACAGGCAAGAGATGCTGGAAGCTCTGAAAAACTTCCTCAAGATAGAAAGCGTTAAAGGCGAAAGCCACCCCAATATGCCATATGGCAAGGGCATATTTGACGCGCTGATGTTTATTCAAAGCACCGCGGAAGACATGGATCTCGACTGTGTGAATCTGTTTGGGCACCTTGCGTATATCGATTACGGCTACGGCGATGAGATGCTTGGTATCTTAACGCATCTTGATGTGGTGCCGGAGGGCGAAGGATGGACGATGCCGGCTTTTCAAGGTGTGGAGAAGGATGGCAAAATATTCGGCCGCGGCGCAATCGACGATAAAGGGCCGTGCATTGCGGCGCTGTACGCGATCAAGGCGCTTAGCGATAATTGCGTGCAGCTCAATAAAAAGGTGAGGCTCATCATCGGAGCCGACGAGGAATCCGGCTGGGCGGATATGGACTTTTACAAAAAGCACGAACCGCTGCCCGATATCGCGTTCTCACCCGACGGCGAGTATCCTGTGATCAATGCCGAAAAAGGGCTGATGCATGTGGAACTCAGCATAAAAGGATTGGAGGACGGCGGTGCGCTCAGCATCAAGAGCCTCAAGGCGGGAACCCGCATCAACGTGGTCCCGAACAAAGCGCAGGCTCTCATTGCCGCGCCATTTGATTTAATTCAAAAAAGCCTCGGACGATACAGATGCCCGATTGGTGCGGAGCTGAGCGCGGAAGACATCGGCGGCGGCTTTGTGGCCATCGTATCGGTGGGCAAGAGCGCACACGGCTCACGCCCCGAGCAGGGTATTAACGCGGCATCGGCTTTGCTGCAGTATTTAGGAACGCTGCCGTGGTCGCCCGGTATGACAGGTGAAGCGGTGTATGTGCTGGCGAGCAAAATCGGCACCTACTACAACGGGGAGGCGGCGGAGCTGAACCTTGAGGATCAAGAATCCGGCAAACTGACAATGAACCTAGGGACTGTGAGCTTGAAAGACGGCGAACTGAAGGCGGGCATCGACATTCGTTACCCGATATCCATACAGCGCCAGGTGGTGGAAGAAAAGCTGCAAAAGCATTTCGGAAACTTGTTCGAGATCACATACAAACATACGCTGGACGCTCACTTTGTGAGTGAGGACAGCCCGTTAGTAACCGCGCTTAAAGAGGCATATACCGAAATCACGGGTGAGGATGCGTATTGCATTTCCATCGGCGGTGCCACATATGCGCGCGCTTTTGAAAACGCCGTGACATTTGGGTCGCTGTTTCCGGGCCAGCCCAACGTGGAGCATGGGCCGGATGAGTATATCGAGATTGAAAGCCTGATGAAAAATGCGGAAATTATCGCGAATGCGATTATTAAGCTTTGCGGTGAGTCCATTTGAGATATTGGGGAAAAATCAAAATTGAAGACAGAATACAAAAAGACATCACGCTCGAAGAAAGTGACTTTCTAAGTGCCTTGGCGGCCGTTTGCGATGCGTTTGATTTATCAAAGCCGATTGTTTGCGCCAAGCATCATGCGGAGGTTAAAGCGTTTTCCAGAACTGTTTTCATACCGGACGATTTCGTGGAAAGCGTTGAGTTTGATACGCTTGAAATAGAATTAATTGGTAAGAAAAAAAAGGACTCAAAAGTGATAACTCTTTAGTGTTTTGCGGATAATAAACGCGAAAGGAGTTGATTTGCTTGAATGTCTTAGCAATGATACTGGTTATAATCGGCGCCATCAATTGGGGCCTTATAGGGTTTTTCCAGTTCGATCTCGTTGCCGCAATCTTTGGCGGCCAGGCGGCAATTGTCTCCAGAATTATATATGCACTGGTGGGCCTTGCCGGATTATGGGCAATCATGTTGGTACCCAGAGTCAAACACAGAGACAAGTAAAGATAGAATACAGGAAAGGCGGCTGACCAGCCGCTTTTTTCGTATGAAAAAGATTTCTAATTGATACTTTATGGGTAAATAAAAACCCCGAAAGTGGCTTCACAACGGGGTTTCTGGCGTTCCCGGCGCGACTCGAACGCGCGGCCTTTCGCTTAGGAGTTTAAACTGACGATTTTTTCGGGGTATTGCCTTGTAGTGTACAATGCCCCAGAACCCGCATGAATACTGGGTTTTCTCGCGATTCGTTTGTTATTTGGTATTGCGCAATATTGCCTGTTTTACCCCGTTTTTTGGGCTCTTATTAGCAGATTATTAGCAGAATCACGAAAAAAGTCCGATCACAAGTCCAGCTAATTTGCAAGGGTGTCAATTCGAGATCCGTAAAGGATGCTGCCAAAAAGGTGGCATCTTTTGTTTATATAGAATATAGTCTCTGCGATTATAATTAAATTCTATATTTCTCATGACATTTCTATTTTTGTGGTTTATAATAGCTATTAATGTTATATATTTCTTTATAATTAGACAAAAATCTCAATAATATATTATTTTAGGAGCGTCTCAAATGAGTGAAATGTTGGATGTATTTGATAGTAAGATGAAACTGATTGGAACAGCAAGTCGAGAGGAAGTGCATCAACAAGGATACTGGCATCAAACGTTCCATTGTTGGATTATTCGAAAACAAGAGGACAAGCAATATGTTCTTTTTCAAATTAGAGATAAAGAAAAGGATGTAGCACCCAATAAATTAGATATTACAGCTGCTGGACATTTAAAAGCCGGAGAATCAAAAGAAGATGGCTTACGTGAATTAGAAGAAGAACTTGGATTAGTAGTTGAATATGAGAAACTGTACTATCTTGGAATAAGAATTACAGCTTCTGAAAATAAGAATCAGATAAACAAAGAATTTGCACAAGTATATTTGCTTCATAATGATACTCCTATTGAAGATTATAGACTCCAAGACGGAGAGGTTGCAGGACTTGTTGAAATAGAAATTTCAGACGGTTTACGTCTGTGTGCTTCAGAAATAGATAATGTTACATGTAAGGTATTACGAAAAAGAAATGGGATAAATGTTATAGATTATATGCCAATAACCTTTAATCAGTTTATACCAAGAATAGACTCATATTATTATAAAATCTTCATTATGGCGCAAAGGTATTTTCAAGGAAACTATTATCTTAGTATTTAATTGAATTGGAGAATTCCGTTGAAGATATTAATATTAAGACATTTAGAGTCTGAAAAAAATAAGAATAAGGCTTTCTCTTCAATATATGATTCTGAACAACTTACTACTAAAGGCAGGATAAAAGGGACAAGTATTGCAAAAGATATAAAAGCCTATGTAGAATCCGAGTCACTTAAAGTAAATAACATATATTGTGCAAATTCTATTCGATCAATTATGACAGCTCAATATATTACCAATGCTCTTAAAGTTGGAATTAAGTCTTATGATGAATTGCGATCCAATAATAGTGGCTCTTTATTAGGTAAAAATGAAAAAGAAGCGCTAATAGAAAATCCGCTTTTCATGAAACAACTTAAATTATTCCGATCTGGATTATATAGTTCATACGATTTTGTTAAGGTCCATGAAAGAGAAGATAAACGAGATTTTGAGCTTAGAGTAAATACATGTATTAATTCAATATTAAAAGATGAATCTGAAGATTTAAAGATATTTGTCTTACATCATTCTTCGTTAACTGCTGTAATGATTAATTTTGCTAGAACCTATTATAACTATCCAGTAAATTTTTATGGAAGAGTTGACTGCGATTTGGGCAATATTTATCTTATTGACTCAGAACAAATTATTCTATGTAATTCTCCGACTAAAGATTTAATAAAGGTGTTACGATGAAACTAGTCAAAATCCTAGGCACCCCAGACTCTGCACTTTCATATATGGAACGGTTGGTGAATGACGGATCTCCAAGTAAGTTTTCTTTTAAAAATATCGTATCTAAAGAAACATGTCCGCTCTACACTGAGCAGTTTAATATTTGCGCTCTTGTAGATTCTAAAAGTTCATTTTTATCCTTTGGGGAAATTCCAACATTTGAATATATTTATGATACAATACAAGATGATTATATCTTTGTTCATCCTGACTGGACAAAACATACAACGCCCTACAAAATTATGCAAACGGATATCCCCGTATTCCCAACATCAAGTTCGCGTACTGTAAAAGTAAATGGTTGTGATTATTACATTAAAATGTTTTATCCTGGGATATTAGGGCGTATTACTCGCGAATTGCGAGTTGAGCACATTAATTCAAGTATAGAAATAACTAAAATACTCTCTAACTTATTAAAAAGTCCTGACGCACCTTCGACATTTTCTTTTTTTCCTGAAAAAGGTGGTAAGCTTTATAAGCATCCAGATGGCGATATTGGATATGTAATTAGAGACTCCATACCCAAAGGTAAGAATACCAAAGGAATACATGCAATAGTTCCGGCATTTTCGCTATTTTCTTCTGATCAACAAAATAATGATATTCCAATAATTATTCAAATACTAAATCAAAAAAAGAGTGTTAAATCTTTTATACTAGAACAATTGTTTTTTCCAATTATAGATTGCTATTTCTTCTGCATTATTAAAGGTGGAATACATCCAGAGATGCATTCGCAAAATTTTCTCATTGGTTTTGATTCTAATTTCGACATCTTAAGTATTATTCTTAGAGATTTAGAGTCTTTTGATAAGGACCTCTCAATTTGTATGAATTTGGGGCTGTCAACCAGTTTTCAGAGCTATCCGTTTAAATGCATAGACGAAACCCAGTATAACTACAAAATCAAACATAGCTTTATGTTTGATCATAAACTAGGAGAATATTTTTTTGATCAAATTATTGAATCCCTTGTCCAATATAGATTTTTTGAAAAAGGCCAACTAGAATATGAAATCAAGAATTATGTTAACAAAAAATATGGAGAATATTTAACTAATTTTTTCCCCGATAATGGCATGTGGTATAAATTTGAGAATGTTCTCATTGATAGAACCAACATTGAAAGACCATATATAGAGATTAAAAATCCAAAGTATCGATAGAGGGGTGTGTTATGAAAATTCCTCAGCAATTTAAAAGCGAAGAAGCAAAAAATGTTTTCAAGCGAATCGTTGATTGGATTGGTGGTGCAACAATTGGTGCAATTATAAGTGCAATATTAACAAACAATTTTCTTTGGACAGCTATTTTCTTTTCTTTGTTGGCCATACTCTTGACGTATTATATAGTGTTTTCTTATAGAACAAAAAGCAAATGCGATATTATTAATATTATGAAGGTTGAACTTCAAGCTGGTAATTGGATGCAAGTTATACGGCTTGGTTATCCATTGAGTCGGCCTTTGCATTTAAGCGGTAGGAACTCACTGAGACATGAGTTAGGTGAACTGATTAAGCAAGCTTGCGATTATTTACCCGATGATAAATTCATTCGAATTAATGATGAGAATCTATTGGTAGGCTATATCAAGGCAAAAACCCTTATTGATGACTTAGGCTGGACAGCCTATCAACTAAACAATATAGATTTGGCACAAGAAAAGATATCAGAAGGAATCGAAGTAGCTAAAAAAATTAATACAACTTTGGCCATTAAAGGATATCGACACTTAATTGGAATCCTAGATAGTGTTGGTGACTATACAGGAAGAGATAAAGCCGAAAAACAAGCTAGGCTTTTACTCGAAAGTACGCAATATAAGGAGTCTTTCAAAGATCAAAATAAATATATACATTCAGTTGCGGAATTTGATTATGCGTATGCTAAGACATTAATTGATGATGCTCCAGAAAGGGCTTTGCAAATTGCACAAGGTGTCCAAGATGTGTTTTCAAGCGAAGCAACCAGCGATATGGATCGCTATGTTAAAACATTTGATTTGATTGGTGATATCTATGCAAATTATAATAGACCGGAAAAACTGAAAGAGGCTAAGAAAACATATTTATTAGGAATTAAAGAATGTGAGCATTATGGACGCTCCGAGCGTCTTATAAGAATCTCAATTGATTACATAGATTTATTGATTAAAATGATAGATGTTGATAATGTATATAGTGACACTACTTGGGAAAAGCTTGATAATGAGGAGCTAATCGTATATACAAAAGCATATGAATGTGCAACACGTTCCGAGAATAAGGAATATCTATATAAGTTAAAGAAAGAGCATAAAAAGTATTTAAAAAGAAGACGGGACAAATGAGAGATTCTGTTGCAAAAATAATAGACGATTTGATAAAAGGCACTTCTGTTGTTTCAATACTTATTACTAAAAATGAGAACATGATTGTAAAAGAGCTAGACAACAATGGACGCTATAATTTACGTTCTTTAAGCAAAATGCTTGTTGAAATAGCATGCGGATTTGCTGAAAGTGACGGATTATTTGCTTTGGAGGATTCAATCTCAAAATTTTTCCCTAATTACTCATTTAATAATAATTATTATAGTTGGAATGATGCAAGCATTAAGAATCTACTAGAAATGTCATTAGGTATGAATAAACAGTTGCTTAATGGATTTCCATGCAAAAACATTAAGGAGAAAGACTTCTTAAAGTATATTTTCTCATACCCTTTGTCAAACAAACCGGGTGAAGTTTTTTTGTATAATAATGCTTGCTATTATATCTTGTCAGCAATAATTCAAAAGTTATGTCATCAAAAACTTGATGACTATTTAAATAGAAAACTACTATATAAAATTGGTGTTAAAAATTATATATGGAATACTTGTCAAAACGGAATAGTGTTTGGAGCTAGCAATCTGTTCATGTGTCATCAAGATTACTTATCGATCGCCTCATTAATATTAAACCATGGCTTTTTTAATGGTAAAAAAATTATACCAGAGGCGTCTCTAAATAGAATCTTCAATAGCGGAGTACTACCCTACGAAACTCATTCAAATCTAAATTTGTTAAAAAAGGTCCGATATGGCTCTGGTACTTGGAAAACAAATTCTGATATCTTCTATGCTGATGGAAAAGACGGGCAATGTTGCGTCTTTTGCCCAAAAGAAAAATTAATAGTATCCACAATATCACGTTGTACTGATACAGATATCATTTTAGGACTTGTTGAAAAAGCAATTAAAACCTTTCCCTCGTATTCAAATTGTGAAATGTTATTACATAAATGATTTTTTAATTAGAACATAAGTCTTAAGAAAGATACTAATTAAATAAAATAATTCTGTGTCTTTTTTTATACTCAAAAAAAGGTTACCAAAGCATATAGAGGAGGAATTATGTATGTCAAAAATCATCGCCCTTGCCAACCAAAAGGGTGGCGTTGGCAAAACAACAACTGCCGTCAACCTCGGCATCGGGTTAGCGCGGCAAGGTAAAAAGGTGCTGCTGGTGGACGCAGACGCCCAAGGCAATCTTACTGATAGCCTTGGTTGGAACGAGCCCGACAAGCTGCCGGTTACTCTCGCTACCCTCATGACCAAAATCATCATGGACGAGCCCATCGAGCCTGGAGAGGGTATTCTGCACCATGCTGAAGGCATTGACCTCATGCCGGCAAACATCGAGCTGTCCGCTATGGAAGTATCGCTGGTCAATACCATGAGCCGTGAGATTGTGCTGCGGAATTATGTTAATGAGGTAAAGAAGAACTACGACTTTATTCTCATTGACTGTATGCCCTCTCTCGGCATGATTACGGTAAACGCGCTTGTTGCAGCCGATAGCGTTATCATCCCTGTTCAGGCGCACTATTTACCCGCAAAGGGAATGTCGCAGCTTTTACAGACAATCAACCGTATCAAAAAGAACATCAATCCCGACCTGAGAATCGAAGGTGCGCTGCTGACTATGGTGGACACCCGCACCAACTTCGCCAAAGACATTTCCTTTGTTCTGCGGCGAGACTACGGGGACAAGCTGCGCGTTTTTAAAACGGAGATTCCGCTTGCCATCAAAGCTGCGGAAACAAGTGCAGAAGGCAAAAGCATTTTCGAGTATGACCGGAATGGTAAAGCGGCTGCGGCATATGAAGCGCTGACGAAGGAGGTATTAAGCGGTGGCAAGCAACGTGAGAAACATGAAGCTGACATCAGTCGATGACTTGTTCAGCAGTGAGGCTAGCCGACAAGCAGAACAACAGCAACAGGGCGAGCAGGTCTTAAATATACCCATTACGGAGGTTTACGACTTCGCAAATAACCCATATCACGTCCGTAAAGATGCTGAACTGATGGACATGGTGGAGAGTATACAGCGCGTTGGTGTACATACGCCCTGCATCGCTCGGCCACGGGCAGAAGGCGGATATGAGCTGCTTTCAGGACACCGGCGCAAGCTGGCCAGTACGCTGGCAGGTGTTGAAACACTTCCTCTCATTGTTAGAGAGATCGACGATGATGCAGCGACCATTTTGGTCGTTGACGGCAACATCCAGCGCGAAACTATATCATTCAGCGAGAAGGCCAAGGCATTTAGAATGAAGCTGGATGCTATGCGGAGACAAGCCGGTAGACCATCCAAAGAAAATGGTGGTCAACTTGACCCCAATTTTCTGAAAGGTAAGTCTCGCGATATTTTAGCAAACCAAACAGGTGAAAGTGCAAAGCAGATTTCTCGTTACATCCGGCTCACCGAGCTTACTCCACCCCTGCTCCAGATGGTGGACGATAAGAAAATTGCTTTTAATCCTGCCGTGGAGCTTTCATACCTGCCGCAAGAGCTGCAAATTGAATTGCTGGATGTCATGAATCAGGATGATTGCACGCCATCACTGTCGCAGGCGCAGCGGCTTAAGACAGCGGCACAGGAAGGGAAGCTCGACCGGAACGGCATTGAACTGGTCATGAG
>JAEZIW010000192.1 GCA_023436525.1 Bacillota bacterium | reverse complement strand
CGCGAAGGGAGACTTAGACAGCCGCATCACGGAGCAGTCCTCCACGCGGGAGATCTCTGAACTGACTGACTCCGTCAACAGCATGGCGCAGGAACTCAGCGATCAGGAGCTGCTGCGCAAACGTCTGACGGCGGATGTTGCACACGAGCTGCGCACGCCGCTCGCCACGCTGCAAAGCCACATGGAAGCCATGATTGATGGTATTTGGGAACCCGAGCCCAAGCGGCTGGTGAGCTGTCACGAGGAAATACTGCGTCTCTCGAAGCTGGTGGGTGAGCTGGAAACACTTTCGCTTTACGACAGCGAAAGCCTTGACCTGCACAAGGAACAGGTCGAGGTGTCGGCGCTTATCAATCGGATACTGCTGAATTTCGAAAATGAGTTTCAGACGAAGGGCGTGACCCTCGAATTTGCGCAAAGCGAGGCTTGGGTTAACGCCGACCGTGACAAAATCAGCCAGGTGCTGGTGAACCTCGTGTCTAACGCGCTCAAGTATACACCCGAGGGGGGCAATGTGCATATCGAGATCGGCGAAACCGAGACCGATGTATCTGTTTGCATAAGCGATACGGGTATCGGCATCCCGCAAGACGATCTGCCGTATATTTTCGAACGGTTCTACCGCACGGATAAATCGCGAAGCCGTGCGACGGGCGGCTCGGGTATCGGGCTGACTATTGCCAAGTCCATTACAGACGCGCATGGCGGTAAAATCAGTGTGCAAAGCGAGCCGGGCAGGGGCAGCCATTTTACCGTATCTTTGCCGAAGGTTGAGGCGTAACGTCCTTGAGACGCCACGCTACGTCCGCTTTGATTCTTGGCCTCCAGACAATGCCCGGAGCACCCGGTCATAAAAATAGAACTTCGACGCTTAAAATAGGGCTGAAGATTCATACGGAGCAATTCAAATACCATCCGGTTCCAGTCAGGCAAATTGACGCTCTCACATAGATGATCAAACAATTATTTAATTTGCGTGCTGCAAGAAAAAAAGCGCCTTGGCGGCGCTTCAGTGTGTCAAAAAAGGTACTTACGTCATTGCTATGAAAAGCAACTCTTTCTGTCATCCTGAGGAGTGATGCGACGAAGGATCTGTTGAGACAGATTCTTCACTTCGCGATGCTCGTTCAGAATGACCCTACCGTAGCTTTTCGTTTATTGTGGTGTTCTTTCATGCACAGCGACTCAACTGACTATATATGGCTATCTTCTACTCAGCCTTATCAAAAGTCAACGTCACATTCCCGCTGATGCCCGAACTCAGCTTCACAATGTCCAAAGGATATGTCAGCACCTGAAGCAGCTGCGCATCATCGGCCGGCACCGTCTCGATTACCTTGATTTCCGTCTTCCCTTCGTTATCCACAATGCTGTTAATCTCGATCGCATATCCGGATGTGTTGCGCTCACCGGCATAGACCACCAGATACATATCATCGCCAACGTTGATTACATCATATCCCTGCCGGGCACGGCTTTCATCCACCTTGCTTTTTATGTCGTCGCCGAGCTGCTCCAGCTTGACGCGCTCAAAACCGATGGTATTCACCATAATTCCTTGGTTGGTGTGCGATGCTTCCACATCCGCCGTGGCAACAGGCTTCGCTATATCTGTGTTACAAGCACCAAGCGTTGCGATTGCCATGAGCACTGCCATCACCAATAATACTTTTTTCATAAAGTCCTCCGAAAAATTGATACCCTTATGACGTGACGAATCGGTTATTTGTTCCGAATAGCAAGCAACACCGATTGGTGTCACTCTCTCATTCCGGCGGACACGAGGGGGCTCATATGTATTCCAATGTGTCTGCTGCGCCCGGGCCATTCTGTCCGGAACAAAACGCTGCTGTTTCTTATCTCATATTGTTCCATTCAATATCAGCCCTTCCGGCGGTATTTGTATCGGTTATGCATATATTTGGGGCTATCTGATTTGTTGTTGCCGATATGCAGCCGCAGCATGCCAGTCTAAGCCGACAGTTGCTTAAATATTCTGAAAGGTAATCAATGTAATTATAAAAAATAAAGCCTAAGATAAGTATATTATTGACTTTTTTAAACACCTTATATTATGATGTAGCCAGCTCATTATTATGGGCAACTTGTGACGGGGTTAACATTGTTCTTAGTGAATAATGTTAACCTTTTTTATATAAAGTTTTGCTCTTGCCTTATGCAGGAGAATTAAAATATTTATCCTTCATCGTACTCACAAAGTCTCTTGTGTTTGCTTCAACGGTTTTCTGATAAGTCGGCAATCCCTCCTTCGTTAATAAAAAATAGCCGGAATCTATAAAAAACGGTTTATCAGCTTTATAAGTATACCCGTCCTTTAGTAGCTTAAGCGCATAAATGCCTACATAGCCCATACCCCACGGATTCTGCGTCATCGTCCCGTACATAAAGCCGCCTTCAATCGCATCCAGCACATCCTGCGAGTCATCAATGCCAATGGCCACAACTCTCGTTTCTTTCATGTCCATCATCGTCTTTGCCAACACCTGTGCATTAACATATCCCGTGCATATAATACCATCAACCCTTGCTATATAAGAGGCAAACATCGTACTAATGGCTTTTTCAGCCGGCTCTATCGCATCGGTATCCGCAAGCTCCTGATAAAGCACGAATCCAGCATTCTCAGGCCTGGCCAAAACCTCCTGAATCGCCACCTGTCGCTTTTTGGTGTTTGCATCTCCAAGCGAGCTGCACAGGTGAACAATGTTCCCTTTTGTCAAGCCATTCGCTTTCAATTTGTTAATCAGTTCCTGTGTGCCAAGCGCTGCCGAGGCTCCCACATCTGTCGCAAAGCAAAATTCTGCGTCAGACGGTAAAGCAGGAGATCCCCCCAGCGCAATGGTTGGAATTCCGTTTATAACCATCTTCCTTATTTGAGCATTGCTGGTCTCTGCATTAGATGGAAACATACCAATCCCCTTTGCGCCCTTGGCAATAACGGTGTCCAGCACCTGATTCTGCTCTGTTTGATCCCAGGCCTGCGGGCTCACAATAAACGGCTCAGGTATCCCCAGATCCTTTGCGGCTGCCTTTGCACCCGGCTCATACGGATTAAAATATGGATGCGCCCCCCCGTAAACGATGGCAAACTGGTAATCGGCAGGGTCTGCCACCTCACCCTCTTCTTCAATTAAGGCGCTGCTCTCCTCTTGTGAGTCATCATCTGTTGCATTAGATGTATTATCCATGACCTTCGGTTGACTGCAGGCGACAAGCAATAGAATGAGAATAATATTCAAAACGAATGCCATAATTCTTTTCATTTTAAAACTCCTCGTGCCAAATACTTATTATATTATACCAGATATGCCGGCATCGTAAATAATCGTAATAATTTCCTTGTTTCGTTGATATAATCGCCTCGGGCGGCAATATGTGTGCTTTCAGACTCGTACATCAAAGTTTGTATGCCGAACGAAGATAATCAACGCCTTTTCCCTTTCAGATACCCCATTACGCGGAATATACTATACCTAGACGGTATTCTCATCAGTATAAGTAACAACCCCGACAAAATCACTTTTGTCGGGGTTGCCTTGTGACGGAATTATACTATTAGTAAATAGTGTTAACCTTTTTATCGTTTATCTGATAAAGGTTTTATTGTGCAGGTGCCACGAAGTATTTGTCAGCCATTGTCGACACAAAATCGTATGCCATCTCTTTTTGCTTGTCGGCGTAGGTTGCAAGGCCATCCTGTTTCAGAAGGAAGAATCCGGAGTCGATGAAGAACGGCGCATCCGGTTTCATGGTGTAACCATCAGCAAACAACTTCAACGCGTATGTACCAACATAACCCATTGCCCATGCGCTCTGTGTCATTGTTCCGTACATATATCCGTTTTCGATAGCACTCAGAACATCAGCCGAGTCGTCGATACCGATTGCAACGATGCCATCATTCGACTTTCTCTCGTTCATTGTCTTAGCAAGAACCTGAGCGTTCACATAGCCTGTGCAGACAATACCATCAACTTCGTCAATATAGGACGCGTACATGGATGAAATTGCTTCTTCTGCCGGTTCTGTTGCATCAGTATCAGCCAGTTCCCATTCGAGTGTGAAGCCGGCATTTTCGGGTTTCGCCAGAACTTCTGTGATAGCAGCCTGTCTCTTCTGTGTGTTGGTGTCAGCCAGCGAAGAGCAAAGGTGGAGCAGCTTGCCTTCTTTTTTGCCCTGAGCTTTCAGCTCGTCAATGATCGCCTGTGTTGCATAGGCCACGGAAGCGCCCACATCGGTAGCATAGCAGAAGCTTGCCTTAGAGGGAGTTGCCGGGGATCCACCCATTGTGACAACGGGGATACCCATGCCAACCAGCTCAGAGATCCTTTCGTTACCAGCCACAGCATCGGATGTGAACATGCCAACGCCGCTGATGCCGCCAGCTACGATACCGTCAATGATCGCATTCTGCTCGGTCTGGTCCCAGTTCTGCGGGCTTGTAATGTTGGGTTCCGGAATGCCCAGGTCTTTAGCCGCTGCTTTTGCACCAGGTGCCCACGGATCGAAGAACGGATGAACGCCGCCGTAAACAATAGCGAAGCTATAGTCTGCGCCCTCTTTCGCGCCGCCTTCAACGACATCCTGCATATCGTCCATGTCCAACTCAGTCTGCGTATCCGCTTTCGGCGTTGCCTCAGACTCGCTCGGCTTCGCAGCCGGCGCTCCACAAGCAGCTAAGCTTAAAAGCATGCATGCAGCCAATACAAGTACAACTAGTCTTTTCATTTTTTTTGATCCTTTCGTTTTTTTCTATTTAAGCCTTATGGCTTAAACTATGTTAAATTAATTGATAATCATGTTCATGATCTCTTTACTCATCTCGTCATACGACTTCGTATTGTTGATCTCGCCTACAATACGACCGTCTTTGAAAACAATGATTCTGTCAGCAATCTGCACGAGTTCTGGCATATCCGAAGTAATACAGATAACGGATTTCCCAGCCTCAGTCAGATTGAACATCAACTTGTGGATCTCAGCTTTTGTCTTAATATCGATGCCCACCGTCGGTTCATCAATAATCAGTATATTGGGATCCAGCGCCAAGGCTTTCCCCAAGCTCACCTTCTGCTGATTACCACCGCTCAGGTTTCTTACCTCCTGCTTGAGATGGGGCGTTTTTATTTGAAGCTCTTCCCGATAACGCTGCGCAATCTCTGCCTCTTTCTTCATATTGAGAAACGACGCAAATCCCTTAATTTTATCCAGTATAGTGGAGGTGATGTTAATCTTCACACTATGATCCAGAAACAATCCTTCTTCTTTTCGGTTTTCACTCAAATAGCAAAGACCGTATTTAGACTGCGCCTGTGCAACGCTTTTTGTTTTAACTTTTTTACCATTGATGAATTGTTCACCTTCTATTGCCGGATCAAATCCGATCAGTGTTCGAGCAAACTCAGTGCGCCCCGCGCCCACTAACCCGTACCATCCGAGCAGCTCACCTTTTCTTAGTTTGAAGGATTTCGGCTTAGGTGAATCCACGCTTCTCAGGTCTTTCGCTTCCAAAACCACATCTGCGTTATCGAAGTCCCGCTTTTGGAGGGATGTGAACTCCTCGGTTCTTCCGACCATGCGGGTAATCAGGTCATCACGCGTCATATCTTTAATAGGTGTCGATATCTCATTGGTTTCGATAGAAGCAACGTTTCTGCCATCTCTGAGCACGGTTACGGTATCAGCCACAGAGAATACTTCTTCAATTTTGTGCGAAACGAATATGAACGAAATACCTTTATCCCTAAGCTGTTTGACCAAGTCTATCAGCATTTTCGCTTCGTTTACCGAAATTGAGGCAGTCGGCTCATCGAGCAGTATGATCTTGGCATCCGATGAAAGCGCCTTGGCAATTTCTATCAACTGCTTTTGGCCTGCACTAAGCGCTTCTACGTTTTTAGTCGGCGGAATATCGAGCCCTACCATGTTGATATACTTCTGCGCCGCCTGATTGATCTCCGCTTGATCTATTCGCTTCAGCATTTTATCAGTATAATGCTCAATCATGATGTTGCCGGCCACAGTGAACGTGGGAAAAAGATTCCGTTCCTGATGAACAACGTTAATGCCAGCTGCAAATGCATCTCTTGGGCTGTTAAACGATACTTCTTTGCCGTTGACGAACATTTTACCTTCGTTTTGCTTATAAACGCCGGTGATGATCTTAATCAACGTGCTTTTTCCCGCGCCGTTTTCACCCATCAGCGCATGAATTTCACCTTCTTTAATACTGAAGTTGACATTATCAAGGGCCACAACGCCCGGAAAGATCTTCGTGATATTCTTTAATTCCAGAATCGTATCGCCGGTCATAATGCAGCACGCTCCAATCTCTCGCGGTGTTCTTCTCTCAGCAGTCGAATCCTATCGAGACCAACCGCAAGCAGTATAATAATCCCTTCCAACATTTCTACTATATATACATTAACCTGCAAGTGAACAACGCCATTTGACACAATCGCGAGCAGCAGTCCGCCCAAGAAAGCACCAACCACATCGACGCGTCCGCCTTCCATTCGAGTTCCGCCAATGAGCGGTGCAGCGAATGAGAACAGCATCCAGTCCCCTCCGATATCCGATCCAATTGACCCCAGTCGGGTGCTGAACAGTATGCCGGCACATGCAGCAATGACTGCTGATATGATATGCTTCGTCATCATGACTTTTTGCACATTGATGCCGGATAATTCTGCCGCTTTTTTGTTTGCGCCTATTGCCAGTATTTGATGCCCATAACTCGTGTATTTGAACATAAACCAGAGTATAACTGTAAACACCGCCGTTACAACGATCATAAAAGGTATCCAGCCGCCAATGTTGTAAGCCCCGATCCAGTCAAATCCTTCAGGCAGGTTATAAAACGGATTGGCCTTGGTAATCGCTAGAGATATACCGGTGAAAATGCTCATTGTTGCCAACGTCGTCAGCCAAGATATCTCGCCCGTACCGCCCAGCCGCGTAATAACAAACCCATTGAACGCACCGCAGCAGGCGCCAATCATAACCGCAATTAAGATTGCAAATCCCCACGGCACACCCGCCCTTTGTATGAGCGCACCGACAATAACTGCAGAGAGACCACCGATCGCACCAATTGAGACATTCAATCCCCCACCGGCGATGACCACCATCTGTGCATAACCCACCAAAATCGTCACACTACAGATTCTGGCAATTGCGATGAAGTTGTCTTGAGAAAAGAACTTACCGCTTTGCGTCGAGATCAGCGCGGATAGCAACACGATGACGATCGCGATACCCATTTTGTTTGTTATCTTAAACTTATTCTTTTTCGTGGTATCAGCGTGCGAGTTTTTCATACTTGTCACCTCCATTTTTGGAATTATCATCCTGCGTTTCGATAATAGCCTTATCCTGCTTCTTGCTTAACGCTTCACGCGCTTTGTTTAACAGGAATGACAGCAGAAGGATCGCACCGATGAATATCTGATGACTGAAAGCATCCACTTTTAGCAGCGCGAGAACGGTTGTAATCACCGTCATTATCGCAGCACCAATCATCGTACCGGTGATGGATACTTTGCCGCCATTGAGCAATGTGCCGCCGAGAATCGGCGCTGCGAAGGAATACAGCATCCAATTGTCACCCACTGATGTCTGTGCCGCGCCCAGTTTTGAAACCGTCAGGACTCCTGCCAACGCGCACAGTGCTCCGCTGATGCCATGCGCCATCATAATGTATTTGTTAGAATTGATACCTGCAAAGTCAGCAGCCCTGGTGCAGACGCCGGTCGCCAGCATTTTTCGACCCAGTACCGTCCTGTTGTATAGCACCCATAGTATCGCCATAATTCCCAACGCCACTATAAAAACTATGGGTATCCCGAACGTCGCTTGCTGCCCCGTGTCTGAAGCTGATGAAGGCGGCAATGTCATTGCACTGATATCTTTGAAACCAGTTGGCAGGTTCCGGAAATATATATTCTGCGTTACCGCCATGTTAAGGCCGCGAATAATGCTGATCAACGCAAGCGTAATAATGAACGGGTTGATTTTTGTTTTCACAATAATGCCACCCTGCATAATGCCAATCGCAAACCCGACCACCAGAGCGGCAGCAATGCCGATAATCCAAGGCAGAGCCATCCCTATCTCTGCCTGCGTATACGCTTCTGCATTCATCGTACCTTCAAGCGGTATATTGATCAGGTAACCGCATATCATGCCTGCCGCGCCGCCCATTGCGCCTACGGCAAGATTAAATTGTCCAACGGCCAGCGTTGCCATCTGCCCTAAACCTACTAAAGTAAATATGGCAATGTCTTTGGAGAGGGCCGTCAGGCTGAAACCCAAACGTGCCGGATTGGACTTTGTAATCACGACAAGCAGCAGGATGATAAAAATTACAGATATGCTCGCCAAATCGTTTTTGACAAACTTATTTAATCCTTTCTTTACCATGTGCCAAACCTCTTTTCTGTATATTCCATTTATTACTGTACCCGGTGTTTTACCGATCTTTATATTAGATTGTTAAATATATCAAGCTGGTCTTTAAACTCAAGCTCGCTTTCATCAATAATGCCCGTAATCGTATGGCTGCTGAACAGCAGAAACCGATTTGAGATCTGCAGTATCTCATGAA
>JAEZIW010000187.1 GCA_023436525.1 Bacillota bacterium | reverse complement strand
GCCAGCGTCAGTGGACAGACTATAAGCCGAACTTCGATTTTGCCGAAGCCATACTGAATTCCCAGTTCGACTGGAACGGCATCCGCGAATCTTTCGTGCTCGCCACCGAGAACGACGTGCTGAATGGCTTTTCGATGTTGTTTGAGCATTTGCTAAGCAACCGCCCGGGCATTTTTGCAGACGTGCGCACCTACTGGAGCCCCGAAGCCGTTAAGAGAGTCACCGGCAAAGAGCTTACCGGCTACGCCAAGGATGGCATTATTCACTTGATTAACTCAGGCGCGGCGGCACTCGAAGGCTCCGGCGCATCAATGGACGAAAGCGGCGCTCCCACCATCAAGCCGTTCTATGATATGGCACAAAAAGACGTGGATGCCTGCCTTGACGCCACCGACTGGTGTCCCGCCGATCAGTTCTATTTCCGCGGCGGCGGTTTCTCCAGCCATTTCAAAACAGGCACAAAAGGCGGAATGCCTGTTACGCTCGTCCGTCTTAATAGCGTCAAGGGCCTCGGTATGGCGCTTCAGTTTGCCGAAGGCTATACATGCGAGCTGGATTCCGATGTTCACAAGACACTGGATGAAAGAACAGACAAAACCTGGCCGACCACATGGTTTGCGCCGAGACTCACCGGAAAAGGCGCTTTCACAAGCGTTTATACGGTTATGGAAAAGTGGGGTGCGAATCACGGCGCGTTCTGCTACGGCCACATCGGGCAGGATCTCATCACGCTGGCATCGATGCTGCGCATTCCAGTCAGCATGCACAATGTGGATGAGCGGAATCTGTTCCGCCCGTCGATGTGGAGCGCCTTCGGCACCATGGACGCCGAAGCCGCCGATTACCGCGCATGTGCGGCACTCGGACCGATGTACAAATAAAACATCTGCATACACGACAGATACAAAAGGCCTCCTGCAAGAGCAGGGGGCCTTCGTTGTCTGTAGAAACCACTGAGGGTACTGTTAAAAGTATACCTGTACGTCGAAGGTTATAGTCGCTGCGATCGCTGTATACAACTGTGTCTATTAGTTTGAGAAATAAAACGCATATCGCGGCAAACGCCGCCAAAAGGGTTCTTTTTTTATCAAAGCGTGCTCAACACATAAATCCAAAAAACAGATACCTGTATCTCGAAGGGATATACTGGGCAAAAATTCGATAAAAAAGCAGAGCAATGCGCAGGTCGTTCCCTACAATTTTTTAAGTTCAAAAAAGATTCCACGAACGATACTAAGATCGCTCATCAATATATGAGCACGGGTTTGCTTGTTTGAGAATACAACGCAATATTGCGGCAAACGCCGCCAAAAGGGCTCTTTTTTAATATCAATATATTATGCACGCATAAAAAATCCTCGGACATGGCCGAGGTTTTTTGATTGCTGTATGCAAAAATGACCTTTTTAACCGCTACGCTTCCTGCTGTACCAGCGGAATATACGGATTCGGCTCTATGCCCTTGATTGTATACTTTTGCACCTGCCCGCTTCTTTCAATATCGACTTTTTCACCACGGCGTTTCAGCATTAATTGAAAAGCGGCGGGTGTATTGCATTCAAGCAGCGTCACATTTGGCATAACCCACATCGATTCAGATTCCTCTTTGGGAAGCGTCACACAACAACGCCAAACATCGCTGCTTTCCGTGCTTTTTAAGCTGATTATACAATTATATATGACGAAAGGCAGTACGCATTTGCCTTCGTCAACATCAACATCGCCTAAGAAACGCTCAAACTGCTGAATATACAGCTTTAGATAATCAAGCATCCTCATATACTCATCGAAATCAATCGAAAAGCTGCTTATGATTTTCATTTTTCTGCTGTGGATGTCTGCAAGATGATGATAAAGATAATCAAAGACCGGCTTGGTAACCTTTCGATTCATAATCCGCAACCCCGTATATGTAATTCTTTCCTTTTACAATCGTAAATGATTACAATTGATATGTCAACAACACACTTAAAACTAATAAAATTTTACATAGAATATTTAAAGCGTGAAATAATCGGATAAAAAAATGAGCCACCATTGGCCCAAATTAGTTACGTATGGTTTTTAAGGTTCGAGGAATCAGCAGCCGGTGCCGTGATTACCGCAGCAACAGCAGATAATCAGTATAATGAAAATAATACAGCAGCAGTTGTTGCCACCGAAGCCGAAGCCACCGAAGCCCGAGTCTGCCCCGCAGCCGTTGTTTCCAAATCCACCGCAGCAGCAAAGCAGCAGAATAATAATCCAGCAACAGTTACCGCCGAAACCGATACCGCCAAACCCGCTTTGACATCCCATAAAAATTCCTCCGATCAGATTTATATTGTTCTCTATTTGCACTTTACGATTTGGGGCTAAAATGTGTGCGCAAAAAATGCGACATTTTTATGCGTTGATTATTCTGATTGAATTTTTTCGTGCATTTTTTTGTTTGAGACGGGCAAAATATTTTTCGGAGGTGAATGAAATGTCAGGATCTAAAAAAACCGCCGAACCCGGCGCAAAAGATTTTCTCGGAAAGATGAAATACGAGGTTGCCAATGAGGTTGGTGTTAACCTCGGCCAGGGGTATAACGGCAATATCTCCGCCAAGGACGCAGGACGTGTGGGCGGAAACATGGTTAAAAAAATGATAAAGAATGTTGAAGGAAATTTCGGAGCGAAATAAGCGGCTTTAAATGAACGTGATCTGAAAAAGAAGGGCTTTATGCTCTTCTTTTTCGTTAATCTTCCTGCTTCCATTCTGCGAGCACCAGCTCGCAAGCGGCTATGGCCGCCTCATTCATAATATCTCTTATCTCTCCCCGGCCCTCCCAATCGCAGCCGTGGCTCACATACAGCCCCTGCAGGATGCCCTTAAGCTCTTCTTTTGTGAAACGGGGGTCAGCGGCGCAGCGGCGTTTCAAATCGGCATACACATTATCGAATGTTTCGCTGTAGGTTGTTTCTCTGTAATCGTCCATGCTGTCTCCATTGCTTAAGCTTTATTGTGAATATAAATTACAGGATACTGACACAAAAATCAAGCCAAATCAAATGATCGTTATACATTTCCAAATCGGTTTATTATATAGGCGATACCTGTTTGACAAAGGAGCGATAATGAATCAGGAAACAAATGAGATCATCCGCGATTTCAATATGCAAATGCTTAAGGCAGAAGGCACATATTTAGCTCAGACATACCGGTCTGTTTTATCTTTAGCAGACGGGCAGCCTGCCGGAACCGCGATTATCGGCTTGTATTGCGAAAACCCCAAGAGCCTTTCCTGCTTTCACAGGCTCAGCCATGATGAAGTCTGGCATTTTTACGACGGCGATCCGTTTGAGCTGCATCTGCTGTATGAAAACGGCACCAGCGAAACGGTGGTGATGGGGCGCGATTGGCAGCATGGTCAGCGGTTTCAGTTTGTGGTACCTGCCGGTGTATGGCAGGGCGGCTGCATCGTTCCGGGCGGCACATATTCGCTTTACGGCACCACAATGGCACCCGGATTCACGCCGGCATGCTTTGAAGCGGGCATCAGGGATGAGCTGATTCATAAATACCCGCATGAAGAAACGATTATCCGAAAGCTCAGTCGCGGCTATGAATAGCTGATAACTGACATTGATGCAATACGGTTACCGTTAGCGCTTAAGAATACTGACTTCTGTCTTAAATCTGCAAGGTTGACATTCAGTTATCCGATCCGTGTTATCGCGAGGCGCGAAGCCATGACGACGATGCGGGATACTATCTTTATATGAGTCTCATTCACTATTGATTTAAGTCAACCATTCGCATCATTCATATCACTCGGTGTCAAGCTTACAATCACAAGCTCCGGCGGGTTGAAGACTCTTGGAACACGGGTACTCTCTTTTGACAGCCCTCTGCTGACAATCATCTGCGACTTGTCAAACATGTACAGCCCGCCTGCGTACTTGGGGAACCAACCTTGCTCCGGCGCGAAAAGTCCGTTCAGCAGCAGCGGAATTCTAACTTGGCCGCCGTGCGCATGGCCTGCCAGTATCAAATCAAAGCCGTATTTTAAATAGCTGCCGATCCTCTCCGGCCTATGCGTCAGCAGCAATGAATATATCCCATCGTCTGTTTGATTGCCGCAGTGTTTAAGCTGCCGCGCAAATTCGCTTTCGCCGATCTCAGGGTCGTCAATGCCATATAGCGCCACGCTTTGGCCGTTGATGCTGATATCGGCCCTCTCCCCTTCCAGCACCGTGATGCCTAAGGCGCTGATTTCGTCCTTGATGTCGTCAAT
>JAEZIW010000161.1 GCA_023436525.1 Bacillota bacterium | reverse complement strand
CGGTACAGTCAGGATGACAGCAAGTCTCATGTTATTTTTAAATGGCATGAGAAAGGGTATGTTTCATCCGTCAATCAGTCCGATAGTGATAAATATGTGGTCTTAAGCATTCCTGTATACTATCGTGATGCTGTTTGGGGATGCCTGCTCGTCAGCATCGCTTACCAGTCACCGTCCGATGGGTTTATTCGCATTCTGGAGATGATATCACAGGGCTTTGCGCGCGCTTATATGCGCATTTATCCGGACAATAAGGATTCGGCTATACACGCAAAGCACGCTGTTCCCCTGTCATCACACACATTTGGCTCACATTGCACCCATTCGCCTGTCATGTTATAATTCTGTCGCGGAGGCAGGCGTATGATACAAAAATGGGCTTTGATAACAGGCGCATCGTCAGGAATCGGCATGGCGTTGGCGCAGCGGTTTGCAAAGGAAGGCTGGCAGCTGGTACTGGTGGCCAGAGATCTTCCCAAGCTTTCGGCATTGTCTGAAACCATCGAAGAAGCGCATCAGGTCCGTCCCGTTGTCATTCAAAAGGATCTGCTGGATCACGATGCACCCCGCCAGATTTTCGACCAACTCTTGGCCCACGGCATCCGCATTGATGTATTGGTTAACAACGCCGGTATCGGCGCCTGCGGCCTTTTTCAAAATATCCCGGACGATAAACACGCGCAAATTATCAGCTTGAATATTTGCGCCCTGACGTCGCTTTCAAAGATCGCCGTCAGCCATATGCGTCAACACGGCGGCGGAAAGATTCTTAATGTCGCGTCAACCGGCGCCTACCAGCCCGGCCCGTACATCGCCGTTTACTATGCCACAAAAGCCTATGTCCTGTCTTTAACCCAGGCACTGCGCAAAGAGCTGAAACAGTCTGGAATCGTTGTGAGCGCCTTGTGCCCCGGTTCTACCTCAACGGCATTTTCCGCGCGCGCGGGCAAGGCGGATATCAAAGGCGCGATGTCGGCGCAACGGGTGGCGGACGCCGCATACAAAGGCCTTGCCAAAGGACGTGCCGTCATCATTCCGGGTACTGCCAACAAAGTGCTTGTTTTGTTCTCCAAGCTGCTTCCCGGCAGCCTTAGCGCCGCAATTGTCCATCGCATACAAAAAAAACTGACCGATTCGTTTTAGACGTCTATACTGTAACCATTATGTAACATTTTCGTAATACATTCTTGCAAATCGATTACGTTTCATATAAAATAGGAAAAAAGACAGAGAGGTTCAATATGAAAAGACGACGATACAGACGAATCTCGAAACCGAAACGGTCCATTAATCATATACTTGATGCATTTCTTCGTTTGAACAAACGAACCCGTTATATCCTTCTTGGCGGTGTCTGCCTGCTGCTGGCTGTTGTTATTGTTGTCGTATCCCTGCCGCATAATACCGCCGCGCTCTCGCCGCAGAACACCGGTGATGCCTTGGCTGCTGCGGGCGATATCATTCCGACGCAGACACCGGTGCCCACACCGACGCCACCGCCCGCCCCCACACCGACGCCGGACCCGACGCTGCAGCGCGGAGACGAAAACGAACGGGTGCTGGAGCTGCAAAACCGGCTGATGGCGCTCAACTACCTAGATATCGACGAAGCAACACAGCTTTATGGCCCGGCCACACAGCATGCCGTGGCTATCTTCCAGCGGCAGCATGGCTTGCAGCAGGATGGCATCGCGGGCCCGGATACACTTTTGAAGATATTTGCCGACGATGCGCAAACGTATATGCTGCTTGAAGGCACCAAGGGTGACGATGTGGACAGCCTGCAAAGGCAGCTGATTGACCTTGGCTATTTGAAGAAAGCCACCGGCTTTTACGGGTCTGAAACGGTGGAGGCGGTTAAAGACTTTCAGTCACGCAACAGTCTCGCAGCCGACGGCAAGACCGGCCCTCAAACACTCGATGTGATTTATTCGCCGAACGCCAAACCCAGCAAGGACAAGGTGAACGCCGAAAAGCGGCGCGCCAATATCAAGGAAATGATCAATGTGGCCAAAAAACAGCTCGGCGATCCGTATCGAAGCGGCCATGAAGGCCCCAATTCGTTTGATTGCTCCGGCCTTGTGTATTATTGCCTGAAGGAGGCGGGTTCCTCTCGCGGACGCTACAATGCCGCCGGGTATTCACAAGTTTCCGATTGGGAAAAAATCACCTCAATGAATGACCTGCAAAAAGGCGATCTGCTGTTTTTCAGCACGAACGGTAAAAAAGTAGGACATACCGGTATTTATATCGGTAGCGGGCAAATGATTGATGCGTCGTCTTCAAACGGTAAAGTTGTAAAGCGTTCTTGTGTGACTCCATTTTGGAAAAGAAACTTCGTCTGCGCGCGGCGTCCGTGGTAAATTCCTTCCTATAATATGCACAAAAGCCGCAGCGGGTTAAAGAACCGGCAGCGGCTTTTCTTATTGGCAGAGTGCGTTTTTTCGTATTACAGCGCCTGACAGTAACCAACCAGCTCGGCAATGGAGGCTTCGTCCGTAAAGTCTACTGTTTTCCCGTAGGTATCGAGCATCTGGTTGATTTCATCGTCCCGATCTTTCTCGTCGATCTTGCCGACCTTTTTGATAAGCAGCGCCATCATGGCCTTGTGCTTTAAGTTAATGTTCTTGTAGTCCATCGCGCCCCGCAAGTGAAATACCTTGATTGCGCTTCTGATATCCTCCGAGAAGTTCTTCTCGATGATGGCGGTGTAATCGGTGAGCTTGGGGTTTGCGAGGCCGACGGTGAAGACTATGAGGTTTTTGCCTGTCAACAAATTAAAGTTCTTTGTGATGATTTCTGAGCCGAGGATGCCGCTGGCATAGAGGCCGCCGCCGAGAATAATGGTTTGATACGGCGCAAGGGTTTGCGCGTTGACTTTAGAGACATCGAACAAGTCCGCGTTCAGTGCGGAGGCGATCCACTGCGCGTATTTTTTTGTTGAGCCGTATTTGGTTTTGTAGATAACCGCAGTTTTCCCCATCTGACTTCCTCCAAGCAATTTTATATTTACCTTCTAGGATAGCATAAAAACGGTGACATAGCGGGCACATATTATATAAAGTTCGCCTATCGCGGCCCATGTGTCGCCTAGAATAAATATATACGGACATTGTATTAATAAAACATAAACAGTCATATCAAAACGACTTAATCCCGCAAACAAAGAAATGGGCAACCGTATCATTTTATATCGATTGCGTTTATTGTTGACCGCTGTATACAATTTTTCCGTCTTTAATAACGTGCTCAACTTGCTGCAAATCCGATATATTCTTAAGCGGATTGGCGCGCAGGATTACTAAATCAGCATTTTTGCCCAGATCTATACTTCCGAGCTCGTCAGCAGCGCCTAATAGCTCCGCAGCATTTACCGTTGCGGTTCGAATGGCTTCATATTCATCCATTCCATAGTCCACGAATAACTCAAGTTCTTTGTAAAGAAATCCATGGGGAACGTACCCTGCGCCGCCCATTCCCGCGTCTACCCCCGCTACAATTTTTACGCCGGATTTAATAGCATTATCGAAGTTAACAGGAAAATACTGTTGCTTATAATTAGACATCTCGGCATAAAACTTCGCCCACATCGGATCTGCACCCGATTTTATGGCTTCTCTTTGCTTTTCCAAAGCCCTTCTGCCTAAAGAATGATAGGGTTCCGGTATGGCTTCTTTCATTTCTTCTCTGTTGAACAAGTCGGGGTTTTCTATTAAATCCGCCCAATGTTTAAAACAGTATGCCGTAGGAGCCCAGTAGACTCCGTTTTCTTTCATTCGTTTGAATGTTACCTCGTCAATCAATCCGAGCGGCGTATGCTCGATGCTGTCGACACCTGCTTCAACTGCTTGTTGAATACCCGCAGGCAGACAGATTGAATGCGCGGATATTTTCAATCCTTCGTCATGAGCGCATTTTACGATGGCTTTCAATACCTCCGGCTTCATACCTGCATCAAGCAGCCGGGGATCAACCTTTCTTTTGATATAAAACTCCCGACTCCCGGGATCATTTTCAACCAACGACAGATAAGATCCCGGCGTGGTGGTTTTAATAAAATCTACACCGGCCTTTTTTAGCTTTTGAATAATCTCCGGCACGTCTTGCGGATTGTCGACATCAATAGATAATCCATGAGCACCAAAAATAACACTAAGAAGAGACAATAAAGCCGCAGGGGCTGGAATAAATCTTTTAATACTAAAATAACCGTATGGTGCTGATAATGCGGGGCCGCTTGCGAAGATGCGGGGACCGATGTATGTCCCCTCGTTAACTTGATCCCTGAACTTTAAAATACTGTAACCAAAAGAGCCGGGCATATTTCTTACTGTTGTGACACCGGATTTTAACGTTAAGAGCGAATGCCTTAGATACTTCTTTATCATCGATTCCGTACTGATTCTGCCGTAATCGTCAACACCCGGGTGGGCAAGATGAACATGCGCATCAATCAATCCCGGTATGATATACCGTCCTGACAGCTCTAAGACTTTTGCATTATCAGGAATTGGAACAGCTTCGGCAGGGCCGATTTTATCTATCTTTCCGCCGTTACAAATTATCGTACTGTTCTCATGAACAGTTTTCTGCAAAACATCAATGATATTGATGTGGGTTATGGCCAACACTTCGGAATGTTCAATAGGAATAGCGGTCTCATGTTTTCTTTTAATCATGCTACTTGTTCCTCCATATTTATTGAGTCCCGATGCGCAGATAACGGTTTATTATAATTCGAGTGCTGCCGTCGCATTATAGATATCATTCCTTTTGCAACAGTATATCAATCCCTACATATAATTTCAATAAATTACAATATAACAAACCATATATAAATGGCCCACTTCCTTCTTCTTCTTTGCCATTACGGCTGCACCTGCGAAATTGCAATAAACTGGTTTTATATTTCAACCGAGCCTCATCATATCAAAAACCATGACTATCAGCACATTTACATCAGCATATACACAGCCACATACCCAAACGCATACTGGATAAAATTCGCCCAGATATGCGATGCCACCGGCGCCAGTAAACTTTTCGTTTTTTCAAACACCGTTGTCCACACAACGCCCAAAACAAACGTATACGTGAGCTGCAGCGCGTCAACATGCGTGATCTCGAAGTGCGGCACAATGCTGAACCCCACATGCGCCGTCATGAAAATAAAGCCCGACAGCAGCGACACATGAGACAACCGGAATCTGCCGATTCGAAAAGCACCCTGCCAATGCTTGGCGAGCACCAGCACCGCAAAACCGCGAAACAGCGGTTCCTCACACAGCCCGGCCAGAACCGAGCCGCCAACAACGTTTTTCACGCCATAGTGCAAATCCGGCGGGCAAAAGCTCTTTAGGTAATCCAAAAACGACGGGATAAGCAGCAGCGCCAGCGTATAAAACACAAGCAACACGCCCGTCCATACGAGCATGAAATGCCGAAGCGACTTCATACTTTGCGAGCGGTTCTCCAAGTTAAAGCCCGCAGCCGCTTGGCCGCAAAAAGCTTTATTACAACAACAGTCAGCGCAAATTGCATTGTATAGGTAACAAACTGATAGAAAAGCTGCCGCATGGCGTTATTCGATATAAACGAATAATCAATGCATTCGGATGCCAGCCTTGCGGCCAGTGAGATGATATTCACCGAGAATAAGACAATTATAAAAACGAGTGCTTTTTTCATTGAATTCCTCACGTTTGCGTATGCTTTTCAATATATAACACAAGCACGGCGAAGGCAAACAAACAGCCGCAGCCAGACCTATATAAAACCCTTGTCGTGTGGTAGTATTGATTATCACGCAAGACGAAGGAACGATCATGCAGACGACGCAGCAAAACCGACAAAACCGCGCCAAAATACTGATTTTGTGGTCAGGTGGTGTTTTGCTGGCTGTTATGGCGGCTGTTTTGCTGATCACGCAGCTGCATGAGCCAAACAGGCAATCGGTTAATCCGAGCGCTGTCGGCACCGTTTCCGGCACCGCTGAAGAGCAGACCCATGAAGCATCTGCACCGTCAGCCGCCGAGCCAACGCCACAGGAAGAACCAAGCTGGGCTTTTCAGGAGGTACTGCTGCCGCAGTATATCAAAGATTTTTTTCAGGAGAACTGGGAGACGGACTACCGCAATATTATCACCGCGCTGTACAATGGCGAGAGCAGCGTGCAGCTATCGGCCATTGCCACACAAAAGGAATGGGAGCAGCTTCGCCGCCCCGTTCAGTTGACCTTCCCGGCACGGGCGCTGCTGTATGACGCGCATTATTACAACAATACAGGGCCGTTTTCATTCGATGAGAAAACAGGTATTCTCACGATACATTACGGATGGGAGCAAGATTCCCCCTCCGTGGCAGATCGGGACGCTTATCTGCTTGAGGTGGATGCTTTCCGGCAAAACGTCACCGAAATTTTCGACAGATATGTCATGGATGTCTCAGATACCGAGCGGACGGCTGGCGAGCTGTTCGATTATGTGGTGTTGACGCTTCGTTACAGCGATGATATGAAGCTGTGCTTGTATGACGCCTTCACAGCACACACAGCCTATTGCCAGACCTATTCCGAGATGTATCAGTACTTGATGTGGCAGGCCGGTTATGAATGCTGGCTGTATAGCGGCGGCCAATACGACCACGAATGGAATGTGATCTGGCTGAACGGCACTCCTTATCATGTGGATACCACGTGGCAGTCAACCGGCGATTATGCTTTCCGATACTTTTTCGCAATGAGCGATGCAGCCGCGCAAGCCACGAATCACGGTTCGGCTGAGAGTTATTGTCGCGCGGATGCCTTGATTGACGGAAATGAGCGCACAAACTGCACCGACAGCCGGTTCGATGACATTTACCGTAAGGGTCTCTAAGTGTGGGTTCAAAATAAAAAACCCGGCTGAATTGCTTCAACCGAGCTTTGATCGCGTCTAGCATAACTGGGTTGATATGCTTTAATTATTGCCCGTTTTGTGGAAAAGAACGGGTAGCAAAAGCCCCAGTGTGGGTATATCACTCAACAAGTTTAGCTTCACACATGTTATAAAGCTAAACTCCCAACCTTAATTCTTATATCCAATCTTTAACGTTTCGCCATCAAGGTTTATACCCTTGGAACGTTGAATAGGAAGTTTCTCATCCGCTGTAAAACCTATTGTTTCCCCGTCCCGTAGAATCACATTGCTTTCAATAACATAGGATGCGATATTGTACAAAAACATCCGCAATTCATCAAATGAAGCCCGTGTCCCGATTATCTCAATTTCGTCCTTGCCGAAATCTTTTAGTCCATAAGTATATCCACTTATAATGCCTTCTTTTACTCTTCGCAGTCCTACATAGACCCAATTGAAAATCGGCAATTCTCTCGAGCTCATTAACGCTGCTACATCTCGATAAAACTCAGGTTCAAAAACTGTTCCGGCTGTATAAACCCCTATTGTGCATTTATCAATTAAACATATATCACATAACTTCACAAGAAGTTTTCCTGCCTCCACCACATCATTATCAATAGGTATAACTGAAACAAGCAGGTGTGCAACATGGCTCTTTGTCACATTGATGGCTTCTGTCCATAGATAATTTGCAGCGGCAGCCTGTTCAGCTTCACCGTTTGGAATTGGGCCGGGCATTAACCCAACAGTGGCACGCATTCCATCCGTCTCAAATATTAGTATATCGTTTTGCTCAGTAACTTCAACTTCAACATCAACATCAATATCCCATTCTGATTTTAGATTAGCAATAAATTCGTCTTTATCGAAATAAGCTTGGGATAAAAGCACAAAAGACAAGAGGTTTTTACTATTTTCGTTTTCCTTCTCTTTCTTTTTGAAAAGCTTTCCAAAATTCATTACAGTACCGCCTACCATTTTTTTAAATTATGTTATTAATATAACTATTAATTAAACACGCCCGTAGCTGACAAGAATATTTATTAACATAATTTATAGTAATATATATTCTGTTATTCTGTCAATTCCAGGCTGGTTGTGTTAAAACCTTTCTAAAAAGCATTTTTTCTACCATGCACATTTTTAATTCTTTCTTCTTTATGAAGTGATAACAAAAAACCCGGCTGAATTGCTTCAACCGAGCCTTGATAAGTGGTCGGGGTGACAG
>JAEZIW010000207.1 GCA_023436525.1 Bacillota bacterium | reverse complement strand
CCTTTCGGGTGTCACGGAAGAATCGGTAACGCAGAACGTGCTCGCCTTAATCGGGCAGGGAGATTTTGTTTTTACACAAGGCTTTGGTTACACACCGCGCTCCAAAAAAATACTGGAGCTCAGCGTCTCGTTGTCGCGGCAGCTGGGGCAAAGCTATGTGGGTACCGAGCATATACTGATGGCGCTGATTCGCGAGAAGGAAGGCGTCGCGTTCAAAATTTTGAGCGATCTCGGCGCGGATTTCGGCGAACTGGAAAACGGGATTTACAACGTGACGGGTGAAAACACGGAACCCGTAGAAACGAACACGAAGAAGGATTTAAAAACCCCGAAGCTCGATAAATTCGGGCGCGACTTAACCAAAGCCGCCAAGGATGGTGAGCTTGACCCGGTTATCGGGCGCGCGCAGGAGATAGAGCGCATCACGCAGATACTCTCGCGGCGTACCAAGAACAACCCGGTGTTAATCGGAGAGCCGGGCGTCGGCAAATCGGCCATTGCGGAGGGGCTTGCCCAGCGCATTGCCGAAGGAAACGTGCCGGAATTGCTTCGGAGCAAACGCGTGGTGTCGCTGGATTTGGCGGGCATGATTGCTGGGACCAAATACCGCGGCGAGTTTGAAGACCGGCTTAAGGATGTACTGAAGGACCTGCAGACCTCGGGCAGCGTGATACTGTTTATCGACGAGATACATACCATCGTTGGGGCCGGTGCGGCGGAAGGTGCGATGGACGCAGCGAGCATATTAAAGCCGGCACTGGCGCGCGGCGAAATTCAGGTGGTCGGCGCGACGACATACGACGAATACAGAAAACACATCGAGAAAGATGCGGCGCTTGAGCGGCGGTTTCAGCCGGTTACGGTGGGAGAACCCACGCGCGAGGAAGCCATTGAAATTCTCAAAGGCCTGCGCGACAGATACGAGGCTCACCATCGCGTTAAAATCACCGACGACGCGCTCAAAGCGGCGGTGGAGCTTTCCAGCCGCTATTTGATGGATCGCTTTTTGCCGGATAAGGCGATTGACCTGATGGACGAAGCCGCTTCCAAGGTGCGGCTCAGCCTGTATACGGCACCGCCGGATTTAAAGGAGCTGGAAGAAAAGCTCGACGTGCTGCGCAAGGAAAAAGATCAGGCGATTACGCATCAGAACTTTGAAAAAGCAGCGGAGTTTCGTGACGAAGAAAAGAAAATAGAGAAGCAGATCACCAAGGTGAAGAGCATTTGGGAGAAGGACACCAGCCGCCGTGAGGGTGAGGTAACTGAAAAGGAAATTGCCGAGATCGTGTCTAACTGGACGCATATTCCGGTTTTGAAGCTGACGGAGGATGAAGCGAATCGCCTGCTCAATATGGAGGCCACACTGCATCACCGTGTGATCGGACAGGATGAGGCGTGCGTGGCAGTCGCGAAATCGATACGGCGATCGCGCGCAGGGCTTAAGGACCCCAAACGCCCCGTCGGGTCGTTCATATTCTTAGGGCCCACAGGTGTTGGGAAAACGGAGTTGTCCCGCGCGTTGGCTGAGGCACTGTTCGGCGATGAAAACGCGCTGATACGGCTGGATATGTCGGAATACATGGAAAAGCACGCGGTCAGTAAACTCATCGGCTCACCGCCCGGCTATGTCGGGTTCGATGAAGGCGGCCAGCTCACCGAGAAATTAAGGCGGCATCCGTATTCGGTGCTGCTGCTCGACGAGATCGAGAAAGCGCATCCCGATGTGTTCAACATCATGCTGCAGATACTCGAAGACGGCCGTTTGACGGATTCCAAAGGGCGCGTGGTTGATTTTAAAAACTGTGTGATCATCATGACCTCGAATTTAGGCGCCACGAACATTGACGCCAAGCGCATCGGTTTTGCGGCGGAGCAGGGCGACAGGGGCTATGAGCGCATGAAGCAGGGCATTTTGGATGAGCTGAAAAAAATGTTTCGGCCCGAGTTTATCAACAGGCTGGACGACATCATTGTGTTTCATAAGCTGAGCCCGGAGCATACCAAGGAAATTGTGAAGCTGATGCTCGGCAACGTGATCAAACGGCTTGAGGAGCGCGAGATATATCTCACGTATTCGGAAGACATGGTTGAGTATCTGGCCAAAGAGGGCTTTGACGAGAATTACGGCGCAAGGCCTCTCCGGCGCATGGTTCAGCAGATTGTGGAGGACGAGCTGTCGGAAGAAATCCTCAAAGGCAATATCAGCATCAAGGATCATGTTTATATGTACATGAATGAGGGCAAGCCTGCTTTTAAAAAGAAGGAACCAGCACCCGCGCAAGTGGAGGCTGAAGAACAGCAGGAAGAAAACGTGTAAGACAGCAAGGAGCGGCATCCCCGCTCCTTTTTTTAGGCGATCGCAACAACGATGCATAGCCAGGGTAACAAGCTGATATTGAACAACTCCTTATCTATCACCTGTCAGAGACAGCTTTCCTTAAGAATAAGGCTGAGATACGCCTTTTGGCGAAGATAGACTTATATTGACTGAGTTGCTTCAGCTGACGCATATTCTTTTTTGAGTGTTTGTATAAGTTGCGGTACGGGGACTATGGATGTAGCCCGATAGGCATTTTCACCGGCAAAAGCAAAACCGTTTTTGAGATGCCCTTTTTTGGCGTTCAAAAGCGCGAGCGCGATACAATACGGGCTGGTCTTGAACTCACAGGTGGTTATGCAATGATAAGGACAGCGAAACGGTGCTTTTTTTCCAGCCTGCGAACTCGTGATAAAATCGTTGATGATGGCTCTTCCGGGCATTCCGACAGGGCTCTTAATAATACCGATATCCTCTTGTTTGGCATCAATATAACATTTTTTAAATTCGGCAGACGCATCACATTCTTCCGTCGTGACGAAACGAGTGGACATCTGCACACCTGCGGCGCCTAATTTCATAATGTTATAAATATCTTTGCCCGTATAGATGCCGCCCGCAGCGATAACAGGGATGGGCTTTGAGTTTGCTTCCTCAATCGGCTTAACCTGTGTGATGACATCTTGAACGATGTTCTCAAGCGAATAGGCTTCGTTGTTTAACTGCTCTTGTTTGAAACCAAGGTGGCCGCCCGCTTTCGGGCCTTCCACAACAATGGCGTCGGGTAGATAATGAAAATCTTGAAGCCACTTTTGAGAAAGTATTCTTGCGGCTTTGCCTGAAGAGACAATGGGAACAAGCTTAGTTTTGCGTGAACCGTTCAGCAGGCCGGGGAGATTAAGCGGCAGACCGGCACCTGAAAATATGATATCGATCCCTTCATCGACAGCCGCTTTAACCAGCTCGGAAAAGTTCGAGAGAGCCACCATTATATTGACACCCAAAATCCCTGTTGTCAGTTCACGCGCTTTTCTTATTTGCGCTTTTAAAGCGCGAATATTGGAACCATTGAAATTCGAATGAAAATCGGATTCCTGCATACCGATGCCGGCTGCCGCAATAACGCCGATACCGCCTTGATTGGCCACGGCGGATGACAGCCCGGATAACGAGATGCCGACGCCCATTCCGCCTTGTATGATTGGTAATCTCGCCTTTAAATGGCCGATGATCAGATTTTTCATAGGAGATAGTCTCATTTCTTTTTCTTTTATTTTTATTTCGCCCATATCATAAAATCAATAATAGTTAGATAAGCTAACAAAGAGCAAGGTCATCATAACACATTGCATGAGGCTCATACAAACATAAACCCAAGAGTTTATGAAATGTTAATAAACCGATATCGGTTCGGTAAAGAAGCGCAAAGCAAGCCTTTGCAAATAGACAAACAGGATGGTATGATATTGATAATGCTTCTTTGAAAGGAGTGCTCCTGCATGACAGCCGAAATGCGTCGAAAAGAAATCTCCGATATTTTAAAAAGACGCCAGTCGCCCTTAAGCGCGGCCGATATAGCCAAAAAGCTGGGTGTCACCCGTCAAACGGTTGTGGGAGACATTGCGCTGCTTCGCGCGCAGGGGCTGGAGATACTCGCCACTCCCACGGGGTACATGCTCGCCTCATGCATGGCCAAAGGCTCAATGCTGGAACGCACACTGGCCTGCTGCCACCAGCCGGAGCAGCTGGAAAACGAGCTATTCACCATCGTTGATAACGGCGGCGAAATACTCGATGTGATTGTGGAGCATCCGGTTTACGGGCAGATTACGGGCCGCCTCGATATCAAATCGCGTTTTGATGCGGGCCGCTTCATTGATAACATATACAAGCAGAACGCGCCGCTGCTGTCTCAGCTCACCGACGGCATTCACCTTCACACCATACGCTGCAAGGACGACGACACCTATCAGCGCATTTATTCCGCTCTTTCTCAAAAAGGCCTGCTGCTAAGCAAGGAATAATGAGCAGTTGTGCAATTTTACCGTTGAATAAAAAATATGTTGTAAATGTGATACGACAGCGCTATAATGTCGGCATAGGTGTCAAGACACCTATATACACACGAGAACGGAGTGATACGTTTATGAATACATCAAGACGCGTTCACAGAATGACGATTGCGGCCGTGCTTGCAGCCATCGGCATCATTATACCGATGTTTATGCCGCTTAAGCTTGTCATTCCGCCTATTGTTTCGTTTACGTTTGCAAGCCATGTTCCTGTTTTTATAGCAATGTTCATATCTCCCTTTACAGCGGGATTTGTTGCGGTGATTACAACACTAGGCTTTTTGTTAGCGGGGTTCCCTCCTGAAATAGTATTGAGAGCAGCAACCCACTTGGTTTTTGCACTGGGCGGCGCGCTGTATTTACGCAACAGAAGAGAGCTGCTAAAGTCTCTGCCCAAAACAGCGATATTTGCATTGGTCATTGCGTTGGTTCATGGTTTGAGTGAGGCAATAGCGGTAACACCTTTCTTTATTACCGGCAGCCTTAAGGAGGCCTTTTATTCGCAAGGGTATCTGACGACAGTGCTGGGGCTTGTCGGAGGCGGATCAGTTATACACAGTTTGGTCGACTTCTTCCTCGCTTTGCTGATCTGGAAACCGCTGAGCAAATCAAAATCGCTGACCGATGTTTCGTCACCGCCAAAAAAAGCCGCTGCATGATGAAGCATGGCCCAACGAATCAAATCAAAAACGAGACTTTAAGAGACGAATTTATCAAACGGTTCGTCTCTTTTTTACTGTAAAAGGCATGAGTGCGCGCATACGTTCATATATATCTAGTGTTTAAGCAATATAGACGATGGAGGATGCGCCATGCAAAGCTTTAATCTGTACAAGGATATTTCCGAGCGAACGGGAGGCGACATATACATCGGCGTCGTGGGGCCGGTCAGAACAGGCAAGTCAACATTTATCAAACGGTTCATGGATATGCTGGTGCTCCCGAATCTCGATGATACGAGAGAGAAGGAACGTGTGGTTGACGAACTGCCGCAGAGCAGCGCGGGCAAAACGATTATGACCACGCAGCCTAAATTTGTGCCCACATCAGCCGTTCGTATCAACATTAACGATGAGGCTGAGATGAATGTGCGAATGGTCGATTCGGTGGGCTATTTGATTGACGGCGCGATGGGGCATATGGAAAACGATATGCCGCGTATGGTCACCACGCCCTGGTTCGATCACGACATTCCGTTTGAAGAAGCGGCCGAAACCGGTACACGAAAGGTGATCACCGAGCACAGCACAATCGGCATCGTGATGACGACAGACGGCAGCATCACGGAGATTCCGCGCTCCAGCTACGTGCAGGCGGAGGAACGCGTGATACGAGAGCTTATGGAGCTCGGCAAGCCGTTCATCATCATTTTAAATTCGGCCAATCCGCGGAACGAAGATACGATCAGCCTTAGAAACGCTATGACGGAAAAATACAAAGTGCCGGTGCTGCTGCTTGATATTATGCGCCTTACCGAAACGGATATCACATCAATGCTCGAAAACCTGCTCTACGAGTTCCCGCTCAAGGAGATCAATATTGAAATGCCCGGATGGGCACGCGCTTTATCGCCGGATCATTGGCTGATGGGTGAGGTGCTGGACGGTATTTCGGGGACAATCGGCTCGCTGGAAAAGGTGCGCGACTACAAAGGGCTGGTGGAAGCCATGAAACAGCTCGATAATGTGAACAGCGCGTCGGTGGAAAAAATTAAGCTCGGAGACGGCAGTGTAAAAATGAAGCTTGAATTTCCCGAAACGCTGTTTTATAAGATACTCGGCGACGAATGCGGGTACCCGATTGACGACGATTATCATCTGGTATCCATCGTTAAAGATTTGGTCAGCGCCAAAAAGCAGTACGACCGAATGGCAGAAGCGCTGAAAAGCGTGAAAGAAACAGGCTATGGGCTTGTTCCGCCGTCGATGGATGAAATGTCGATGGAGGAGCCTGAGATGGTGCGTCAAGGCGGCCGCTTCGGTGTTCGGCTCAAGGCCAGTGCGCCGTCGCTGCATCTCATTCGCGTTGACATCGAAACAGAGGTGTCGCCCATCGTTGGCAGCGAGAAGCAAAGCGAAGAACTGGTGAAATACATGATGTCCGAATTCGAAAGCGACCCCGCAAAAATATGGAAGACGGACATATTCGGCAAACCGCTGCATGAGCTGGTGAAAGAGGGGCTTTCCAGCAAACTCTCGCATATGCCGGACGATGCCCGCATGAAGATTCAGGAAACGCTGCAGCGTATTATTAACGAAGGCAACGGCGGCCTCATCTGCATATTGCTTTAACAGGACAGCATAAAACAATAAACAGAGTCTCCTACCCCCTTCAAAGCGGGGGTTTTTTTTCGCCGTGAAATATGGTACTATATAAAAAATGACCTATGTATAAGAAGAAACGAGGCTGCAATGACACAAGAGGCAATCAGGAAACTGCTGAATCAGATACTCAAGGATCTTTTTTTCAAAATTCTTAAGATTCAGTCAAAAATGGTGTCTCTGGCAGCACAGGAAAACATCAGCAGAACAGAGATGCATACGCTTGAAGCCATCGAAGCGTCAGAATATGTGACACTCACACAGATTGCCGATAAACTCAGCGTCACCAAAGCAACGGCCAGCGTGACAATCAAGCGTCTCGTTAAAAAAGGCTTCGTTAAAAAAGTCAAAGAGGAAAACGATAAACGCATCAGCACGCTTAAGCTGACGCAAAAGGGTGAAGACAGCTGCGACAAGCACCGCCAATTCCATGATGGCCTCGTTGAAGGGATTCTGATGGACTTCAAAATAGAGGAACATCCCTATGTCGTTAAATCGTTACAGGCGCTGCTTGATTATTTCATCAAGGTTGAGAAGGGCTTGAATTAACCGGTTCCTGCGTTTGTGCCTGTTTTGCGTTCTTTTTTTTATTGACGTAATAATCGAGAAACGCATCTGTCTTAAGCTGATTCTGTTTTGTGAGCAGCTTGTATTCTGTTAATGTTTTCAAAAGATCTCTTTTCAGCTGTGTGCTTTTTTTTGTGGAAATATCGAACGAGAGCTCGGTTAAAACCGTGTTTAGCTTCCAGATTTCCAGCTTAGCTTCCAATCCTTCATAGTCGCCTTTGTATGACGCGGCAACCACTGGCCCCATCAGTGTTGACGCACAAAGATGAACGAACCCTGCGTTTTTGCCATTCCAATCAACAAATACCGGCGGGCTGTTCAGTATTGCGAGGCGTTTTGCTTCACCTTCGTTCAATGGCTCTTCTATGTCAGAAAAAATCCGTTCAAATGAAAGGCTGCATATTTTGTTGGCGTATTCAATATCAAGCTCCGGCTTAAATTCGGCAGCAAACTTTTTGGCCTCTTCGGTGTTTAGCATGGCTCTGTAATCTTTTTCACTGTACCGTTTTTTGAATGTCAGCTCCAGCCCGCCGTCATCTGAGAATTGACGAAAACGCACGGACCATCCGGCATTTCTTATGTTCTGCGCGGGGGTATCGAGATACCAAATGCTGATACTATCCGGCTCGTCGTTAAACCCGAACAATGTCTTCATATCGTCACTGAGGGTACTGTCTTGTTTGAGCACTGACTCGCTGATCAGCATCAGCTTCAATTCGGCATCGGCAATTTGTTCTTTCAGCTTCATCGGATATACGCCTCCTTCGCTTGAATATTCTCTGCGGATAATGCGCGGTTTATCCGCCGTTTTGCTTGCATAGAGTGTGATGATAATCAAAGCGATAAAACAAAACGGTTGCTATGTTTTGGTTTTCAGCACAAACAGGATATTGACTTTTTAAAAACTGACTGATAGAATTGAAACAACAAAAGGAGTGCTTGGATACTCGCATTCCGGTTATATAGTTATTAAGATGTTTGCAAAGGCGCAGCTACGGTTTTCGATACTGCGCCTTTTTGTTTTAAAAAACGCAAATGCTTTAGCCTTGGCTGCCCCATATATTTATATTTCAATGCATTGAAAGGCTCAAAAGAGCAGATTGTGAGGCTAGAAATGGGAATGATACTGGGCAGACTATACGAAATCGGCAAAAATGGATACGATATGAAGCTGCTGGCGGGCTCTTCGGGTTTGAGCAATTTTGTCAGGTGGGTTCATATCATAGAGAACACGCAAGCACCGCTTTGTCTTCACGGAAACGAGCTGGTGTTTACCACCGGTATCGCTGGAACAGGGACACAATGGATCGAGGAGTTCGCCGTCAGCCTTGAAAAAAGCGGCGCTGCTGGGATTGTGGTCAGCTTGGGGCCGCACATTGAATCGGTGCCGGACAAGGTGATAGAGTACTGCGAATTAAGCGGGTTGCCGCTGTTTATCGTGCCCAGTTCAGTTGAACTGATTGATATCACGTATGATTTTTGCCACCGTATTGTGACCGGCGAAGAAATGGAAATCGGGCTGGCGACGGCTTTCCTGAATTTAATTTTTGAGCCGCAGGATGAAAAAGCATACCGCTATACATTGGAAAAGCGCGATTTTCCGGAATCCGCGGCCTATTGCGTGGCGGCGCTTCATGCACAGCCGGATTTGCAGACAGAGGGTGAGCTGTGCAATTTGAAATTTCTCGCACAGCGCACGCTCAATGCGGATGAAAACGAATCGTGTCTTTTTGTTCACGATAAGAAGCTGATTGTTGTGTTTAAGGATTATCAGCCGCGGCAGATCGATAAATTCATATCAGGGCTTCAGCAAGGCTTTGCGGCACAGTGCCCGGGCAGCCGCTTGTTTGCGGGCATGAGCCCGGCAGGCCAAGGGTACAGCTATGTAGCTGAAGGCTATCACAAGGCGTTGTCGGCATTGAAGGTGGCAGAGGTGCGGGACGAAGCTTGCGTTTACTATCAGAATCTTGATCTGTATAAGCTGCTGATATCGGTGGGGAGCAATCAGGTGCTAAATGAAATGTATCAGGAGAGCCTCGGGCCTCTGGAAAGATTTGATCAGGAGAACGGCACCGATTATATGGATTCGCTGCGGTGTTATCTCGAGCACAATTCAAGCGTGCAGGAGGTGGCGCAGTTAACGTTTGTGCACCGCAATACAATTAACTATAAAATCAAGCGCATACGCGAGATTCTTGACTGTAAGTTTACTCAGGAAAACAGACTGCGCTTTATGCTTGCCTTCTATATCCGGGATTTACTGTAAATCGGCTGCAACAATTAAGAATGAACAATTAAGAATGAAAAATTAAGAATGAACAATTAAGAATGAAGGAACGGTCACAGCCTAAACGGTTTGCGGCCGTTCTTTTTTGTGTTATGCGGGAGGGACTCTGTAGGGCGCGATTTCCAAAGCGCGCCTTGGGATTGCGGCGCGTCAGGGATGCCGCGCCCTGCATATCATGAGTCATTAGAGAGCGATTTCCAAAGCGCGCCTTGGGATTGCGGCGCGTCAGGGATGCCGCGCCCTGCATATCATGAGTCATTAGAGAGCGATTTACTAAGCGCGCCTTGGGATTGTGGCACGACAGGGATGCCGCGCCCTATATATCATGAGTCAGCAAAGAGGATTTACTAAGCGCGCCTTGGGATTGCGGCGCGTCAGGGATGCCGCGCCCTACATATCATGAGTCAGTAAAGAGCGATTTCCAAAGCGCGCCTTGGGATTGCGGCGCGTCAGGGATGCCGCGCCCTACATATCATGAGTCATTAGAGAGCGATTTCCAAAGCGCCTTGGGATTGCGGCGCGTCAGGGATGCCGTGCCCTATATATCATGAGTCTGTAGGGCGCGATTTCCAAAGCGCGCCTTGGGATTGCGGCGCGTCAGGGATGCCGCGCCCTACATA
>JAEZIW010000017.1 GCA_023436525.1 Bacillota bacterium | reverse complement strand
GTATCTGTACAGCCCCGCGATACGCTCCTTCGAAAAAAGCAGCATGTGTTCGCGCTCAGTTTTGTTCATAAACGGCACCCCTTTCATTTTGCTATTATCTCATACTTTAGCCAAATAGAAAAGGGTTTCGATTTTTGATATGAGGTGGAATAAGGTGAACAGACAAACGCCCATCATGGATGCGGTGGCCGCTGTCTGCGGCAACGCCAAGGCGCGGTTTACAATGCCGGGTCACAAGGGAGATACGGGGTTTTTTGGCGGCGATATGCTCGGCTGCGACATCACCGAGTTGCCGGGCGCGGATAACCTCTTAAAGCCGACCGGGCCGATTCTTGAATCGGAAGAGCTGCATGCCCGGTTTATCGGCGCCGCTGCCGCCTTTTTTACAACCGGCGGCTCAACAGCGGGCGTTATGGCCATGCTGTCTCTCTTCAAGGGCAAAAAGGTGATTTTTCCGCGCGGCATTCACTTAAGCGCCGCCAACGCGATACATCTGTTTGGCATTACGCCGGTGTTTATTGACGCACCGCCTTCCGATTTTCCCGCCGTGACGGAGCCTGCCGCTTTGCGTGAGGCGCTGCACATCCACAAGGATGCGGCTGCCGTTTATGTGACATACCCAAATTACTTCGGCCTTTGCTGCGACCTTGAAGAAATCGCCAAAACCGCACACAGAGCGGGCGCGGTGCTCGCGGTGGACGCGGCGCACGCGGCGCATTTCGCGTTTTCACAATCGCTGCCGATTTCGCCCGCAAACGCGGGCGCGGACATCTGGACTGAGAGCGCACACAAAACGCTGCCGGCCATGAACCAGTGCGCGTGCCTGTGTGTTGGCAAAGGGTCGCTCGTCAACGTGCGCGAGGCAGGCGCGGCGCTTGCGATGTTTCAAACCACCAGCCCGTCTTACGTGCTGCTGTGTTCGCTTGATTATGCGCTCGCGTATATGCGCGACAAAGGCGAGCAGGAGATCTACCGAATAACCAGCCTGCTGGAACGGTTTGAAGAGCTGGTTTCAGCGCTGCCCGGGTTTGCCTGCCCGGATATCACACAAAAGGGCGTGGCCGCGCGGGATCCGCTCAAATCGATCATCGACGTGAGCGGCACAGGCCATTCGGGTCTTACCATCAAGGAGATGCTCGCGCGCGAGGGCATCCATGTGGAAGCGGCGGATATGAAGCATATTCTGCTGATGCTGTCTGTCGGCAACACCGCCGCCCAGTTGGACAGGCTTTATGAGGCACTGCGGCGTACGGAACGCATTCGCGGCCGCAGCATTTTCTTCTCGCCGTACAGCATGCCCGCCGCCGCGAAGTATATGCCGAATACACGCAACTGGACGCAAACCGAAAAGCTGCGGCTTGAGCATGCCCCCGGGCGCGTCTGCGCGTGCACGGCAGGTGTCTATCCGCCTGCCGAAGCCGTGGTGATGCGCGGCCAAATTATTTCATATGAGATTGCCGGTTATTTAATCGAAGCGAACCGGCAGGGCTTTGAGCTTTTCGGCGTTGAAGACGCTTCAATATACGTATACAAGGAGAGAACATGATTCATCGCATCTCGGGAAAAGACAAGCATTACGACACGGTTTTTATTGATTTTGACGGCACCATCGCAGACACCTGCGAAGGGATTATCAACTCGGTGCAGTATATGTTTGACCATATCGGCATGAAGGAGAACGACGAGAAAGAGCTGCTGAAGTTCATCGGTCCGCCTGTTAAGCATCATCTGATGGATTACTACGGCTTCAGCGAACCAAAGGCAACCGAGGCTTACGCGCATTTCAGGGAATACTATCGCCAAACGGGCCTTTTTCAAAGCCGCCTGTATGATGGCATTGAAGACGCCCTGCGCCGTATCAAAGCCGCAACAGAAACGCTTTGCATCGCGACATCCAAGCCGGAAGTCATGGCGATGACGCTGATTGAAAAGTTCGGTATTGCCCATTATTTCAACGGTATATACTGCGCCGATCATGACAACGGCATTTATAACAAAACGCAGGTGCTGCAAAACGCCATGAAGCGCTTAGCCCGTGTGCCGGTTAACACCGTCATGGTGGGTGATCGGTATCACGATATCGAAGGCGCCATCGCGGTCGGCATAGATTCCATCGGCGTGCTGTACGGCTACGGCGATTATAACGAGTTGACCACAGCCGGCTGCGACTATCTGGCGGATACGCCAATTGATCTGGTGCGGCTGCTGGAAGGAGAAAAGCCATGAACGGTCTATTTATCACGTTCGAAGGTGCCGACGGCTGCGGCAAATCCACACAGCTTCGGCTTCTCGCCGAATACCTGGAAGAGAACGGTGCCGAGGTGGTACGCACGCGCGAACCGGGCGGCAGCTTTGTGGCCGAGAAGATACGCGCGATACTGCTTGACAACGAAAACGCCGAGATGGATGCCATGACGGAAGCGTTGCTTTACGCCGCTGCCCGCGCCGAGCATGTGCGCCGCGTGATAAAGCCTGCGCTGCAGGCGGGCAAGGTGGTGCTGTGCGACCGTTTTATCCATTCGTCACTCGCTTATCAAGGCTATGGCCGCGAGCTCGGTGTGCCTCTGGTTCGGCGCATCAATGAGCCCGCGATTGACGGCTGCATGCCGGATATAACCGTTTTTATCAATGTTCCGCCCGACCGCGCTTTTTCACGCATGAACGAGCACAAGCAGCACGACCGTTTGGAGAGCGAAAGCCTCTCTTTTCATGAGCGCGTATTCGAAGGGTTTACGGAGCTGTCGCGCGAAAGCGGCATGATACTGATTGATGCAATCGGCACCAAATATGAAACGCAGGACATCATCCGCCAGCGGCTGATGCCCGTTTTCCAACAGAAAGGCATACTATGAGCCGCGTGCAAAGCTTTATTGAAGCGGCACAAAACAAAAAAATACTTGGGGCTTATCTTCTCGTGTGCAGCCGCCCGGATGTGGCGGCACGCTATACAAACCTTTTTTTAATGAATCTGTTCTGCGAGAACAACGGCTGCGGCACGTGCATCAACTGCCGCAAGGTGATGGAAGGCCACGTGGATATACTGCGCCTTACCGCGCCCAAGGTGGCCGACTTGCGCGACGCGCTCAACTTTGTGGCCGAAAAGCCGTATGAGGGTGTTTACAAAGCCGTTGTCATATCATCTGCCGACGACATGACGCCCGCTGCCGCCAACAGTCTGCTCAAAACGCTGGAGGAGCCGCCTGCAGGCGTGGTCTTCTTGCTGGAGGTGCGTTCCGTATCCGGTGTGCTGCCCACCATCGCTTCACGCTGCGCCGCCGTCACCATAACACCCGAGCCGAATGCACGGGCCGCCATTGCGCGGGCGCTGAATGTCACCGATTCGCAAGCCGCCATACTCGCCGACCTTTCGGGCGGATACCTTGACGAAGCGCGCCGCATAAAAGACGATACGGCTTTTATGAACCGCCGGGACGATGTGCTCTCGCTGATGCATAAGCTGCTGTATACCAAAGGCATGGCCATCAGCACCTTTGCAGACTATCTGGAGAGCTCAAAAGACACGTTGACCGCACAGCTTTGCGTGATGCAGACGTATCTGCGTGATATATTGGTCTGCATGAAAACACGCAGCGACGCGCTGATTGTGAACCGAGACCGGCTCAGCGAGATATGTCAGGCAGCGGACGACTTTACAAGCGCTGCAATTAGTAATATGATTAAGGTTATACTTGACACAGAAAGACAATTCTTCGTGGCCGTCAATTTCCGGCTGGCTATTGAAAGAATGCTTTTTTGTATATTGGAGGAAAAGAACAGATGGAAAAAGTCATAGGCGTCCGGTTTAAACGGGTCGGTAAGGTATACTATTTTCTGCCGGGCGATATACAGTTTAAGCTCGGTGAGCATGCCATTGTGGAAACCGCACGCGGTACGGAATACGGTGAGGTGGTTATCGTCGATAAGGAAGTCGGCGAGAAGGATATTGTTGCGCCCTTGAAGCAGGTGCTGCGCAAAGCGGGTGCCAAGGACGAAAGCAAGCTGGAGGAAAACAAGCAGAAGGAAAAAGAAGCGCTTGAAACCTGCCAGAAAAAAGTGGATAAGCATAACCTTGATATGAAGCTCGTTGATGTGGAATACACCTTCGACAACTCGAAAATCATATTTTATTTCACTGCGGAAGGCCGCGTGGATTTCAGAGAACTCGTGAAGGATCTCGCGGGCGTTTTTAAAACGCGCATTGAATTAAGACAGATCGGTGTGCGTGACGAAGCCAAGATGCTCGGCGGCCTCGGCCCGTGCGGTCGGCCTTGCTGCTGCTCAAGCTTCCTCGGAGATTTTTCGCCCGTGTCCATCAAAATGGCCAAGGAACAGAATCTCTCGCTCTCACCCACCAAAATCAGCGGCCTTTGCGGCCGGCTCATGTGCTGCCTCAATTATGAGCAGGAGCACTACTGCCAGACGCGCAAGCGCATGCCCAAGCTTGGCAGCACAGTCATGTCGCCGGAGGGTGAAGGTGTGGTGGTGGAAAACAACGCAGTGACTGAAACAGTACGCATTCGCATTACGATGCCGGACGAAAGCATCGACATGAAAACGTTCAAGCTGGAGGAAATCCGCTTTAAAGGAAAGCCCGCCACCATGGCAGAGCAGGATAACGACGTGGCGCTGGACGAGGAGATTAAATCACTGCTGGATGATTAGAGTTAATTACACAATACATCCTTGCATTTTTTCAAAGAGGTGATTACAATAAGCGTGACTATAATCTTTGGAGGTTTATAATTATGGCTTATGTGATTACCGATGCGTGTGTTTCTTGCGGTGCTTGCGAAAGCGAATGCCCTGTGGAAGCAATCTCTGAGGGTGACGGCAAGTACGTGATCGATGCCGACCTTTGCATAGACTGCGGCGCCTGCTCCGACACATGCCCCAGCGAAGCGATTGAGCAAGGCTGAAAACAAGCAAAGAAAAAGGTCTCCTTCAGAGGCCTTTTTTTGTTGACTTCAAACTTGGAAGTGCATAGTATAAATCGATGTTGGTTATGATATACGTAAAGCAGTGCAGCGTTTCATCTCACCGCCTTTTTTCAATTGCCTCCTCCTGTTAATAAGTTAAAGTGCTGACGACATTGATGGAAGGCACAAGATATCCTGACCATCCACATCAGACGTATTATGACGAGTCGTACGACGTTTTAGATGACTTATCCATATGAGAAAGCTTGCATTTGATTTCATCCGCCCGACTTTTTTAACTGTTTCTATTTTCTAAATAATCATTCATATTCATTTAATCGCGCTTTTTTGGATATGTTACAGCCAAAATCCGCTCACTTTTCAGCTATATACGCGAAATTTCTCAATTTTTCCGCTTCACTTAAAGTTTATGAGGGTATATATGCTTTATATCTATGGGACGGAGGATATAATGAGGTTTGTTCCCACCGGATGCATCCGCAACGGTATGATACTCGGAAAATCTATATACAATGCTTCCGGTGAAATGCTTCTCATCGCAGGAAAAGAAGTGATTCCGCTGTATATTGAGCGGCTTCATATGCTTGGCATCAATGGCGTTTATATTGACGACAGCATTTCCGCAGATATTGAGATTCAAAACGTCGTCAGCGACGAAGTGAGAAACAAAGCGGTGCAGGGTGTTAAGAAGATCCTCGTCCATTCCGTTAACGATAATGCAACCGCCAAAGCCGCTGCCGTTGATCAGGCCAAACAGATCGTGGAACAGATCATGGCGGACATTTTGAATAATCGCAATCTCATGGTCAACATGGTTGATTTGAAGGTTTTCGACGAGTATACATACTATCACTCGGTCAATGTGGCCGTATTATCCACCGTTATCGGCGTCGCCATCGGCATGAACCCGAAAGATTTATTTTCGCTGGGGCTTGCCTCACTGCTTCACGACCTCGGGAAGGTTTTTCTTGATAAAAATACCATCAACAAACCGGGCCAATTTTCCGAACAGGAGCTATGGGATGTGCAAAGGCACGCCGAGCTTGGTTATTCATACATGCGCAGTATGTCCGATGTTCCTGTTAAAGCGTCTCTGGGCGTGCTGCACCACCACGAGCGTTACGACGGCACCGGTTATCCCAAGGGATTGAAGGACGCGGAAATATCGTTGTTCGGGCGTATTATCGCGGTTGCGGATGTTTTCGATGCGTTGGTGAGCGACCGCCCGTACCGAAAAGCATTGCTGCCGTCTGATGCGATGGAGCATATCATGGGCAACAGCGGTATCCATTTTGATCCGGATATCGCACGACTCTTTTCTATGAAAGTCGCGCCGTATCCACTCGGCACCGTCGTTCAGCTCAGCAACGGCTGCACCGGAATTATCATTGAGAATTATGAAGGATTCGGCCTTCGTCCATCCGTCAGAATTTTATCGGAGAGAGGCAAGCGTGTTGCCCCATACGAAATGAATCTGCTCACCGATATGAGCAGCCTGAGCGTCACAATTACCGGCATCTCACCGTTGTCGGAAGCGAGCGCAAACGAAGAAGCCGGCTAAAGTACCCGAGGATCTGCGGACACCGGGTATTTTTTATTCACAATGCTTGCAGTCAATCACGAATTTCCCATCCAGCCGGTATACCGATTTGCCGCAATGCGCGTTAAGCAGCGTGAAGTCAAGGCTTTTGGGCTTGGGGCATATAACGATGTCGCGCATATCAAACAGCGAGCCTTCATCGGCGTAACCGATGGTCTCACACACCTCAAAACAATCGCACGCACCAACCTGCACCTCGTCGCCGCAGGCTTGCGCGCTTTTCAGCGGCACACAGGCCACCACCCTCACCGCGCCGAGCACCTGCGCTTTCATCGGTTTTTCACATCTCTCGAGGTCGTCGTTTTGCTCATGCGTTATGTATACCATGCGCTTGGTGATGGAAATGTTGGCTTTGCAAACATTCACCGGCTTATACCCGTCGGGCACCACGATATATAAGCAATAGCATTTCTCCACCGGCGTGGCCCAAATCTTGCTCTGCGGCTCGGTTATTATACTGATCTTATCATCGGATACCCTCGTACGGTCTGCGTATATAAGCGCCACACCGAACGGCTCAAATTCAAGCTCCTTATCCAGCACAATACGATACTCCACATCCGGATCATCAAGATACCGCCCGATCCAGTCGCCTATGGCCACACCGTTAATGCCGATATCGCCATAAAGCTCAAAAGAAGTTTTGGCCGCCGCTGCAGGCCCCCACGCGCCCTGTCGCCGCCTTTTCTCACAAGAAACGATCTCCGCGTCTGTAAAAATCTCCGGTGTCTGTGCGCAAAATTCGAGCACCCAGCCTTTTAAATCTGAGAGGCTCTCACCATTGCCCGATACATTGACCGTTACCGTCGTTAGCCCATTTTCCACAAAAAAACCTGTCAGTTCAAATTCAAACCCATCAATCAGCAGTTTTCTGTTTTTGTGCATCATACAATAACTTCCTTTCTGTCGTCCGATAGATCTTCTGCAATAAACTATGCAGCCGCCAAAATAGGTGTGAATCTGCTGATACTGCACAGCAAAAAAACATGCATGCACCGATGACAATGGCTTTCTTCCCGCTTCTTTAACCTCTTGTTTTATTCAATTTGGGGATAGGCAAAAAAATAAAGCTGTGTTATAATAGCTTTCGTTCAAGCGGGTGTAGCTCAATGGCAGAGCTCCAGCTTCCCAAGCTGGCTACGTGGGTTCGATTCCCATCACCCGCTCCAAAACAAAAGGATGGGGCTTGTCCCTGTCCTTTTGTTTTGTAATGTGGTGGAGGAATCGAACGTGAGCCTGCCGCCGCCAGATGGCGGATCCAGGCAGGCGAACATGGCGTGATAGCGACCTTAAGGAAGCGGAGCGATTCCCATCACCCGCTCCAAAAGAAATGGCCCCCTTGTGGGGCAGCCTAACAGGGATTGCAATCTTTAAAAAACGGCGTAGTCATGATTAGAGGCTATACCGTTTTTTATACCTGCATGCAAGCTTAAACCGCCCCAATGCAATAATCTAAAGCGCCGCCAGACGAGGGGCGCTGCGGTTGGTTGAATCGCTTTCATAATTATGATAGAATCGACCCGTTAATTAAAAAACATCGTATTTCATTTTATAACCAGAAAGCATAAAGGTGATGCCATGAACTGGCTGAATACATTTGAGCTTATTTGCTACATTATCGTCGCGATTTTACTTATCGATACCTTCCGAAAGAAGGACTACAATTCGTTATTCACCTTCGGTGCGGCGGCATTGGTGGGCTTCGCCATGGAGCTTTTGGCTGTCAGCGTAACAGACATTTATTTTTATAGTAACGATTTTTGGCTGTCACTGGGAAAGGCTCCCCATCAGTTCCCCGTTTTCGGAGGATTGATGTGGGGCGGCCTTACGGTATACGCCATTAAGCTGGCTAAGAAATTTGGGTGCGGAAAGCTCCTGACCGGATTGATTGCGGGAATGTTCGTAGTGACTATGGATATACTGCTCGATGTGGTCGCTATCCGGCTTGACGGCGGATTCTGGACGTGGGCGGGAAGTTCTGTGACGCTGGCTATAAGCAATCAATCCTTTATGAGCGTCATTTGGGTGAACTTTTTAGGTTACATGATTGAAACTCCCGCAGTCGTGTTCCTGACATTAAGGGTTCGTGAAAAGACCAGAGAAACCGATTTTAAGAAACAAACACTGGGTATGTTTTTTGTTGCCTTCGGCGGTATTGTGATCACCGCTGCCGGCAGTCTTGTAAGCCTGCTGCTCAACTCCATAACAAATGACTGGTTCGCCTGTACTGCGTTTCTAGCCGTTTGGTTCGTCATGTTTGCTGTGATCATTAAAAAAGCGATCAAGTCAAAGATTAAAATCACAGAGCCTAAGCGTTGGGATATCCCGATGCTCCTGTTTTGGCTTGCGCTTTATGCCTACTGTATAGCAGCCGTTATCAGCCTGAACATTCATGCCACCTATCTGTGGTTTTTGGTAATTGGCATCCTCTTTGCCGTCGGTACGATCTATTTCTGCATAGCCGAACAGAAGCAAGACAATCATAAATGATATTGTTTGCGTTAGATAACGCATAAGTCCGCATATAGAGCGGCATAACGGCATTATTGTATGCGCTTTTTTTATACGCTGACCGTTGTGTCATTTTTCTTTTGTGACCACTCCTTTTGCGGGGCTTTTTCTTTTGGCAATGTGGCGGAGGAATCGAATGTGAGCCTGCCGCCGAGCGGCGGGTTCAGGCAGGCAAACATAGCGATTCCCTTGCGCCCGCTCCAAACACTGAGGTCGTCTTAAAACTCCTTGCGACGCTTAAAACTTTATTATTACAAGTTCTCCGATTGCCTTTTTCCTATTTTTCGCCAGTTGATAAACCCATATAGGTCAACCACTAAGAATACGACAAAACAAACGACAACAGAAAGATATGTAATGTCCTCGATGGCTGCCAAAACCCATAAAATGATCAACACGATATCATTAGCTGCGTAACCAATTGCAAAATAAGGGCTTCTTCTGAATGTAAGATATACAGCAATAAAACTGGTTGTAACCGATATGGTGCTTGGTATGATATTGGCTGTATTGAACAAATTCAATATGATGTAGAATACGCAGGTGACTGCTGCTGAAAGAATCAACATTAAAATCAGTTCTTTCTTGCTTATATGATTAACTTGCACCTCGGCTTTATTGCCTTTATACGGATTTTTCAACCATGTTATTAAAGCAACGACAGCCATAGGCAATGTCATTCCAAGATACGTTATCATTTCGCCATAATAGGCAAAAGTCAGAGATATAAAACCGTAAAGCAAACTAAAGACAATCATTAGGAACTGCCCGATTGGATTCCCTTTGGCATTAAATATGAGTGATGTTACGCCCACTAATGATGCCACAAGAGTTAGATAACTATTTTGATTATAAACGAAAAATGATATGGTGATTAAGAAGGTAGAACAACACCATAATGTTATTTCGCTTTTTGAAAAGTAACTTATTAATGCTTTAAATTGGCCCAAAAAAATCTCCCCCTAAAAAATAAACATCCGTATACACATCTTCAAAGACCTAACGATGTGTAAACGAATGCTAATCGCACTCATGCCCGGTGGCATATTATTCGTTTGCTATTATAACACCAGTTTTCCTGAATTTCAATCCAGATTTATTTACTCACAAGAGCACCTTGCCGGACGGCAATACATATTGCACACCGAAGATGGGGTCATGTAGGGTTAACCGGAATATTGGCGAACTCAAACCCTTGTTAAATAAAATATTCAATCGTTCGCCCGGGTGTCTGCCTCGTATTCTCGTTAAACAGCAGCACCGCTTCGCGAATGTCTTTTGGTCCAAGCGTATAGGCACCTTTTTCTTCTTTGTTGAGTATATCGAAAGAAACCTTACGGTTCATCTTAGCGGGGGCATCTAATACCATTTCAATCCCCGGTATTTTAAAAGCCTTTTTACGAAAGTACGGGTCAAACATACAGATAGAATTTTGGCTTACGCCTGTAAACAGCACATAATGCCAACAACCATAGTTGAGCCGCACCACCGCCACCCCGCCCTGCTGTAATCCGGCCACAAGCCTGCTGTTTTGGCCCACAAAAACATCAGGCCCCGTCAGGAACTCACCGCGTATCGGAAAGTGTTTCACCTTTCCAAACTGATTGAGCCAGTTGCAAAGAAACATCATGGCCATGCCTGATGTACCGCTTTTCCCAAACTCGCCCTTTTCGTTATAGGCATCAAGGCTGAAAAGCACAATATGCTTAATCACATCGGGCGGTATCTCTTCACGATTGAAAAGATAGCTGATTGCATTTGTTAGCGTGGTGGGCCCGCAATCGAACTCGGATGCCTGATAACTGAGCGGTATTTTCATTTTATCTCCTCGTCTTCAGCTATCATCAGTGAAGCCGCCACTCTTGCGCTTTGAATCAATTCGTCGATCGTCGTATACTCCTCACATGTGTGGCACGCATGCATGCCCGACGCTATAACCAGGCCGCTGATTCCATTCTCTGCGAGATAATTGTTGTCGCTGCCACCCATGGTTTTTATCATACTCTCTTCAAGCCCCATCACCTTGCATACGTTTAAAAACCGATTCGACACCGGAAAATCCAATGGTGTTTCATAGGCTTTGCAGCCTGTTCTGGCATCAAATAAAAACGACGCGCCAAACGCATCCGCGCTCTTTGAAAACTGCTGCTTGACCGTTTCTATTAGATCAAGCGCTTTTTGATGAGATAAACTGCGCACCTCTCCGCGCACGGTGCACTGATCCGGCACAATGTTCGTTGCTCGGCCGCCGTTAATGATACCGATATTTAAAGTCGTATCGTCATCCACACGGCCCAGCTTCATTTGGCTGACAGCATCCGCCGCAGCCGCGATGGCATGAACGCCATTCTCGGGCTCAAAGCCCGCATGAGCGGCTTTCCCCGTTATCTCCGCTGTAAAAAACACAATGCTGGGGGCGCTGTACGCGGCTGAGCCGACTGGCCCTGACAAATCAAAAACATATGCCTGCCGCGCTTTTATTTGAGAAAAGTCAAATTGCGATGCACCGCCGCAATACACTTCTTCCGCCACAGTGAACAATACCTCGATGGGGCGATGACGAATTCCGTTCTCTGTGATAACGCGCAAAGCTTCCAATATCGCTGTGATACCCGATATATCATCTGCACCGAGCACAGTATCTCCCCCGCTTGTGATACGGCCGTTACCTGAAATTACCGCACGTTTACCCGCCGACGGCTCAACCGTATCCATATGGGCACAAAACAGCATTGGTTCTCCCAGCGCTTCTTCTCCCTTGAGATAGCCATAAAGGTTGCCGCATCCGTTTTCATGGCCTGCCCCCGCCATATCCTGTGAAACACTGAAGCCCATATCTTCAAGCTGATGCTTAATGTACCCGCACACGTTGCTTTCACCGTATGACGGGCTGTCTAAACTCACCAGTGCACAGAACTCATTTATTAGCCGATCACTGTTGATATCCATGCAGTCTCCTATATCATTATTTCATACTTATTCTGTATAATTGCTTTTATTGCATCATGCATGCTGTATCGATTTTTGTCAAATTATTTTCTTTGGCTTGTATTATCATGATACGGCTCAAAGCTTTTTGAGAATGAAAGACAGGCAGCCGTGATGAGACTGCCTGCCGTTTAGAACTTCACTATCTATCAATAGCTGCTTTATTTGTTGAAGGCCTGCTCAAAATCGGCAATGATATCGTCGATATGTTCCGTACCGATAGAAAGACGAATCGTGTTCGGTTTGATGCCCTGCTCCAGCAGCTCGCTTTCGCTGAGCTGCGAATGCGTCGTGCTCGCCGGGTGAATCACGAGCGATTTCACATCTGCCACATTAGCGAGCAGTGAGAACAGCTCTAAGTCCTCGGTGAACTTGCGCGCATCGTCTGCGTTGCCCTTTATTTCGAACGTGAATATGGAGCCTGCACCATTCGGGAAATACTTGTCGTACAGCGCTTTATACGGGCTGCCTGGCAGCGACGGATGATTCACCTTTTCCACCTTCGGGTGCTTGCCAAGGTAATCCACCACCTTGAGCGCGTTTTCCACATGACGCTCCACGCGCAGCGACAGCGTTTCGAGCCCCTGCAGGAAAAGGAACGAGTTGAACGGGCTTAAGGCCGCGCCGGTGTCGCGCAGCAGTGTGACGCGCGCTTTGATGATGTAAGCGAGAGGGCCAACGGCTTCCGCAAAACGGACGCCGTGATAGCTCGGGTCGGGCTCGGTCAGATACGGGAACTTCCCGGACGCCGCCCAATCAAACTTGCCGCTGTCCACAATCACGCCGCCGATCGACGTACCATGACCGCCGATGAATTTGGTTGCCGAATGCACCACGATATCCGCTCCGTATTCAAACGGACGCAAAAGGTACGGCGTGGTAAACGTATTGTCGACGATCAGCGGCACACCGTGCTTGTGTGCAATGTCCGCTACTTTTTCGATATCGATAATGCTCGCGTTCGGGTTGCCAAGGCTTTCGATGTACACCGCTTTGGTGTTCGGGCGAATTGCCGCCTCAAAGCTGCCTTCCTTGTCGGGATCGACAAAAGTCACGTCGATGCCGAAATCCTTGAACGTATGCGCGAATAGATTGTAGGTGCCGCCGTAAAGTGTGTTTGCGGATACGACATGATCGCCCGCATGGGCAATGTTTTGTATCGCGTATGTGATGGCTGCCGAACCGCTCGATACCGCGAGTGCGCCCACGCCGCCCTCGAGCGCCGCGATGCGCTTTTCAAACACATCCGAGGTCGGGTTCATAATGCGCGTGTAAATGTTGCCGGGCTCCGTGAGGCTAAACCGCGCGGCTGCAGAGGCCGAGCTCGGGAACACATACGATGTGGTCTGATAAATCGGAACGGCACGCGCATCCGTCGCGGGGTCGGGCGATTCCTGCCCGACATGCAGCTGCAGGGTTTCAAACTTATACTTTTTATCGGTTGCCATACGGGATCACTCCTTTTTTATCTTTCATATATTTTTTGTATGAATTCATTTTGCCCCTGTTTACAATTAAAGAGGGCTTTTAGTTTGGCTTGCTTTTAACCAGATCCGCCAATGTGATGTTATCCACAACGTTGTTAACCGCTTCCGCAATTTTCTCCCAGACACCAAGGGTGACGCACTGGTCACAGCGCGGACATTGATTGGGTTCATCCTCCATACATGAAACAGGAACCAAATCCCCTTCAATCAGCCTCAGCACCATCCCCACCGTATACTCTTGTGCAGGCTTCGCCAGCTTATACCCTCCCTGAGACCCGCGCACGCTTTTCACAAATCCGGCACGGCTTAACACTGTGACGATTTGTTCAAGGTACTTTTCGGATATCTCCTGACGGGCTGCGATGCTCTTGATTGTGACAAGAGCATCGCCCGGAGCCATCGCCAAGTCTGCCATCATTCGTAATGCATACCGTCCACGTGTTGATATTTTCATATCTCAACCATCCCATACAATAATATGATAATTATACGATATGAATAGTATGCATTCAAGCGTTTTTACTCTATGATTAATCTATTCTGCAAACAACGGTGTCGACAGATACCTCTCTCCGGTGTCGGGTAAAATCACGACGATCGTTTTGCCCGCGTTCTCAGGACGCTGAGCCAGCTGTGTGGCGGCCCATGTCGCTGCGCCGGAGGATATGCCTACCAGTAAGCCTTCGGCCTTTGCGATTTCTTTGCCTGTCGCAAACGCATCTTCGTTCTTCACCGTAATAATTTCGTCGTAGACGCTTGTGTTGAGCACCTCAGGCACAAATCCGGGGCCAATGCCTTGAATTTTGTGCGGTCCGGGTTTTCCTTCCGAGAGCACCGGGGAATCGGCAGGTTCCACAACGACAATTTTGATGTTTGGATTCTTTGACCTTAAGTACTCACCCGCGCCTGTTACCGTGCCGCCGGTGCCTGCGCCTGATACGAAGATATCCACTTGACCATCGGTATCTTCCCAAATTTCAGGGCCGGTGGTGGCTTTGTGTATGGCCGGATTCGCGGGATTGGTAAACTGACTTGGAATGAATGAATTTGGAATTTCCTGCGCCAGCTCATCCGCCTTGGCGATCGCACCCCTCATTCCTTTGGCGCCTTCTGTAAGCACCAGCTCTGCGCCATAGGCTTTGAGCAGGTTTCTGCGTTCTACGCTGAATGTTTCGGGCATTGTGAGAATGATACGGTACCCACGCGCCGCTGCGACTGACGCAAGGCCGATACCCGTGTTACCGCTTGTCGGCTCAATAATCACACTGTCGGGCTTTAAAATGCCCTTTTGCTCCGCGTCGTCAATCATGGCCTTGGCTATTCTGTCCTTCACGCTGCCTGCCGGATTGTAATATTCCAGCTTGCCGATAATTTTTGCTTTCAACCCGTGCTTCTTCTCATAGTTTGAAAGCTCGAGCAGCGGCGTTTTCCCAATCAGCTCTGTTAAGCTCTTATATACCTTTGACATCGTATTTCCTCCATATTATTTATTAATATTTGTTTTTCATATATGTTTTATATGATTTAATCATAATCGCACTATTATTATTTGTCAATAGGAAGATCCATAAAATTTTATATTTTGTATATCTGTTTGGTATGCTATTGACAAGGAGACTTCAATCGCATAATATAAATGCATATATAATTAGTATGAAATGAGGCGAGAGCTATGAGAATATCTTCAAAGGGTCGATACGCGCTTGCAGCCACCATCAGCATGGCCCAAGGGTACAGCAAAGGTGAATGCATCACAGTCATCAGTATATCCGAGAAACTCGGTATATCTAAAATATATCTGGAACAAGTCTTTTCGTTGCTCAAGCGCGGCGATATCGTCACATCTATAAAAGGGTCACAAGGCGGTTATATGTTAACGCGAATGCCGTCCGAAATCAGCGCTTATCAAGTGCTTGCCGCTGTGGAAAGTTCATTGAGTGAAAGCACGGAAGAAACGGTCGCTCAAAAAGCACCGCAGATTGATAATGCGATGCGTTCCCTTGTATTTGATTTGTTGGACAACGTTATAAAAACGGCTTTGGAAAAAGTCACGCTGGATGATCTCGTTCTGGAGGCCGAGAAGAACAATATGGAGAACGGCCTGATGTTTTTTATATAAGGAGACTGTTATGGATTTTGAAACGCTGTGTATACACGGAAGCTCAAAAAAGCACGATCACACAGGCGCGGTCAGTGTGCCGATATATCAATCGGCCACCTTTGCTCACCCGGGCCTGGGCGAAAGCACCGGCTTTGATTATTCACGTCTGCAGAACCCGACACGCGAGCATCTCGAAATAACAATCGCGGCGCTGGAAAACGGCGTGGATGCCATGGCCTTTTCATCCGGCATGGCCGCCATATCTGCGCTCATGGAGATTTTTTCGCCGGGCGACCATATTATCGCGTCAGACGACCTTTACGGCGGTTCTCACCGTTTGTTTCACCATATTTCGGTTAAGAACGGGCTTTTATTCAGCCTTGTGAATACGTCCGATATCTCTCTGATAGAAAAAAAAATCACAGCAGCTACCAAGGCGCTGTTCATCGAAACACCGACCAACCCCATGATGCAGGTGACGGACATCGCCGCAGCCGTTGCGCTTGCCAAGCGTTATGGCTTGCTCGTCATCGTTGATAACACGTTTTTAACGCCGTATTATCAGCGCCCCTTAGATCTCGGGGCCGATATCGTGGTGCACAGCGGTACGAAATACTTAGGCGGCCATAACGACACTTTGGCAGGCTTTCTCGTGGTTAGTGATAGTGTGCTCTCTGAAAAGCTGCGCTTTATCTACAAAACAATTGGATCATGCCTCTCTCCGTTCGACAGTTGGCTGCTGATACGCGGGCTTAAAACACTGGCCGTACGTCTGGAAAGGCAGCAGCAAAGCGCAACGAAAATCGCAGATTTCTTATATGGTCATCCCAAAGTGAACGCTGTTTATTACGCGGGGCTTGCGTCTCATCCGGGCTATGCCGTATCCAAAAAGCAGGCAACCGGTTTTGGCGCAATGATTTCGTTTGAAACACAGAACGCTGCTGTTGCCGAAAGAATATTGGACCGCGTATCAATCATTCAATATGCGGAAAGCCTTGGCGGTGTGGAATCGCTGATCACCTATCCGATGCTGCAGACGCATGCCGATGTCCCGTCGGAAGTGCGTGAAGCCAAGGGCATCAATTCACGGCTGCTGCGGTTGTCGGTGGGCCTTGAAAACATAGACGACCTGATTCTGGATTTGCAACAGGCATTGGAGGGCTAACATGTCATACAACTTTGATGAGATTATTGATCGAAAGAATACTGATTCTCTGAAATACGATTTTGCGGCCCACCGCGGCAAGCCCGCGGATCTGCTGCCGCTCTGGGTGGCCGATATGGATTTT
>JAEZIW010000251.1 GCA_023436525.1 Bacillota bacterium | reverse complement strand
ACGAGACAAACCATCAGCAACCCAAGTACGATGAATAGCGGTATTAATACTTTTTTCATAGTAATCTTTGCTCCGATAACTTTTACTGACGCCGTCTGTCATTATAACGATTCTTGCCTCATTTTTGTTCCAATCTTTTCTAGTGTTTGATATATTAAGAACAAGGCAAGCTCATATTCAGCGAAAATAAAAAATCGTCAGATTTTCTGGCGATAAATACCGGCACAATTTGTTAACTTGAAAATATGATCAATAGCCCTCCAGAGCATCCGCATAGGCCGATAAATCCACCCAATCCGCAAAGCCCATTATAAAACCGTACTCTTCCTGCGCAATCGCTTCTCCGCCCTGAACGCGCACCAGCAGCCCCGCAAGCTGATTCAGTTCATCCGCCTGCTCATAGCCGGGTATCTTGGCAAAATACTGTGCCGCCGTCTTAGCATCGCCTTTTTCTATGGCGTCCAGCGCCGCCGCATACAGCTTGCCCTTCATCTGCGCCGCCAGCGCCGCCGCATCCGCAAAAACCTCAGCGTTTGTATAGGCCTCAAGCGCCGAAAGATAAAGCCCTGCGTCAAGGTACATGCCGCCGATTTCATAGCTGATCTGCCTGAGAAGCGATCCCGCATCCTTGTATTCTTTGATAGTCTGCAGCAGCTGCTCCGCCTCGGGCAGTTTTCCCTGCTCGTTCAGCGCCCGGGCGTGCCGGTAAGCCGTCTCTTTGAGCATATCTTTGGAATCTCTGTATTCACCCAGCGCCGTAAAGTCTTGAGTCGCTGCGTCATAATCGCCGCTGGCAAGCCTCTTGCCCGCACCGGCATAGTCGTTTAACTGCTGTGCATCCTTATAAAACGAAAACACACCCTTTAAGCTATTCTGTGCAAGCTCATATTCTCCCGCTTTGGCGTGTGCATCGGCCTCAGAATAATTGATCTCATTTACAAGCACCGCACCGCTCACAAGCAGCAGTGCCGAAATGACAACCGCAGCGATCATGCGTTTGCGGCCGGGTGCTTTTTTGGGTTTGTGTTTTTCCGCCGGAGCATACCCGATAAGACAGGCCTGTATCTGCACTGCCAGCGCATCAAGAGACCGCGGCCTTCCCGACGCCTCCGGCGATAACCCCTGCGTTACAGCGTCTTCCAGTTCGCGGTACTTTTCGTTCAGGGCGCAAAACAGCGGTTCTGAATTGCCGCGCTCAAACGCCGACGGAAGCAACAGCCCCGTCATGGCCGTGTACACCAGCGAACTGACAGCATACACATCCGTCCAAGGGCCGAGTGCGCCGCCCGTATACCGTTCGCGCGGTGAATAACCCGGCCTGTATATGCTGGCACCGTTTGGGCTTAATGCGATATTTCTGACGCGCAGCTGTGCGCCGCGTCGCGTCATTACAATATTTTGCGGACAGATATCAAAGCCATACTGTCCTTTAGCGTGCAGGGTTCGCACCTGCTCCACCACGGGTAATATGGCAAAAAGCTCAGCGTCTACTTGATTCTGAACTGCCTGACATTCGTCAAAATATTCTCCCAAAATTGTCTTCGACCCCATATATATACTATTTTATAAAGTATATAAGGGCAGCGATAGAAATTCAATGATTTTATGATTTGTTTTTTAATTTTTTCGGTCGTATCGTTAATTCTCGCAGTATAGCACCGTTAACATACACTTTAACCAAATAGCTTTTTCCCGCTTCCACCGGCCCGAAAACGAACTCGCCGTCACCGTCTGTAAACGCGTCTGCCACAGGCGCAAGATTTGCGCCGTCGCAGGAAAAAAGACGCACCACCGCGTCGGGAACACGATTCGAGTCCATATCATAAACCGTGCCGTGAACAATGGCACGCTGCTCTTTGGGCACGCTCACCACAGCTTCTATGCGCTCGTTCTCGCCCGGTGTAAACGCAAACTTCATTGGATACAACGGCATCATGCACCTCTCAAATCAATTCTCTTGAATTCGCTCCAGCCAAGCTGTCACCATCGGGTAGGCCTGCGTTTCGAGCACAACCGATAGTGCGGCGGCATCCCCAAGCCTTGCGGCATTTTGCATTTGGCGCAGTGTTTCTTCGGCAGCCGTTTCAGCCCCTTCGCCGCATGCGCAGACTCGCATCAACGCTTCAATTTCCTCCGCGGTTTTTTTGTATGCGCAAAATCCATCGGCGCTATTGTTTTTTAGCTGCTGCATACAGCGAATCAGAGCCACGCCCAGCCTTCCATAATGCCGATATAGCGTGTTGCGGATATCACCCATGCGCATTCTCCTCCCGCTTTGCATGCGTTCTGTAGATTATATGGGCTGGCCGCATGCGTGATGACTTTACCGGCAACCCAATATAATGTTACGTTACATTTTTTACAGTATCATGCTCGCACTGCGGTTTCTGTCGTGCTATGATGCGTTAAAGAAAGTTTTTATCAAATAGGAGAGAAAAGGAGCTAGGTCTCATGCGGCGTGCCTCACCGTCTGTGGATGCTTCGAAGCCGACCCTGACGGTGTCCCGACGAACTGCGCTATTCACCGTATTAAGCCATTTGGTCGAGGATGAAACGCATCGAGATGTCAAATCACTGTGCTGCCCGTTACTACGTTATCGCGGCAATCGCCGCCAAAAGGACTCTTTTTTCTATATCAACAATGAGTAAAGTATAGCAAATAAACCACTCTTTTAAATTCTCATCCTCATAATTCGCAAATAAATATAGAGATACCTATACCCCCGAAGGGGTATAACAGTGCTGTCCGGATATAACTCGAATCGCGTCAAGCCGCCAACAGGACTCTTTCTTAGTGATGTTTTATTGTTTTCTCTATCTATGACGTTCCATCCAAGAAATTAGAATAAGAGATTCCTGTATCCCAAAGGGATATACTGGGCTGTCAGATAAAATACAATCGCGGCAAACGCCGCCAACAGGATTCTTTTTTCTATATCAACAAAGAATAAAGCATCGCAAATAAACCACTCTTTTAAATTCTCATCCTCATAATTCGCAAATAAATAAAGATATCTATACCCCCGAAGGGGTATAACAGTGCTGTCCTGATATAATGCGAATCGCGTCAAGCCGCCAACAGGATTCTTTCTTAGTGATGTTTTATTGCTTTCTCTATCTATGACGTTCCATCCAAGAAATTAGAATAAGAGATTCCTGTATCCCAAAGGGATATACTGGGCTGTCAGATAAAAACAATCGCTGCAAACGCCGCCAACAGGACTCTTTTTAATTTCAAATGATATGCTTTTCTTTTAAAGAGAAGCTGTCGCCATTAGACGGTTGATGAGGTGTTAAAACACTCTGCTGCCCGTTACTACGTTTATCGCGGCAATCGCCGCCAACAGGACTCTTTCTCTTTTATTGATTCAAGAACAACTAACACCACTCATTTTCGGCTCTTGAAAAATACTCATACCAATTAGCTCCCTCTGGAGGGAGCTGTCGCCGTAGGCGACTGAGGGAGGCCTTGCTGCTTTTTTGTTTTCTCTATCTATGACGTTCCATCCAAGAAATTAAACTAAAAGATTCCTGTATACCAAATGTATATACTGGGCTGTCAGATAAAATTCAATCGCGGCAAACGCCGCCTAAAGGACTTTTTTCTTCATTTTCTTAATCAAGAAACTCTTGCTCAGTTTATAAACGAAATAAAAAAAGACCGATCAGGTCTTCTTTTATAACTTATTTCGCTGCGTCTGTCAGTTCGTTGTCCGGCAAATCGGAATCTTCGACTGTTGCGATCGCGCCTTTTGTGAAAACCAAACGCACCTTGTCGGGCATCGCTTCAATTGTCACAAGGTCTTCCTTCACCGCCACGATTTTCCCATACATACCACCAATGGTCTTAATCATTTTACCGGGTTTTAAGCTGTCCATCAGCTGCTGCATTTGCTTTTTTCTCTTCCGCTGCGGAATGATCATCAACAGAATAAAAACGACAAATATACCAACTATAGGTAGTATTTGACCAAGCATATCGGCTGTTCCTGTACCCATAACACTCACCCTGCCTTTAAAAAAAAGTTTCTTGAGTATATATACTATATGAGCAAGTCCCAATTATCAACTGTTTTTTTCGAATAATGTTGATCGTTCCCAAAAAGTTCACTTTTATAACCTGTTTACGCCGTTTTACGGCGTTTTAGTTCTGCATCATCGGTTTCAGCCTTTGTAATTGGCAAAAAAATCATCCTTAAACGCCGCAAATTCGTCTTGCTCTATGGCTGTGCGGATATCCTTAACGAACTGTATCGTCGCATGCACGTTATGAATTGAAAGCAGCACCGCGCCGAGAATCTCGTTCGTTTTAATCAGATGTCGCACATACGCCCGCGTGAAGTTCTGGCAGGTGTAACAGGTGCACCCTTGCTCAATTGGTGTAAAATCGCGTGCATATGTCGCGTTCCGAATCACGAGCCTTCCGCGCCGCGTGAGTGCCGTGCCGTTACGGGCCACGCGCGTCTGCAGCACACAGTCAAACATATCCACCCCGCGCGCAATGCCGTCAACCAGGCAGTCAAACGATCCAACGCCCATCAAATAGCGCGGCTTGTGTTCGGGCAGCAGCGGCGTCACCACATCGAGCATATCGTTCATCAACGGCTTCGGTTCACCCACCGACAGCCCGCCGATCGCGTTGCCGGGGAGATCCATCGAGGCAATCACCTTGGCGCTCTCTGTCCGCAAATCCGCATACAGCCCGCCCTGTACGATGCCGAACAGCGCCTGATCCTCGCGTGTTTTAGATTTTATACAACGCTCCAGCCAGCGGTGCGTCCGGTCCATCGCTGCTGACACAACATTATACTCAGCAGGATATGCCGTGCACTCATCAAACGCCATAATAATGTCCGCACCGAGCGCCTGCTCAATCTCCATTGCCTTTTCGGGGCTCAGCATGTGCCGTGAGCCGTCGAGGTGAGACTGAAACGCCGCACCCTCTTCGGTAATTTTTCTCAGCGCGCCGAGTGAGAACACCTGAAAGCCGCCGCTGTCCGTGAGTATCGGCTTGTCCCAATTCATAAAACGGTGCAGCCCGCCCGCTTCCTTGACAAGATCGTGGCCCGGCCGCAGGTACAAATGGTATGTATTTGAGAGTATGATCTCGGCACCCGCTGTCTTTACCTGATCGGGCGTTAACGCCTTTACCGTCGCCTGTGTGCCCACCGGCATAAACACCGGCGTTTCAATCACGCCGTGCGGCGTTTCAAGGCACCCCCGCCGCGCCATGGTGTGTTTGCATGTTTTCTTCAGTGTAAATTTAAAGGACATTGTTCCTCCGGTTGTCGTCAAATATAAAAAAGCACCGTGACCCATTATAACACAACAGGCGCACGGTGCATCAACTCATTTTTACGGCATTCTGTTCTGTTTGTGGAACCGCTGAAAACGCAGATGAATGCTTTGCTTCTTAGCTGCCTACTTTAAATATGTGTCCAGAAACGTTAAATAGGCTTCATTCATATTTTTTTCATAGGCATCTGCATCAAAAAACATGTTCTGCCCGAAAAGCAGGCACAATGGCGGCCTCGAATACACAAGATCAGTCAGCGTCATATGCCCCGCGCCCGGCACATAAATGTCCTGTGTGTCGGAACGGTCGTCTTTCAGCATGGCGCTGTTTTGAGCATATTGCGGCGACGAGGACAAGATGGACCAAGAAGAATCCGAGTAAACGTTAAGCACCGGTACCGGATACGGCGTGTCGTCCCATACGAATTCTCCGTCTTTCATGCCCGTCACATCGCACATAAACGGCGCTTCCAGCGAGATCACTGCCGATATGTCGCTGCGCATCCGGCCGATACCCAGTGCAGCGGCACCCCCGAGTGAGTGCCCCATCACACCGATTCTCGATGTGTCCACAAGGCGATATACGTTTTGCGTTGCCGTATCCGCTTGTGAGATGATTGTATCCAGCACAAAGCTGATATCACCCGTGCGCACAGCCATCCACTCCTTAAACAGGCTGTACAGCTCTTCCCGCTGCTGCGCCGTATCGTCCTGCGCTTGCAATATCTGCGATTGAAACGCGCCGTCTATTCCCACCGATTCTCCATCCGGGCTGACAGTGCCAAGGCACTGATATGTATGATCTATCGCACAGACAACATAACCATGGCTCGCGAGCTCGCGATATTGCGTTTCGTTGCTTTCTTTAGAACCGAAAGAACCGTGAGAAAACACCACCAACGGGCAGGAATGATCACTCAGCGTCTCATCATCCGGATACCAGAAAGCCACATTCAGCCATCGGTAAGAGCCGTCGTCCTCATAGGTTTCCACACGGTTCTCGTCTGTGTATGTATCACCGGCTGTACCCACCCCAAATTCCCCTGTCGTATCGGGAAAGCCCCATGCAGGGCTGTACCAAACATACCCGAGTATGAAAGCCGCAATCAAGCCACCCAAGGCGCTGATCCATTTCACGCTTTTTTTCGGCTTTTTTCTGAACATGCTGACGATCATGAAACCAAGTGCAAGCACAATCAGAATGATAAAAATCAGATTTCTCATAACACCTCTTGCTTAAAGCGCGCATAACACAATAAAATCTCGTATGCTGTTAAAAGCGCAAATATAAAGAAAGAATAATCAGGACTTCTTAACAAAAAACACCGCGCCCCATTATAACACAACAGGAGTGCGGTGCATCAACTTATATTTATTCGTACAGGGCGCGCACCAGAGGAATCACATAATGGCTGCCATGCCGCCCTTTCACATCCTCAATCATCATAACGGTCAGGAACTGCTTGCTTTGGTTTCCGTCTGCAGGATACGTTACGAACCATCCGAGTTCAGTTCCCTGCGTATCATCCTTGTTGTTTTTAATTTCCGCTGTGCCCGTTTTTCCCGCCATTGTCAGGCCGTCTATCTTAAATTCATGGCCGGTACCGCTTGGGCTATCGATAACCTGCACCATTGCATTTTTCACCGTTTGCACCGCTTCGGGCGTGAAAACGCCTTGTTTCCAAACCTGCGGCGACTTGCCTTTCTCAAGATACGGCAACATCATGTTGCCGCCCGTTACAAAAGCCGAATAGATGGCTGCCATGTGAATCGGATTAAGCTCCACCTTGCCCTGCCCGTAGCCGCTGTTTGCAAGGTCAAGCTCGTCGTCGAACTTTTGCTCCGTGCCGAACGTGGACGCGCCAAGGCCGAATTCAAACGGCATCTGTTCGCCAAAGCCAAGGCTTTTCAGCCCTTGGGCGAAGGTATCGCTGCCGATCTTTAAAGCGGCTTTGGCAAAATAAATGTTGTCTGAATTCACGAGCGCGTTCAGCACATTTGCGCCGCCGCTGTACGTTTTCAGCGTGGTCACGGTGTAGCCGTTCCAGCCGTCTTTGCCCCAAGCTTTACCGCTCGCGCCAAAGTCCTCATCTGCCGCGAATGCGCCGCTGCCAAGGCCGAGCGCCGCCGTGATGGGCTTAAAAGACGACCCCGGCACATATGTCGCCTTGAACCGGTTGTACATGGGCCTTGTTTGCTCATTGTTATATTCGGCCCATTTCTCTTCCGAAAGCCCGAGTATAAAGGCGTTCGGGTCATACGAGGGCGTACTGACAAGCGCAAGAATCTCACCCGTGTTCGGGTCCATCACCACCGCCGAACCCTTATCGTTTTTCATTTGATCGTATAACTTGGCCTGCATATCCGCATCAATTGTCAATGTCACATCTTCGCCGTTATGTGCTTTGATCTCCGCCAGCACTTGCTTTTCTTTGCCGTCTTTATCTTCGATATACACCTTGCAGCCGTCGATGCCGCGCAAACGTTCCTCCAGCAGGCTTTCCAGGCCAACCTTGCCGATTTTGCTTTCTGTTGTGTATCCCTTCCCCTCGTTTTCCTTAAGCTCGTCCGCATTGATATTATGGATATAACCCGTTAAGGCTGCCGCCTTCTCCCCAAGCGTATACACGCGCTTATAGGCCGTTTCCTCGCCCACACCCGTTACCGCAAGCAGCTTGGCCTCGGTTTCAAGGTCTGTTTTGGATATGTATTTATCGAGCGGAACCTTCAAATCGTCCTTCACCCATTTTTGAGCCAGCTTCTCGTTGATTTCCTCCACCGTCATCCCGAGAGCCTCGGCCAGTGCCGCGATATCCGCCTCGCGTGTTTCGGGAATGAGCTTTCCCGGCACAATAAATACGCTCCACACCTCGCCTTTGCCAACGAGCTGCTTGCCGTTCCTGTCAAGCAGGCTGCCGCGCTCACCGACAACAGTTTTCACACGCACCTTATCGTCATCGTTCAAATTCGGGAATATGAGCGTTGAATCCCAATCGAGCTTCGAGGTGCCGTCTTCAACGCTGAAATAGGCCGTGTTTTCAAAAGCGACCGGCCCTGCCTGTGTGTCCATTGATGTGACATATTTAACGGTGTTGTCTTCCGCTTTGATATCTGAGATTTCTATGTTCCTGGCTTCAATGCCTTCGTATATTTTTTTGTTGCGCGTTAAAAAATCGTCTTTGCCCATCGTGCTGTTCTCGCTGATATAGGTGTACATCTTCTCGTAGTCTTTGTTTGCCAGCGCCGCCACATAGGCTTTTAATACATCCTCAGGGTTAACCGGATTAGCGTTCACCGTTTGCGACGCACCCGACCCGGAAGCGGGTACACTGCTGCATGCGGCAGATGCAAGCATCGCGCAGGCTGTTATCACACATACAAATAGACGTTTCAGTTTCAATTGCACACGGCTCCTATTCTATATTGTCGCATTTTGTCTCTGTGACTATTTTATTTTAAATAATAATTGGATTCAAATAGAGGATGTGACAGCATAAGCGACTATTTGGCACAATATAAAAAGCCACCCGCGTTTATCGTTAATTGTTACGCCAGATGGCCGAATATGAGGATTTGTTTCCGTTTTTCTAAAGCAGCAGCATCGCATCGCCGAAGCTGAAAAAGCGGTATTTGAACCTCACCGCTTCGTTATAAAGCGCAAGCGTTTGCTCGCGCCCCGCAAAAGCCGACACAAGCATGATCAGCGTGGACTCGGGCAGGTGAAAATTTGTCAGCAGCGCATCCACCGCCTTAAAGCGGTAACCGGGCTTTATGAATATGTTGGTTGCGCCGCTGCCCGCATGAACGATGCCCGCTTCATCTGCCGTGGATTCGAGCGTGCGCACGCTCGTGGTGCCCACCGCAATGATGCGCCCGCCCTGCTGACGCGCGGAGTTAATCACGTTCGCCGCTTGCTCGGTGACGCAATAATATTCCGAGTGCATGATGTGGTCTTCCACGTTATCCGCTTTAACCGGTCGAAACGTCCCGAGACCCACATGCAGCGTAAGCCGCGCGATCGACACACCCATGGCTTCTATTCTTTGCAGCAGCTCGGGCGTGAAATGCAGGCCGGCCGTGGGTGCGGCGGCACTGCCCTGCTCGCGCGCGTACACCGTTTGGTAGCGTGCTTTGTCTTCGAGCTTTTCGTGGATATACGGCGGCAGCGGCATTTCACCCAGCGCATCGAGTATCTCCTCGAAAACGCCGTCGAAGCTGAACTCAACCTCCGTTACGCCGTCTTCCTTTTTCGCCTGTATCACCGCACGCAGGCTGTCTGAAAACACTACGGTATCGCCGATTTTAAGCTTCTTACCGGGCCGCATGATAACATCCCAGCGCGTAAGCGACAGCCGGTGCAGCAGCAAAAACTCCACGGCACGCCCGGTTCCTTGCTTGATGCCGAACAGCCGCGCAGGCAGCACCTTTGTGTCGTTGATGACGAGCACATCGCCCTGTTTCAGATAACCTGTGATATCGCTAAAAACCTTGTGCGCCGTTTCTCCCGTTTGGCGGCTGTAAACGAGCAGCCGCGACGCATCCCGCTGCTTGAGCGGTGTTTGCGCGATCAGGCTTTCGTCAAGGTCGTAATAAAAGTCGCTGGTTTTCAACTAATCCTCCATGATGTCGAGCTTTAACTGCTTGGTATCCCCGCCGTAAGGGCAGCCCATATGCGCATAAGCGAGCGGCGTGGCCACGCGACCGCGCGGCGTTTTGTTGATGAACCCGAGTTGTATCAAAAACGGCTCATACACGTCTTCAATTGTCACGCTTTCCTCATTGGTGGCGGCGCAGAGCGTATCGAGCCCCACCGGGCCGCCGTTAAACTTGTAGATGATCGCTTCGAGTATCGCTTTGTCCACGCCGTCAAGGCCGATTTCGTCCACCTCGAGCATTTCAAGGCCGTAGCGCGCGATGGGCAGCGTGATGCACCCTTCGCCCTTCACGTCCGCAAAATCGCGCACACGCTTTAAGAGCCGGTTCGCCACGCGCGGCGTTCCTCTGGAGCGCGACGCCACCTCGAGCGCGGCATCGTCATGAATCGCGATATCGAGTATGCCCGCACTGCGCTTCACGATCTCGCTGAGCTCCTCGTCGGTATACATCTGCAGCCGGTTGATCACGCCGAAGCGGTCGCGCAGCGGCGAGGTGAGCATGCCGGCCCGCGTTGTTGCGCCGACCAGCGTAAAATGCGGCAGCCCAAGACGAAGTGTCCGCGCCGAGGGTCCCTTGCCGATGATGATATCGAGCGCGTAATCCTCCATCGCGGGGTACAGCACCTCTTCCACGCTGCTGTTGAGGCGATGAATTTCGTCGATAAACAGCACATCGCCCTTATTTAAGTTCGTCAGTATCGAAGCGAGATCGCCCGGGCGCTCAATCGCAGGGCCCGAGGTGACGCGGATGTTCACGCCCATTTCGGAGGCGATGATAAACGCAAGCGTTGTTTTGCCAAGGCCCGGCGGGCTGTAGAGCAATACGTGGTCGAGCGATTCGCTGCGGTTTTTCGCGGCGGTCATGAACACCTTTAAGTTATCCTTGGCCTTTTGCTGGCCAATGTATTCATCCAGCGATTTGGGGCGCAAAGACAGGTCTGTCGCCGCGTCCGTTTCGCTCATCTGCGAGGATACGATTCTGTTTTCGTCCAAGCCGTGGCTCCTCCTTGGTAAATTAACCGGCGCACCCCTTCATCTTGTCATGCTGAGGAACTGCGCGTAACTATGCAATAACGCATCTCTATAAACGAGAAAGTTACGGTAGGGGTCATTCTGAACGAGTGTAGCGAAGTGAAGAATCTGTCTCAACAGATCCTGGTCCACTACGTAGTCGTCGCTCGCTCCTCAGGATGACCGAGCTTAGTAACTTTCCATAACAATAACACAAGAAAAGTTGCTGTCGCCGCAAGGTGACTGATGAGGTGTTCGTGATAGCTTTACGCTTACCACCTCATCCGGTGCTTCGCACCACCTTCTCCTCAAGGAGAAGGCTTTTCTCTTCTGCTAAGCATTCAGATCATATCACTAGAAATAATACTATCTTTAATTGTTGACTCATCATAGCCGCAAAGTGTCTAAGCACCCATGCGTTTCAGCGCCATCAATATCAGCTCTTCCGATGTATCACCGAGATTTTTCACCGACGTGATCGCGCGCGTTGCCTCGGCGCGGTTGTACCCCAAGGCCACCAGCGCTGCCAGCGCTTCCGCCTCGGCACCCATGCCGCCGGGTGCGCCCGGCATATCCGCTTCGCCCAAAATTTCTGTTTTGCCGATCTTTTCGGCGAGGTCAATGATGATGCGCTGCGCGGTCTTTTTGCCGATGCCCGGCACCTTTTGCAGCGCAGTTTCGTCCGACGTGATAATCGCCGCCGCCAGCTCGCTGATTTTCATCGCGCTGAGCACCGCGAGCGCCGCCTTGGGGCCGATGCCCGACACGCCCGTGAGCCTTACAAACATCTCGCGTTCCTCAGTCGTCACAAAGCCGTAGAGCGTGTGCGCGTCCTCGCGCACCACGAAGTGACAAAACAGCTTGCAGTGTTCCCCCGTTTTGATATGCGTCAGCGACTGCGATGTGGTAAAAATGCGGTAGCCGATGCCGCCCGCCTCTATCACCGCTGTATCCTTATCTGTGGTAACAACCTCACCTTTGATATAGTCGTACATAATGCCCCTCTATCTGATGCGGAACGTATCCGCAAAACGGCTCGAATGGGCGTGGCATATGGCACACGCCACCGCGTCCGCCGCATCGTCCGGCTTGATCACCTTGTCCATACCGAGCAGCAGCCGCACCATTTCCTGCACCTGCTTTTTATCCGCATGGCCGTAGCCCACAATCGCCTGCTTAATCTGCATCGGCGTGTATTCAAACAGTTCCGCGCCCGTGCTGAACGCCGCTGCCATCGCCGCGCCGCGCGCCTGCGCCACCTGAATCACCGTTTTGACGTTCTTGCCAGCGAATAGCTCCTCAAACGCGATGCAGTCGGGTTCGTGCTTTTGAATCAGCGCGCCGACGTTCTCGTGGACGATCTTGAGACGCCGCGGCAGCGGCATACCGGCCTCGGTCACGATCACGCCGCATTCCATCAGGCAGATTTTGCTGCCCTCGTAACGCACAACGCCGTAGCCCATCAGCGCAATGCCGGGGTCAATACCCAGTATGACCATGTATTGATCCTTTCATATCTTGTATACCATAATTCTAAAGGCAAGGCATGTTTCTGTCAAACACGAATGCGAACAATTATTCTATTTGCACATGCTGTCATAAAGCCGATCGAGCTGCGCGATAGACCTTTTTCAGGTATTAACATGACATTCTCGATTGTAACGTGCATGAAAGAAAAGCGGCGAAAGCTTTTGTGCCTTCGCCGTTCTTCGTTCATTTGAGCTTATATATGAGAGGTTGCTATCTTACTTAAACCCTATTTCCCAAAGCGTTTCTTACACACCGCGCTTGTTGTTTAAAATCTGCTCGCGTTCTGTGAAGTTGCTCTTCGGCACAAATCCCGGTATCGGCATAATGCGCTCGTGGAACGCATCCACATACCAGAACGGCTGCGGGAAGAAGAAATCTTCCAGCTCGTGCGCGGGTGTTATCCAGTTCTTCGCCCCCACCACAACCGGCGGCGCATCCAGATAATCAAAACAAAGCTCGGTGATATTCTGCGCGAAATCCTTCAAATGTGAGCTTCTTTCGCAGGAATCTCCCGTTACGATAATCTTTCCTGTCTTTTTGACCGATTCAACTACCTTCTCAT
>JAEZIW010000226.1 GCA_023436525.1 Bacillota bacterium | reverse complement strand
TTTTACAACAACGCGTTTTTCTGGTTTATTTCGGGCATACTGCCGCTTTTCATCGACAGCATCATTGATTTTATATCTCGTATGGTGACGCTGATTAAAAACGCGCGGCACGGCTCCACGTTTAAAGATGTCTGGTACGAAACCAAAACGATGTTTGAGCAGGCGTTATATAAATTCGCATTCCTGCCGTATGAAACGTACCTGATGCTGGATGCCGTTACACGCAGCCTCGTTCGGCTGGTGACGCGCCGCAAGCTGCTTGAATGGGTGACCGCCGCGGAGGGCGATAAAAAGGCCAAAATGGGCGTGGCGTATTACTGGAGGAACATGGCTGCCGCGCCACTGCTGGCTGCGGCGCTTTTTGCTTTATCCATTTTGGTGACACGCCGCTTTTCATTAATCGCGTTTTTGATTTTCAGCGTTTGGTTTTTTGCCCCGTCCATCGCGCAGGTAATCAGCCGCCCGCGCACCACGAAAATCTACGCGCTGGATGTGAAGCAAAAGGCGTATCTCGAGGATTTGGCGCTGAAAACCTGGCGATTTTTTGAGCGCTTCTCCGAGGAAGCCGAATACTACTGGCCACCGGACAACTATCAGCAAAGCCCGTTTAAAGGCATCGCCAAGAGAACATCGCCCACCAACATTGCGTATGGTATGGGAGCGGCCATATGCGCCTATTACCTTGGCTTCATTACGCTGACAGAAACGGTGAAAAGGCTCGACAGAATCGTCGCCGGGCTGGAAAAAGCGGAGAAATGGCAGGGCCATTTATATAACTGGTACGATATCGTTACGATGGAGCCGTTGGAGCCCCGTTACGTGTCGTCGGTAGACAGCGGCAATCTAATCTGCTATCTGATATTGACGGACGAGGCGCTAAAGGATATGCTGCGGGCACCGTTTGCGGCGACTGTCCGACAGGGTCTGGCGGCGGTTTCGCGCGAATCGGGGCGCGAGCAGCCACAGACTATCGGCAGCGACATTTTTACCGCGCTGAGCGGGCTGGCTATGGTCAGCGATAATGACGATACGCTGTCTGTGATGAAACAGAAATGGCAGGATATGTTTGCTCGTTACGCATCGTGGGCGCAGGTGCTGGAGGGCTTTCCGGCTCAACAGGTGCATGAGTATATCGAGTATACGCGAGCCATGCGTGACAGGCTTCGCCGCGTTTCGGTGAGCGGCTATTCCGAAGCGTTTCATGCTGTGCTGGAGCCGCTGTCCGCAATATTGCATAGGGCAAAGCTTTACGAGCACCAAGCGGTGCTGGAATGGGTGACGCGCATGGAAGCGGCGCTCGGCGAGAGCTATGTGGCCTGCCGCCGCCTGACGCGCCGGATCGACCGTCTGCGTCGGCGAATCGCCGCGTTTATTGATGCGACGGATTTTTCGCACCTGTACGATGCGGAAAAAGGCCTTTTCTCCATCGGCTATGACTGCCGCGGCGGAACCTTAAGCGACTCATATTACGATTTGCTGGCGTCCGAAGCGCGCCAGACGAGTTTTATAGCCATCGCCAAAGGCGATGTGCCGAAAAAACACTGGTTTCGTTTGTCGCGTCCGCTCACCATTGCGGGTGAAAGCCGTGTACTGCTTTCTTGGAGCGGCACCATGTTTGAGTATTTGATGCCGCTTGTCATCATGAAGAACTACGATAACACGCTGCTCGGAGAAACGTACAAATCGGTGGTGGACATGCAGCATGATTACGGCGAACTGCGCCATGCACCCTGGGGGGTGTCTGAATCGGGCTACTACGCATTTGATATCAACATGAACTATCAGTACAAGGCGTTCGGTATTCCCGGCCTCGGGCTCAAATCGGGCCTTGTCCGCGAGTTGGTGGTGACGCCGTATGCCACGGCACTGGCGCTGAATGTGAACCCGCGTATTGCGATTGCCAATATGATGCGTTTGCAAAAAATAGGCGCATACGGTCGGTTCGGTTTTTATGAAGCGATCGATTACACCACGTCGCGGCTGCGAAGAGGCAAAAAGTACGCTGTGATCAAAAGCTACATGGCGCATCATCAGGGCATGATCCTGTCATCCATTGTCAACTGCCTGCAGGATATGCGTATGCAGACGCTGTTTCACAGCGCGACAAATGTGAAAGCAACAGAAATGCTGCTTAAGGAAAAGGTGCCGCCGCGCAGCGTCACGCTGAGCCTTGGTGAGAAGCCTGACGAAACGCTGAGCTTTGCGGACGAGATTCATGCGGTTCGCGTTTACAAAACACTGACGCAGTATCCCGAAGCGCATTTCTTATCTAACGGCAGCTACACCGTGATGCTGACTCAGTACGGCACGGGCTATTCAATGGGTCGGGGGCGTATGGTGGCGCGCTGGGAGAGCGATGTGCTGCGCCGTGCACCGGGTATTCACATTTATATCAAAAACACAGAGACGGGTGCGGTGTGGTCGGCCACGTTTTTGCCCACCTGTTTGCAGGCTGATGCGGAACAGGTGCAGTTTGAGCCACACAAGGCCTCGTTCTACAGAAAGGTCGGCGATATCGAAACGACGCTGGATATCTGTGTGTCGCCCGAGTGCGACTTGGAAGTAAGAAATCTGCAGATCAAAAACAACGGCACCAAGGCGCTCAATTTAATGGTGTTGTGTGTCTATTCGCCCGCGTTGTCGCCGGAAAAGGATTTTGAGGCGCACCCCGCATTTTCGGAGCTGTTCATAGAAACGGTTGCAGACCAGGAGAAACGGACGCTGTACGCCGAGCGGCGAGGCAGGCCGATCTGCAGCGCAATGAAGGCCTGCTTTGCGGGGGACATCACGTTTATGACCGACAGAACCTGTATTTTCGGGCGTCGCAATGTGTTTGGTGTGCCAGCGTCCCTCTCGGAATCCGCATGCGAGCATGATATCACACGTGCCGTGGGCATCAGTACCGTTAAAAACGTGCCTGCGGGTGAATCGGCTTCACTCGGTTTTGCCGTTACAATGGGCGAGAGCAGACACGCCGCCGCCGAATGCCTCAAATCGCTGGCAAACGAGGAGGATTTAAAGCGCGTGTTCCATCTTGCATGGACACATGCGCAGGTTGAAATGCGTTATTTAAAGCTGAAAAGCATGCAGGTGAATCTTTTCCAGCAGATCGCCTCGCGCACGGTGATATTCGTGCCGTCTGTGTGCGCGATTGATGAAAAGGCCGGAGGGCTGAGTTCGCTGTGGAAATACGGCATATCCGGGGATCTTCCGATTATCTGTTTGTTTGCCAGCAGCCTTGACTTTGTGGATACCGTTAAAACGATGGGCAAAGCGATGGAGTATATGAGCTTAAAGCAGATTCCCGCTGAGCTGGTGATTCTCTACAGCCATGCCGGGGCGTATATCGACCCGCTGCGCGACACAATAAAAGAAATCGAGCAGACATCAACGGGGTGGCCAATGGGCCGCGTGTACGCTCTTAACACACAGGAGATGGACACCGCTGATACTGCGGCCGTTGCAACGGCGGCCTGCCTTGTGCTGTACGATAATGCACCGCTGATGCAGCAGCTTAAAGTGCCTGTGATGACACGGCCTTACCATGTGTTTGAGCAACAGCCGTACGAGCGCATCGCCAGCCGTCCCGTGAGGCTGCTCAAGGCGTTTGACAACGGCTCCGGCGGATACATTCGCGGCGGCAGCGAGTATTGCATTGAGGTACAGGGTGCTCAGCCGCTGCCATGGAGCAATCTGCTCGTGGGGCATACGCTCGGAAGCCTCATCAGCGCGGGCGGCGGCGGCTACACATGGGCCGGAAACGCACGCATGTTGAGGCTCACGCCCTTCCGCAACGATGCCCTGACGGATGTGCCGGGGGAAGGCGTGCTGGTGCGCAATGACCGAACAGGCCATGCGTTCAGCGTCGCGCCGGACATGTACGCCGAAGGACGATACCGCGTGATACACGGCTTTGGCTACACCGTCTTCGAGCGGTACGGCGGCATTGAAACGCGCATGACATACTTCGTGGATGAGGATTTGCCCGTTAAAGCGGGGCTGCTCAGCCTCACCAACACGACAAAGCACGACGAAACGCTGTCGGTATACGTTTATGCGGAGCCGGTGCTGGCCGCGACCGAATGCGGCGGTATTCGCGCCCGACATAAGCAGAGCCGTTTGGAGGCCTCGTCTCCGCTGGCCTCGGCAGATAAGGCGATGTTTTTGGCCATGCCCGGGCAGGATGTGAAGTTCACGGCCTCGGCACAGGAGTTTTTCGGCGTACCCGGGCACAATGTACGCCCCGAAGCACTCAAGGTCAATGCGCTTTCCGACAGTGAAGGCTGCGGCGCGTCGGTGCTGGCATTGCAAACACAGATCACGCTGAAGCCCGGAGAGAACCGTACCGTGTCTGTGTTGATGGGCTGGGGCAGCGAGGCCGATATAACACGCGTGCTGGATGCGTATGCGACGGCGCAACAGACACAGCACTGTCTCGATGCGACAAAACGGCACTGGGATGCCCATGTCAACGGCATCAAGGTGAAGACACCAAATAAATCGTTTGATACGCTTGTGAATGGCTGGCTGCTGTATCAAACTTATACGGCACGGCTGTGGGGGCGTACGGGCTATTATCAATCGGGCGGGGCTTTTGGGTTCCGGGATCAGCTGCAGGACGTGCTCGCGATACTCTACACCAATCCGTCTGCAGCACGCGCGCATATATTAAAATGCGCTCAGCGCCAGTTTATTGAGGGCGATGTGCTGCATTGGTGGCACGAACCATCTAGCGGCGTGCGCACATATATCAGCGACGACAAGCTGTTTTTGCCATATACCGCATGCGAGTATGAACGCATCACGGGGGATATGGGTGTGTTTGACGAAATGCTGCCGTATCTTAGCAGCAAGCCGATTCCCGAGGGGCGGCACGATTTATATGAATCGTTTGAGGCCGGAGAAACAAGCGAAAGCCTGTTTTCTCATTGCGTCCGTGCGATCGATTCGGCATTGCGTTTCGGCGAACACGGGCTGCCGCTGATGGGCGCGGGAGACTGGAACGACGGTATGGACAAGGTGGGCATAGGCGGTAAAGGGGAAAGCGTTTGGCTGGGGTTTTTTCTCGTCTGCGTGCTGCGGCAGTTCACGGAGCTTTGCCGCCTGCGAGGCGAAACAGACTTGGCGGAGCGCTTCGAGCGAACACGTGAAGCTCTGGTGAACAGCATTGAGCAGCATGCATGGGACGGCGAATGGTATATGCGCGCTTTTTTCGACGACGGGACGCCGCTGGGCAGCAGCGCGTCACCCGAATGCCGAATCGATATCATTTCGCAGGCCTGGGCTGTGCTGACGGGCGCGGTGCACGCGCGGCATGCGTTTGCCGCTGCACGCGAGCAGCTGGTGCTGCGTGAGGAGGGCATCATACGGCTGCTGACCCCCGCATTTGACAAATGGGAGAAGGACCCCGGATACATCAAGCAGTATCTGCCCGGCGTACGCGAAAACGGCGGGCAGTACACACACGCGGCGGCATGGTTTGTGATTGCGGCGGCAAAGCTGAGGCAAAAGGAAGAAGCGCTGTCGCTGTTTCAGATGCTGAACCCGATCAACCATACGCGCACACCGGCAGCCGTCGCCAAATACAAGGGCGAGCCGTATGTGATGGCGGCGGACGTTTACGATACCGACGGATACCGTGGGCGCGCGGGCTGGACATGGTACACGGGCAGCGCAGGCTGGATGTATCAGGCGGCGATTGTACACCTGCTCGGGCTTTGCATTGAACGCGGTATGCTGTCCGTCAGCCCGTGTGTGCCGGACGATTTCGGCAGCTATTCGATTGAATACAAAAAGGGCAATGCGCAGTATATCATCACCGTGGATATAAGCCCCGGCTATCAGGGCAGCGCTTGGCTGAGAATGAACGGCGGAGCTGCCGCAAAAAGCCTGCCGCTTGACGCCAAAGAGGGCATTCATCGAATTGACGCTTGTTGGCATCCATAGAGTAATGGTATACTTCGTCTATGAATAATGAATTTTTACCGATGTCTCTTGAAGAGGCAGACGGAGAGCCCTTTGATTTTATCGTGGTGACGCCCGATGCTTATGTCGATCATCCATCGTTCACGGCCGCCATTATCGGGCGCTATGTGCAGAGCCTGGGGTTTCGTGTGGGCGTTATGGCCCAGCCCGACTGGCGCACAGACGCGGATTTTACAAGGCTCGGCACGCCGCGTTATGCGTTTTTATTAAGCGGCGGTAACATGGACGGCATTGTGAATATGTACACTGCGGCCAAGCGGCTGCGCGGGGAAGACGCTTATTCGCCGGGCGGCAAAACGGGGCTGAGGCCGCCGCGCCCGACGATTGCGTATACGGCAAGGCTCAAGCAGTCTCATAAAGACACGCCCGTCATCATCGGCGGCGTGGAGGCCACGCAAAGGCGGTTCGCGCATTACGATTATTACGAAGACAAGGTGCGTCGCTCGTACCTTGTGGATGCCAAGGCCGATATGCTCGTTTACGGCATGGGGGAGCACCCGCTGCAAAGCATCTGCGAGCGTTTGGCGGGCGGGGAAAGCATTGCGGAGATGACGGGCATACGCGGCACATGCATACTGCGCCATTCAACAGACGGCATCGGCGAACATATTATGCTGCCGTCTTATGAGCGTGTCGTGTCGGATAAAAAAGCGTTTGCCGATGCGTTTAAAATCACGTATAAGAACAGCGTGCCGCAGAGCAAAACACTTGTGCAAGCGCATGGAGACAGGTATGTGATTCAGTTCCCGCCTTCATTGCCGCTCACAACGCCTGAGATGGACGCGATTTACAGCCTGCCGTTTCAAAAGCTGCCGCACCCTTCCTATAAAGAGCCGATTCCGGCGCTCGCCGAGGTGCAGTTCGGCATCACGGCGCTGCGCGGCTGCCCCGGAATGTGTTCGTTTTGTTCCATCTCCGCGCATCAGGGCAAATCGATACAGAAACGCTCCAAGAAGTCCATTGTGGAAGAAACAAAGCGCATGACGCTGATGCGCGATTTCAAGGGCAATATATCCGACGTTGGCGGCCCCACGGCGAACTTTTACGACGCCATATGCACGGCGAAGAATTCGCAAAGCTGCACGCGCACGTGCCTGTCGCCCACGGTATGCCCGCAATTAAAGGTCAGCCATAAGGGCATCAACGAGGCGCTCGAGGCGGTGGAAGGCGTGCCGGGTGTGAAGCGCGTGTTTATACGCAGCGGCCTGCGGTACGACTATATCATGGCTGATAAAGACAATCGTTTTTTTGAGCGGCTCGTGAAAAAGCATGTGAGCGGCCAGCTGAAGGTGGCCCCGGAGCACGTGTGCCCCGAGGTGCTCACACTGATGAACAAGCCGCAATACGATGTTTATGAGCGGTTCGCCAAGCGGTTTGACGGCATGACGAAGCGCGCGGGCAAGCCGCAGTTTTTGCTGCCGTATTACATTTCGTCGCACCCGGGCAGCACGCTTAATGACGCGATTGAGCTGGCGGTAAAGCTGAAAAAGCAGGGATTTGTGCCGGAGCAGGTGCAGGATTTTTACCCCACACCCGGAACGCTTTCGACCTGCATGTATTATACGGGAATCAATCCGCTGACCGGCAAAAGCGTTTATGTGGCGAGCACGCCGAAGGAAAAAGCGATGCAGCGCGCGCTGCTCGCGTTTCATAACAAGAAAAACTGGCCGCTGATAAGAGAGGCGCTGACAGAAGCGGGGCGCGAGGATCTGATTGAATTTGGGAAGGACGGCCTTGTGCCGCCCGAAGCGCAGAGACAGGGCCAAGCGAAGCCGCGTAAGCCTGCGTCTGCGGACCGATCGAAGCGGTTTGATTCAGATAAGCAAAAAGCACAATCGGGCTTTGACAGGCCGAAACGGCAGACAGATTCGGGCAGACAGAAGAAACAGGCTGACGCACATAGACTGGATAAACAATCGGAATCGGATCGGCCGAAACGGCAGACTGACACGGATAGACCGAAGAAGCAGACAGGCTCATCCGTTTCACATAAGAAATCGGACAATGAGCGACTAAAAGAACAGATACTGGATAGGCTGAATAAGCAGCCGTCAAACGCCCGGCCAAAAAGAAAAACAGATGAGGATAGACCAAAAAGGCAGATGGGCGCAGTCGCTTCTAATAAGAAATCGGCTACGGACAGACCGAAAGGAAAGACAGGTTCAGCCGTACCGAAAAGGCAGCCGGATGGCGGTCGTCTGAAAAATAAGCCGGAAATGGATTGGCCGGGAAAGAAGAAGAAAGAAAGAAAATAAAAGGTCAATGATGGTGCTGTGAATCGCAATCCTCCGTCACGCTGGCGCCGTGCCACCTCCTTTTATAAAGGAGGCACAAAACACAGCCAAAATGGCTCCTTTTGAAAGGAGCTGTCAGCGTAAGCTGACTGAGGATTGATAATTGGTGTGCAGAGGGAACGGGCGCTCATATCCCGCAGGGGTATGACCGTTCCACAGTGTACAGACGCAAATGACAACCTTTGTATAGGCTCCACAGGGGTACAGATATATCTTTTTGCATCGCGTAACGAAAATGCGTCGAATTGTAGGGAACGACCTCCGTGTCGTTCCTCATGATGCGACTTACCCTTCAGGGTATAGGAATCTCTTTTTTTATAACGTGTAACAAAAATGCGTCCGATTTGTAGGGGCGGGTCTCTGTGCCCGCCTGACGAATTATATCCCTCCCGGATGACAGGCCTCTTTTTTTGGCATATTTGCCGCTATGCAAGAGGAGGCATTTTAATTCAATTTAATTTGCTTTGAATTCTTGTTCGCCCTTTGGCGTCAGCACATAGACGGTGCTTTTTCCGTCCTCCAAACGAATCCAATCATTAGCTATGAAAAAGTCAAGCAGCTTGGCACCGAGCTTTCCGCCAAGATGGTCATAGCATTTACGGCCTGTCAGTTGATTCATCTGTTTCATTTTTCGGTTTCTTCGTTAAACGCATTTTCAAAGCTGTCGATCCAATTCAGCAACGTGGCGAGAACCTGTATTTGCTGATCAAGTATCGTGCGCCCCACAAGCGGTATGTGTTCTCTTTGAGGCACCATGCTTTGCATATACGCTTTGCTCTCGTTCATGCCCGAACGGATCTCGCCAATCAGTTCCATCGCCATTGCCTTGGGAACCTTGTTTAGACCGGCAATCACGGCATTGAAATCGAACAGCACGCTGACCGCACGGGACGCAGTCTCCTTCATTAAAAACACGAAGTGTTCCTTGCCCGAGGGTGTGATGGTGTAAACCGCCTTTTCGGGCATTTTGCCTTCGCGCACTGTTTCACTTTTTAAATAGCCCTTCTGCTCAAGACGCAGCACATTTTTGTATATTGACGGTGAACTGATCTTGACCCACTTCGACAGATTCCTGTATTCCACGTTTTTCTGTATGTCGTAGGCACTGCATGGCTGCTCGGATACAATGCCGAGCAGCACCAAATCGACGGCGGACATAGCTGTTACTCCTCGTCATAGCTCTGCAGCGCTATCGGCAGAGCCTCTGTCACCGTTAACCCAACCGCCGTGATACCGACAAGTATGGCGCTGACAACTTCTTCACGCGTCGCGCCCTCTGCTTTGGCGGATTTCACATGAAAAGGCAGCCCGCCAAGAAGCCGAACGGCGGCCAACACCGCGATATACGAAAGCTCAGAAGTTTTCTTATCGAGCGCACTGCCCTCAGACGCCTTCATCACCATCTCCATAAAAGCGGGGCCAACCGCGCCGCTCTCCTTCATAAAAGCTTCAAAGCTATTGCTGACATGTTGCATAAGGTACCTCCTGATTATTAATAATATAATATACACTACTATAAAATATAGCAATTGTCAAACAACGGATTTGCGGCGGCTATTTTGCTTTTATCCAATAGGATTTTATTATTTTTCATATTGTGGTATAATCGGTCTTGATATTATTGATTGTTATAGACGATAAAGGAGAAAGTGTATGAAACGTATACTGATCGTTGATGATGAGCCGAGCTTGATCAAGGGTCTTCGGTTCAATCTCGAACAGCAGGA